>NZ_JBQCVL010000012.1:0-44254 GCF_051958425.1 Neisseria sp. P0013.S005 | reverse complement strand
TGCAGGTAGTGGAGTACGGCTTGGTATTTGAAGTGTAATGTATATTTGCTCATAAAAAAACTGCACCTTGTGAGTTGAAGGGGGTGTGTCCAACTTTTGGGGTGCAGTTCACATTTAAACCCTGTTTTCAGACGGCCTTTTTATCCCAATCTATCTAAAAAATGCTAAGATTGTTGCCTGAATTTATCCGGCTGAAACATCATGAACCCATTATTGAACCATCTCAAACCCTATCCTTTCGCCCGCCTGCGTGAAGCTATGCAAGGCATTGATGCACCCGAGGGTGTAACGCCCATTCATCTGCAAATCGGCGAGCCGAAACACCCGACGCCCAAAGTCATCACCGACGCGCTAACCGCCTCCCTGCACGAACTGGAAAAATATCCGCTGACCGCAGGCCTGCCCGAACTGCGCCAAGCCTGTGCCGAATGGGTGGGCCGCCGTTATGATGGTTTGAGCCTCAATCCCGACAATGAAATCTTGCCGGTATTGGGCAGCCGGGAAGCTTTGTTCTCTTTTATCCAAACCGTTTTAAATCCGGCTTCAGAAGGCCCCAAACCGGTCGTTATCAGCCCCAATCCTTTCTATCAAATTTACGAAGGCGCGACTATTTTGGGCGGCGGCGAAATCCATTTTGCCAACTGTCCGGCGCCCAGCTTCAACCCTGATTGGAGCAGTCTGCCCGAAGACGTATGGCGGCGCACCAAAGTCCTGATCGTCTGCTCGCCCAACAACCCGAGCGGCAGCGTCCTGCAATTAGAAGACTGGAAAGAAATTTTTGATTTGCAAGACAAATACGGCTTCGTTATTGCCTCTGACGAATGCTATTCCGAAATCTATTTTGACGGTAACAAACCAATCGGCGGCCTGCAGGCTGCGGCGCAATTAGGACGCGGCACGCGCAACATTATTATGTTTACCAGCCTGTCCAAACGCTCCAACGTCCCCGGTTTGCGTTCCGGCTTTGTCGCAGGCGATGCCGAGTTGCTCAAAAACTTCCTGCTCTACCGCACCTACCACGGCAGCGCGATGAGCATTCCCGTCCAACGCGCCAGCATTGCCGCTTGGAACGATGAAGAACACGTCATTGACAACCGCCGCCTCTACCAAGAAAAATTCGACCGCGTCATCCCTATTTTGCAACAGGCGTTTGATGTCAAACTGCCTGACGCGTCGTTCTACATTTGGCTGAAAGTTCCCGATGGCGACGACTTAGCATTTACGCGCAACCTGTGGCAAAAAGCCGCTATCCAAGTGTTGCCCGGCCGCTTCCTCGCCCGCAATACCGAACAAGGCAATCCGGGCGAAGGCTACGTCCGCATCGCTCTGGTTGCCGATGTGGAAAGCTGCGTCAAAGCGGCTGAAACCATGGTTGCTTTATACCGCCGATAAAACAAAGGCCGTCTGAAATTTCAGACGGCCTTTTTAAATCAACCAAGTTATATCACGAAATCCAACAGATAAAAATCTTCTTTGCCTACGCCGCACTCAGGGCATTTCCAGTCGTCGGGAATGTCCTCAAACTTGGTTCCGGCAGGCAAGCCGTGCTCAGGGTCGCCGAGGTCTTCGTCATAAATCCAGCCGCAAGGGCCGCACATATATTGAGCCATTTTGTGTTCCTTCTATTTTAAAAGGCCGTCTGAAACCGTATTTTCAGACGGCCTTTCGTGTGTTTTATTGTTGATATTTTGAATTTATTGCGCTGCTTCCAAAGCGGCGATTTCTTTACGCAGGTGTTTGATGGCCGGTGTTACGATGGCGACGAACATGGCCTCGCGGACGCGGCGTTGCGCCGGACTGCGCATCAGATAACCTTTCGCGCCTGCATGCAATGCGGCAGATTGAGTGGCGTTCAGTGCCAATACAGCAGCGGCTTCACGCAGTTTCAAAGTTGCCAACGTATCAGGTTTATTGTTCCATGCATTATCGGCAAGGCGTTCGGTTTCCGCCCATGCGCCGTCCAACGCGGCTTTCAAATCATCGTAGCTGTGGTCGAGGTAAGCGTTCACTTCCGCGTTCACTACATTGGCTATGCGGATAATGTCAAGCGCACCGTCAATCACACCGGCGCCGATACCTATTTGCAGCAAGATGAAACCGGCTTTAATGGTTGGAATATAAGACTGGAACTGCTCAGGCGTAGCAATCACATCTTCATCGGGAATAAACACGTCTTTAAAATTCAGGCTGTAAGTGCGCGTGCCTTCCAAACCGCAAAACTCAGGGCAATCTTGCAGGGTAACGCCTTCCCATTGACCGCCGGTAATAAACATCACATAGCTGTCGCCGACTTGGGCGGTATTCGCCCAAATATGGTCTTCGCCGATATTGGATACCCAAGGCAAAGCGCCGTTGACTTTGTAGCCGCCCTCGACGCGCTCGGCTTGCAGGTTGTGTTTTTCAATGCCGGCAAGGTGTTTAACGGTATTGGACATGCCCGTACCGGCCAAAACTTTGCTCTGCAGAATATCGGCAAAATATTTGTCTTTAACTGCTTGATTGGGCGATTGGTGCAGATACCACGCGCAAGCCGCCTGACACCATGCGCTGAACGAAGTGGCGCCGCATTCTTTACCGATTTCGCGCAATACGGCGATTTGCGTTGCCAAACCCAAACCGTTACCGCCTTCTTCAACCGTACCGGTCGCGGCAAAACCGCCGATTTTGCCCAATTCCAGCATAAATTCTTTCGGGTACAGGCCTTTGCGGTCGATGTCGTCCACCAATGGTTTCAGCTTACTTTTAACGAGTGCGGCAACATTGTTCAGTAAAGCTTCGCGTGTCATGATTTTTTCCTCTGAATAAGGTTTGAAGCGTAGATGGTTCTACTCATGAATTATTCTTGGCAACAAGGATATCCCTTGCTTTTTACTAAAAGGCCGTCTGAATTTTCAGACGGCCTTTGATGAAATTAGGCAAATGCCTGCAATTCAGGGTTGATTTCAGTTTTGGCAAGGTTGTTGACGTAGTTGCACAAGGTTGCCAAAGCAACGCCCATGACGACTTCAACGGCTTGCTGTTGGTTGTAGCCTGCATCAAAGAAAGCTTTCAGCTCGTCATCGGATACCGCACCTTTTTTCGCCATAACGGCTTGGGTGAATGTCGCCAAAGCACCCAGTTTGGCATCGTCAAACTCGCCTGCAGCCAATGCGCGTGCGGCTTTGATGGATTGTTCGGACAGCAGTTTTTTCAGGGTAGCCAGTTTGGTGTGGCCGGCAACGCAGAAACCGCATTCGTTGGTACGGGCAGCAATGATTTGAATAACTTCAACTTCGCCGTCAGTCAGGCTGTTGGCCGCATTCAGCTTGCCAACTTCTTGGTAAAACGCCAAAGCTTCGGGCGCATTGGCCAAAACGCCGATCAGGTTAGGAATAAAGCCGTTGTTTTTCAATACGGCTTCAACGCGTGGTTTAGCAGCTTCAGGAGCGGTTTCAACTGTGTGTATGGTCAAGCGGGACATGTGTATAACCTTCTTATCTGGTGAAATGAAGTGCCCATCATAAGCCATCCGCCTTCATCAGAAAAAGACTTATTGGTTATTTACCGCGAACCAAAAGTTATAAGGCCGTCTGAACGGATTCAGACGGCCTTATCAAATGATTCAACTCATTATTTCATAAAGTTTTTCAGCAGCATAGAAGCGATGTCGTCCAAGCCGAAGCCATCCGCATCTTGAGCCGTGCCGTTAGGCGTGGCTTTATCGACCAAGTCAGGCAATACTTTTGCCAACAAATCGCCTGCTTGACCGGCATCCACGCCGAATTTTTGCGCGATTTGGTTTACCGTATCGCTGCCCAAAGCATTTTGCAGATCGCTACCGGACACAGGCAGATTGCTGGATTGGTTGGAAACCCAGCTGCTCAGGGTATCGCCCAAACCGCCTTGTTGCAGTTGGTTGATCAGGTTGCCCACGCCGCCTTGTTGTTTCACCAAATCCATCGCCATATCGGTCAGAGAACCTTGTGCGCCGTTTTCGCTGTTGCCACCCAACACTTGAGTAGCCGCATTCAAAAGATTATCCATGAGTGCCATGACTTTTTCCTTGTATTTGTGTCTAAAAAAGAAAACGGAGTGTAGCAAAATTTGCACTGGAAAAAATCAGGCTTAACCAAACTAAACTTCTTTTATCCCCAAGCCGTAACAAAACAAAGGCCGTCTGAAACCCGGTTTCAGACGGCCTTTATAATGAATAATGCTATTCTTCGCGGCCATTGAAATACTCGGCCGCGCCACCTTCAAAAAACCCTTGCAAAATCGCCTGCGCCGCTACTTGGTCAAGTACGGATTTTTGTTTTCGGCCAAATACTTGAGCTTCAGCAAGCAGGCTTTCCGCGTATAGGGAAGACATCTTTTCATCCACCCAATAAACCGGCAAATTAAAACGTCCGTGCAACCGGCGGCCAAACTTGCGGCTCAAACGGGTCAGCTCATGCTCCGTGCCGTCGGTATGTGTCGGCAGTCCAACCACAAAATACTTGGGTTGCCATTCTTTGACCAGCTTGGCAATAGCCTCGAATTTTTCATCATTGCTGTTGCCAGTTACCGTTGCCAACGGATGGGTCATGCCCAACTCGGCATCCCCCTGCGCCACGCCGATACGCGCCTCGCCGAAGTCAAAGGCCAAAACCGTGCCTTTAGGTGCATCAGGCATGGCCGACTCCTGAAACCAAGGCATTCGGATTGACGCCCAATTTTTCAAAAGCGGCGGCATAACGGAGTTCGTAAGGCACATCAAACAGAATATGCTCGTCCGCAGGGACGGTCAGCCAAACATTTTCTGCCAGCTCGCGTTCCAACTGCCCTTTACCCCATTTTGAATAACCAATGCTGATCAAAGCCTTATCAACCGCACCTTCTTTAGACAAGTTTTCAATCACATCGCGCGAAGAAGTCAGCGCCACGTTATCGGTTACCACCATGCTGTTTTGCCAGCGGCCGATCGGCGTATGCACGACATAGCCGCGCTCAATCTGAACCGGCCCGCCCATCATCACGTTTTCATGTTGCAGGCGCAACGGGATATTGCGATCTGCGGCGGCGAAAATCATGTCCATGGTAATCGGCGAAGGCTTGTTGATGATGATGCCCAGCGCACCTTCTTCATCGTGTTCGCACACATAAATAACCGTATCCGTAAAAAACGGATCGTCCATATGAGGTATGGCAATCAGGAAATGGTTGGCTAAATTCATATTCTTTTAATCTATAAGCTGATTTTATTATTTTTGTCCGTCGGCAACCGGCGCGTCCACCACGCACGCACCGTAAACCGCACCGCCTGCCGGTACCGGCGTATCGGTTTTCGCATGGGCAAAACACGATACCGCGCTCAAAGAGTTTTTCGGAGAGCCTTGAACGATTTTATCGCTGTACACCAAATAAGCGAAAGACTTACGTTTCGGGTCGTAATAGCGGATAATCTGCTGGCTCTTAAATGCTATGCTGGCGCTGCGTTTGAACACTTGTCGCGGTTTCAAAACCGCAGCCTCGTTATAACGGATGACTTCCGCACTTTGCACGCAGGAAACCGATGCGTCGCTGGCATCTTCTTCCAGATTGACCGTTTCTTTCAAACCGCCTTTTTTCGCGTACGAAATATAACAGGCAACCCCCTGCACATCAGGATCGTCAAAACCTTCCACTTCAATACGGTCGTTTTTACCCAGCATATGAAACACCGTACTGGCGCGTCCGATTTTATCGGTATTGTCACCGCAAGCCGCCAAAACCATGGCACCCAACACTACTAATAAACATTTTTTCATAATATCCTGTCGATGCAGACTGTCAGTTTCCAGGCAGACTAAACCCTGTCCGCCCACTCTATCGTTACTATATAAGACCGTTCGTCCATATTGCAACCCGATATTATTTTCAGACGGCCTGACAGACAGTATAATCCGTCCTATTGTTCCTACTTTGATAGCAAGATCGAACCATGCGTTACAAACCCCTCATTCTCGCCCTGTTGCTCAGTTTCTCCCTGCCAACCTATGCTGCCAAAGACGCGCCGAAAGAAAAAGCGGCCGCCGTCAAAAAAACTGCGCCCATAAAAAAAGAGAAAGAAGCCGCTAAGGCAGATGTAAAAAAAGAAACCTCAAAAAAACAAGCGGTAAAAGAAAAAGAGGAAGACAAAAAAGCGGTTAAAGCCAAAGCTTCCAAAGAGAAGGAACCCTCTGACAAAAACGAACGCGCTTCAGCCAAAAACAAAACGGCTAAATCCGCCGAAGCAGCTGCCGACAATAAAAAGGCCAACCGCAAAGCCGAAGAGCCTAAAGAAACGGCAAAAGACAAAAAAGCCGCAGCCGCAAAATCCGGCAAAGCCAAAGAACAAGACAAGAAACCTGTTGAAGATAAAAAAGACAGCAAAGCCAAAGAACCCGTAAAAAAAGCAGACACGAAGGAAACCAAAGCTAAAGAGCCTGCTAAAAAAGCGGCCGAGGATAAAAAAGACGGCAAAAAAACCAAAGAGCCCGTAAAAAAAGCAGCCGAAGACAAAAAGGCCGACGCTAAAGAAGCCAAAGAGCCTGCTAAAAAAGCTGTTGAAGACAAAAAAGACGCTAAAAAAGACACAAAAACCAAAGAGCAAAACAAAAAAGCCGAGCCTAAAGTTGAGCCTAAAGCCGCTTCTTCAGCCGAAAACGATTTCAAAGCAGCCGTAACTGCCGCCGCCAACGATATGGAAACCAAAAAATCCTTTGCCAAACGCAACGAGGGTTTCATTATCCATGTCAATGCCACGCTCAAACAGCTGCAACAAACACGCAACAACCTCTCCGGCATCAACCGCAAACAACGCGACGCATGGGAAAAATTCCAAAAACTTAATGCCGATGCCAACCAGTTGAAAGCCGAAGTTTCCAACACGCGCGCCCAAATTTCGCGCTTTGTGTCCGGCAACTATAAAAACAGCCAGCCCAACGCGGTCGCCCTCTTCCTGAAAAACGCCGATGCCGGTCAAAAGACCCGCTTCCTGCGTTACACGCGTTATATCAACAACGCCAACGACCAAGTCATGAGAGACTTGGAAAAACAACAGAAAGAGCTGGCCGCGCAAGAGCAAAAAATCAACAATGAATTGGCTTACCTGAAAAAACTGCAAGCCAATATCCAAGCTTCGTTACGTCAACAAGGCGTAACCAATACCGCAGAACAAGCCGAAAGCCGCCGTCAAAACGCGCAAATGGCCAAAGAAGCGCAAAAGAAAATCAACCACAGAGAAAACGAGCAACGCCTCAACAATCTCTTGAAAGATTTGGAAAAACGCAAAGCCGAGCAACGCAAAGCCGAAGCCGAAGCACGTAAAAAAGCCGCAGAAGCCCGTTTGGCCGCCGCCGAAAAAGCCCGCAAAGAGCAGGCTGCCGCCCAACAAAAAGCCGAAGCCGAACGCGCCGCCATGTCCACGCTCACTGACGAAGACATGAAACTGCAAGCCCCGAACACCCAAGGCTTTACCGTCAGCAACGCCAACAGCTTCAGCCGTATGCAAGGCCGTCTGAAAAAACCGGTCAACGGCACATTGGCAGGCCTGTTCGGTCAAGACCGCGGCGATGGCGAAGTTTGGAAAGGCGTGTTCTACAATACCGTTCCTGCTCCGGTCAGCAGCATTGCCTCAGGCACGGTTACTTTTGCCGGCGAACTTGAAGGCTACGGCAAAGTAGTCGTCCTCGACCACGGTGACGGCTATGTCAGCATTTACTCCGGCCTAAACGAAATCGACATCGCCCAAAACTACGCCGTCAATGCCGGCAGCAAGATTGGCACCAGCGGCACTTTGCCGTCGGGCGAAACCGGCCTTTACCTTGAAGTCCGCTACAACGGACAAGTCATGAATCCGCTTTCCTGGATTAACTGATGTTTCAGACGGCCTGAGTGAGTTTTCCCCTTCAGGCCGTCTGAATTTCATCATAAACTACAATAAAACACGATTTTCACGCCTGTTCAGCACATTAAACAACAAACTTTTACCTTAAACTTATTGTTCCAAGCGTTTAAATCACATAAAGTCAACGGGTTCAGAGAAAACAAAAACCACTTTGCTTACCGTACACAAAAAGAAAGTCAAACGAATGTCAACAAAATCCACTTTGAAAAAAGTTGCAATCTACACTCTCGGCGCGTTTAGCGGCATCGCCCTCAGTCTGAGTGTACAAAGTTTTGCCGCCGAAAAAGACAAAAAAGACAACGAGGCCCTGCCCGTGCAAACCATCCGCACCATGGCAGAAGTGTACGGCCAAATCAAAGCCAATTATTACCAAGACAAACCCGACGCCGAGCTCTTTGAAGGCGCAATGAAAGGCATGGTGTCCGATCTCGATCCGCATTCCGAGTATATGGACAAAAAAGGCTATGCCGAAATGAAAGAATCCACCAGCGGCGAATTCGGCGGTCTGGGCATGGAAATCGGACAAGAAGACGGCTTCGTCAAAGTCGTTGCCCCGATTGAAGATACTCCGGCAGAACGCGCCGGCGTGAAAAGCGGCGACTTCATCGTCAAAATCGACAATACCTCTACGCGCGGCCTGACCGTCAGCGAAGCCGTCAAAAAAATGCGCGGCAAACCGGGTACCAAAATCACCCTGACCCTTTCACGCAAAAATGCCGACAAACCCATCGTCGTCAACCTGACCCGCGCCATCATCAAAGTCAAAAGCGTACGCCATCACCTGCTTGAAAAAGACTACGGCTACATCCGCGTCTCCCAATTCCAAGAGCGCACCGTTGCCGCGCTCAACGAAGCCGCACAAGCCCTTGTCAAAGAAAACAAAGGCCCGCTCAAAGGCATCATCCTCGACTTGCGCGATGACCCGGGCGGCCTACTCAATGGCGCAGTCGGCGTATCCGCAGCCTTCCTGCAACCTGACGTAACCGTTGTCAGCACCAAAGGCCGCAACAAAAAAGAAGGCATGATACTCAAAGCAACTGCCGAAGACTACATCACCACCAGCGGCAAAGACCCGTTGGCCGGATTACCTGCCGAGCTGAAAACCATTCCTATGACCGTCCTGATTAACGCAGGCTCTGCCTCCGCTTCCGAAATCGTTGCCGGCGCATTGCAAGACCACAAACGCGCCGTCGTCGTCGGCACACAAAGTTTCGGCAAAGGCTCAGTGCAAACCCTGATTCCGCTTTCCGGCGGCAGCGCAGTCAAACTGACCACCGCCCTTTACTACACGCCAAACGACCGCTCGATTCAGGCGCAAGGCATTGTTCCTGACGTTGAAGTCAAAGACAAAGACCGCGCCTTTGAAAGCCGCGAAGCCGATTTGGTCGGCCATATCGGCAATCCGTTGGGCGGCCAAGACGTCAACAGCAGCACTGAAACACCTGCCAACGCAGAAACCAAAGCCGATAAAGACAAGTCTAAAAAAGACAAAGACGAAGACATCTCCAGCCGCCGCATTCCAAATCCGGCCAAAGACGATCAACTCCGTAAAGCCCTGGACTTGGTGAAAAATCCAGCCGAATGGCAAAAATCTTTGGGCTTAGCAGCGAAAAAACCTGCACCGAAAAAAGATGCAGATAAAGACAGCAAAAAATAAACCTGTTATTTCTCAATAAAAAAGGTCGTCTGAAAACGATATCAGTTTTCAGACGACCTTTTCACACATCAAATATTCCACAGGGAAAACATCATGGCAAAAGCCCCCAAAACCATCTACCAATGTTCCGAATGCGGCGGCACTTCCCCGAAATGGCAAGGCAAATGCCCGCATTGCGGCGAGTGGAACACGCTTCAGGAAAGCCTTGCCGCGCCCGAGCCGAAAAACGCCCGTTTCCAATCTTGGGCGGCGGACACTTCGACCGTCCAATCCCTCTCCGCCGTAACCGCCACCGAAGTGCCGCGCAATCCGACCGGCATGGGCGAACTCGACCGCGTATTGGGCGGCGGTTTGGTCGACGGCGCGGTCATCCTGCTTGGCGGCGACCCCGGCATCGGCAAATCCACGCTGCTGTTGCAAACCATCGCCAAAATGGCACAAAGCCGCAAAGTGCTGTACGTTTCCGGCGAGGAATCCGCCCAACAGGTCGCCCTGCGCGCGCAGCGTTTGGAACTGCCCACCGAAGGCGTGAACCTGCTTGCCGAAATCCGCATGGAAGCGATTCAAGCGGCGTTGAAACAGCATCAGCCCGAAGTCGTCGTTATCGACTCCATCCAAACCATGTATTCCGACCAAATCACTTCCGCCCCCGGCTCCGTGTCGCAGGTACGCGAATGTGCCGCCCAACTGACCCGTATGGCGAAACAAATGGGCATCGCCATGATACTGGTCGGACACGTTACCAAAGACGGGGCGATTGCCGGCCCGCGCGTGCTGGAGCATATGGTCGATACCGTACTGTATTTCGAGGGCGACCAGCATTCCAACTACCGCATGATACGCGCCATCAAAAACCGCTTCGGCGCGGCAAACGAACTGGGCGTGTTCGCCATGACCGAAAACGGTTTGAAAGGCGTGTCCAACCCGTCCGCCATCTTCCTCGCCAGCTACCGCGACGACACGCCCGGTTCGTGTGTTTTGGTCACGCAGGAAGGCAGCCGCCCGCTTTTAGTCGAAATTCAGGCATTGGTCGATGATGCACACGGCTTCACCCCCAAACGCCTCACCGTCGGCCTCGAACAAAACCGCCTCGCCATGCTGCTCGCCGTCCTCAACCGCCACGGCGGCATTGCCTGCTTCGACCAAGACGTATTCCTCAATGCCGTCGGCGGCGTCAAAATCGGCGAACCTGCCGCAGACCTAGCCGTCATCCTCGCCATGCTCTCCAGCTTCCGCAACCGCCCCATGCCTGAAAAAACCGTCGTATTCGGCGAAATCGGCTTAAGCGGCGAGGTCCGCCCTGTTGCACGCGGACAAGAGCGGCTCAAAGAAGCGGAAAAACTCGGCTTCAAACGCGCCATCGTTCCCAAAGCCAATATGCCGCGCAATGCCAAAGAATTTCCAAACCTGAAAATATACGGCGTCAGCAGTTTGCAGGAAGCGATTGACGTTTGTCGTGATGGGGACTAAACCGTTTCGATAATCTGATTCAAAAAACAATCAACTAAAAGGCCGTCTGAAAACTTTCAGACGGCCTCTCTTTAAATTTAAATAATTTTGTTATATTATAACGAACGATTTATTCTATCTTTTCTACACATCGAAAATCGGAGAGAAATCTTGAAAAACACTGCTTTGCTTATCGCATCCGCCTTCCTGTTCAGCACTGCCGCACACGCACATCGCGTTTGGGTTGAAACCGCCCACACACATGGCGGCGAATACCTTGAAGCCGAATTGGGCTATGGCGAATTCCCGGAGCTTGAGCCGATCGCCAAAGACCGCCTGCACATTTTCAGCAAACCCATGCAATTGGTGACTGAAAAAGGCAAAGAAAACATGATTCAAAAAGGCACATACAATTACCAATACCGCAGCAAATTGCCGGTCAAAGACGGCAGCTACTTGGTAACCGCCGAATACCAACCGACTTTCTGGTCAAAAAACAGCGCGGGCTGGAAGCAGGCAAGCATCAAAGAAATGCCTGATGCAAGCTATTGCGAGCAAACCCGTATGTTCGGTAAAAACATTGTCAATGTCGGCCATGAAAGTGCGGATACCGCCATCATCACCAAGCAAGTCGGCCAACATTTAGAAATCGTACCTTTGGACAACCCTGCCAACATCCACGTCGGCGAACGCTTCAAAGTCCGCGTCCTCTTCAATGGCGAGCCGCTGCCCAACGCTACCGTTACCGCTACATTTGACGGCTTCGACACCAGCGACCGCAGCAAAACCCATAAAACCGAAGCCCAAGCCTTCTCTGATACCACCGATGACAAAGGCGAAGTCAGCATCATTCCATTGCGCCAAGGTTTCTGGAAAGCCAGCGTAGAACACAAAGCCGATTTCCCTGATCAAAGCGTGTGCCAAAAACAGGCGAACTACACTACTTTAACCTTCCAAATCGGTCATTCACATCATTGATTTTTCCATAACAAAAGGCCGTCTGAATATTTCAGACGGCCTTTATTCATCCTATTTAAGGACGATGCGGCGCAAACTGCCATTGTCCCAATTCCAAATTCAAATCAAACAGATTCAGACGGCCTATTGCCACACGGACCAAGCGTAAACACGGAAAGCCTGCTTTCGCCGTCATCCTTCGCACTTGACGGTTTTTCCCTTCCAAAATTTTGATTTCCACCCAAAAATCAGGCACAGATTTGCGCACGCGAATCGGCGGCACGCGTGGCCATAAAACATCCGCTTCGCCCTCTTCCAATACCCTGACCTCGGCCGGACGGGTGACAAAATCACCTAAATCTACGCCATGGCGCATCAAATCCAATTTGGCTTCATCAGGAGAACCCTCCACCTGTGCCCAATAAGTTTTAACCTGCTTAAATTTCGGGTCGGCAATCTGCGCCTGCAAACGGCCATTATTGGTCAGCAGCAACAAACCCTCGCTGTCCGTATCCAAACGTCCGGCCGGATAAAATCCCGGTTTCTCGACAAAATCCTTAAGACACTGATGTTTTTCATGTGCAGAAAACTGGCAAATCACGCCATAAGGCTTGTTTAGAATAATCAAATCGTTCATTTCATACTTTCAGACGGCCTTGGTTTTCAAGAAATTCCGGATAATAAAAAAGACACCGTATAAACGGTGTCTTTCATATTTGGCGGAGTAAGAGGGATTCGAACCCTCGATGCAGGTTGACCCCACATGCTTCCTTAGCAGGGAAGTGCCTTCAGCCTCTCAGCCATTACTCCTAAGGAAGACCGCAATATACGCTTTCTCCCTTCCTTCGTCAAGCATTACCGCCTCAAACTTTCTTAACGCCATGAAATCATTTAAATAAAAATATAATATTTTTTTGCATAACCCTATTTTTATACTTCTTTCATATATGTTAAAATGATTCTGCTTTCTGTAAACTTTTTCTACGCCCATTATTACAAAGGAGTTCGTATGTTACGTTTTTCTGCTTTGGTTGCCGTATCCGCCCTGATGCTTGCCGCCTGCTCACAATCCGGCAATTCCCAACCATCTACTTCCTCCTCTCAAACTTCTACTCAAAAAACAACTGCAGCCGGTTCTGCCTGCCGCAGCATGGGTGAAGGCTATAAAGTCAATGGCAAAGGTCAAAACGATATCTATATGTGTAAAGTCGATGTGGCTTTGAACTCTGCCGAAGCCAAATCCGCTTTGGATCCTAGCATCCGCGTTCACTACGGCAGTACGTCCGGCGCGACTTTGACTTCCCGTCAAATCTCCAACTCAGTCGGCAAAACCCCTGATGAAACCTGCCAACGCGCATTCTTAAGCGCGGTTAAACGCTTCCAAAGCACTGCACTTCGTAAAAAAGCCAAATCCGTTCATCTGGTTAGCTACTTTGACAAAGTAACCAAAGGCGGTAACGAGTACGAATGCCACATCGCTACATTCAACAGCCGTGTGGTTTTGAAAGGCAGCTTCCACTAAGCAATGTCAAAAATGCCGGACTTCAATATGAAGTTTGGCATTTTTCTATTTTATGGATACAACACCCCTTCACTGCCTGCTGGCCGATCCGTCTTTTGCCGCCTGCTACGACCATGCGTCTCTAAACGCAGCCGATTCCCAACGTTTGGCTGCCACGCCGCAACTGGCGCAGCGTCAAGACTGGCAAGTCAGCCGCGCGTTAAAACAGCAAACCGATTTAGCGACTGTATCGCTGAGCCACAGCCAAGGCTTTGCCGCTTTATTGTGCGCGCCTCAGTCCTTAACAGCCGGAGTCGATATCGAATTTATCCGCCCGCGCGATTTCAAAGCGTTGTCGGCTTTGGTCTGCACACAGGAAGAACAAGACTACTTGGAAACGGCAAACTGGCCGTCTGAAACGTTTTACCGATTGTGGTGTTTCAAGGAAGCATTGATTAAAGCGGCGAATTTGGATTTCCCGTCAGACATGAAATCGGTCGGCTATGTTTTCGATTCAGGGCAACCCGTCGGTTTACGCGCAGGAAAGCAAACCGATTGGCACGGCACAAGCGTGATTTTGGCGGATACGATGGCACTTGCCTGCGTTTGGAAGGGAAAAGCCATCGCCCTGCAATGGCAGTTTTTCGGTTCGCTCAAGCCCAATGATTTAACCGACCGGCAAACTATCTAACAACTGACAAAATAATAATAATCTGATTTAATTTACTGCACTTTTACTTATTCCACACCCCAACAGCAGCATTTGCAAAAGGCCGTCTGAACGATGAATCTTCGCCTCCTAAACCGCCTCTATACTGCCCTTATCCTGTTTCTTACCCTGTTTTTGGTTTATGCCTTTGCTTCACAAGCGCGCATCCAAACCGATTTGACCGCGTTGTTGCCAAGCGAGCAGCAACCCGATGCCTTACTGACGGCCGCGGATAAAGCCGCAGAAGCGCAGCTCAATTCACAAGTCATTTTGCTTGCAGGCAGTACCGATGCCGAAACCGCTTTTCAGACGGCCTCACAAATTGCCGACGCATGGCGCAAAAGCGGCGTATTTGAACAAGTCGACAGCAGCATTACGCCGAATTTGGACAAAGTGCGGGCAGATATGCAGAAACTGAGCTTGGCGGTTTTGCCGCAAGATGAAATACGCCTGCTGTTTGAGCAGCCGCAAGCCTATTTTCAAGCGCGTGCAGAAGCCGCGGCCAATCCGTTTGCCGCCCCCTCGCCTTTGTCTTTAGAACAAGACTGGCTGGGCTTCGGACGCTTTGTTGCCGACAAAGCCAATCCACAAAGCCGTTTGCAGTGGGACATGAATAACGGCATGCTGTTTGCCGAAGACAAAGGCAAAACTTGGGTATTTTTACGCGGACGGCTCGCCGGCGGCGATCAATTTTCCGGCAACGATGCCCTCTTGCCGCTGATGACGCAAAGCCGTCAAATCGCTTCGGAAAACGGCGCGGAAACCTTAAGCGCAGGTGGCGCATTGTTCGCCGCCGTATCCAAAGCAGCCGCAGAAAAAGAAAGCCGACTGATGAGCATGGTCGGGCTTGGGCTGACCTTTGCGCTGCTGTTGTGGGTCTTCCGCAGCGGCCGGGTATTTTTGCTGTCCTTGCCACTGGCAGCCGGTATGTTGACCGGATTGGCGGTTGCGCTATTAACCTTCGGCGAAGTGCATATCCTGACCATCGTCATCGGCACCAGCCTGGTGGGTATGTTGGTAGATTTTCCATTGCACTGGCTTGCTCCGTCGGTATTCGGGCCGTCTGAAAAGACCGTTTGGCAGGCTGAATCGGCAATGAAACATGTCTTGCCGAGTTTTGCCGTCAGCCTGACGATTACCGTCTTGGGCTACGCACTGCTGTGGTTCACTCCTTTACCTGTATTACGCCAAACTGCGGTATTTTCAGGCTTCGCTTTATTTGGCGCGTTTGGTGCCACCGTTTTATGGCTGCCGCCGCTGCTTCACCGCTACCGTGCCAAAACCGTGCCTTTTGCCGCATTAACCGAAAAGCTCTATTCCTTGTCAGGCCGCCTGAAAAACCGCCTGCACAAACGCGGCTGGTTAATCGTGGGCGGAATTTTGCTGACAGTCGGACTGTGGCGCAGCGACTGGCGTGACGACATCCGTCAATGGGTCAATATGCCGACCGCGATGTTGACCGAAGTACAACAAATCGGCCAGTTGAGCGGCACAGATTTTGGCGGCAAATATTTGGTGGCCGAAGCACAAAGCGAAGATGCCCTGTTGAAAAAAACCGCCGAACTCAGCCGCTCCCTGCAGCCCTTAATCGCGCAAGGCAAACTGTCCGGCATCCAATCGCCCGACCAATTCATCCTGCCAACAACGGAACAACAAAAACTGCAAAACCGCCTGCGCGAATTGACTAAGTTGCCTGATAGCTGGAAACCACTTACAGAAATCGGTATTCCGCGCAAAACCGTGCGCGATGCTCTGCTGCAAGCTGCCAATACGCAACCATTGTCGCTTTCAGACGGCCTGAATACCGATTTGGCAGAAGCTTGGCGTTCCTTGTATTTGGGCGAAGTGGAACCAGGCCGTTTTGCTGCCGTCGTGCGTTTGAACGGCATGACCGATGAAGCCGCCGTACGCGCCGTAGCGCAACACGTCTCCGGCGTACACTGGGCAGACAAACGCGCCCACTTAAATGAGCTGTTCCACCACACGCGCAATCAGGCCGCATGGTTGAAACTGGCTTCCTATGCGTTGGCATGGCTGCTCTTGTGGAAAATGTTTGGTTTCAAACGCGGCAGCAAAATCCTTGTCGTACCGCTGGCTGCGGCCATTTGCACCATTGCCGTACTCGGTTTGGCAGGCATTCCCGTCAGCCTGTTTGCCATGTTCGGCCTGCTTTTAGTGTCCGCCATCGGCGTGGACTATGCCGTTTATGCCGCTACTGCACACCACAGCGCCCCGGCAAAATTAGGCGGTATGCTGCTTGCCGCCGCGACGACAGCCATTTCCTTTGCCCTGCTCGCCATCAGCAGCACACCCGCCGTTGCCGCGTTCGGCATGACGGTTACCATCGGCGTGGCATTCAATATTTGGCTGGCAGGCACATTGTTGAAAAATTAGACAAAAGATGAAGACGATTGAAATTGAAGCGATATTTTGTTTCAACTTCTATCGCCAAATTGCAAAAGGCCGTCTGAAAAATTTCAGGCGACGGATTAAACATTATTTATCATTAAAATCAAAGGCATTTTCAAATGTCTGTAGAATTTGACGTTGCCGTTATCGGCGCAGGCCCTTCAGGTTCGGTTGCTTCTGCTTTGCTGAACAAACAAGGCTTTAAAGTTTGCGTATTGGAAAAACAACATTTCCCGCGCTTTGTCATCGGCGAAAGCCTGTTGCCGCATTGTATGGAAATGTTGGAAGAAGCCGGTTTTGCCGACGCAGTGCATGCCGAGCCCAGCTTTCAATTTAAAGACGGCGCGGCGTTTTCATGGGGCAGCCGTTACACAGATTTCAACTTTACTGAAAAATTTTCAGACGGCCCCGGTACTATTTATCAAGTGCGCCGCGGCATCTTCGACAAAATCCTGATTGATGAAGCGGCAAAACAAGGCGTCGATGTCCGCTTCGGATATGGTGTAACCGCGTTTGACAACAGCGGCGATGTAGCACGTTTGAGCGTTGCGACCGATACAGGCGAAAACTATGAACTGACCGCCAAATTTGTTTTGGATGCCAGCGGTTACGGTCGTGTCCTGCCCCGCCTTTTGGACTTGGAAAGCCCGTCCGAGCTACCTCCGCGCCAAGCCCACTTCACACATATCGACGACAACATCACCAGCCCGAAATTCGACCGCAATAAAATCCTGATCAACACGCATCCTGAACATCGCGATGTTTGGATTTGGCTGATTCCTTTCGGCGACAACCGCTGCTCCATCGGCGTTGTCGGCACACCCGACAAACTGGCAGGCGAATCAGAAACCGTGTTGAAAAAATTTGTGTACGAATGCCCGATGCTGGCGGAAATCTTGGATAAAGCCATTTGGGAAAACGACTTCCCATTCCGCTCTATCCAAGGCTACTCCGCCAACGTGAAAACCTTATACGGCAAACATTTCGCCCTTTTGGGCAATGCTGCCGAATTTCTCGACCCTGTCTTCTCCTCCGGTGTGACCATTGCCCTGCACTCTGCCAAACTGGCTGCCGATTTACTGGGCAAACAGCTCAAAGGCGAAGCCGCAGATTGGCAAACCGAATTTGCCGACCAACTGATGATCGGCGTGAACGCGTTCCGCACTTATGTAACCGGCTGGTACGATTTCCGCTTCCAAAACGCCATCTATGCGCCCAACCGCAGCCCTGAAATCAGCCGCATGATTTCATCTATTCTGGCAGGCTACGCTTGGGATACGGACAATCCATTCGTGGAAAAATCCGAGCAACGCTTATCCACACTTGCCGCATTGGTGGGCGATTTGAAGGTAGAATAAGGACGAATGCCTTTCAGACGGCCAAACCCGAAAACAGAACAGGCCGTCTGAAACTTTATCCACACCATTAAATATTTTGACCGATAGATAAAACCTTATGCGATTTATCCCTTTGCTTGCCGCACTGCTGCTTTCCGCATGCATGACCTCGCTCCCCCATCCGCAAACGCTGCCGCCGCTTTCCAAAGAAGGCCAATGGTTTAAACTCGAGCAGACCAATGCGGCGGGGCAGACCGTTCAAACCAATCTCTTGGCAGTCGAGCCTCATTCAGACGGCATCCGCTTTGTCCAAACCGATGCACTGGGTGCGCCGGTATCGCGTCAATCGGTCAGCACCAAAGGCTGGAAAAACGACGGTTTTGTGATGCCCAATGCCGCTTCGCGCCGACTATTTGCCGCCCTGTTGCCGCTTTTGGCCGCCGAACACGCCGCCACGCTTTACCCTGAAGCCCGTCAACAAAATGCCACTAATCAAGGCTTCTGCCCTGATGGCAAAGGTGCGGTATTCAGCTATCGCGAGCGTGATTTGTGGTGTGTCGCCCATCATTCCGAACAATTCCTTATCGGCTTCCCCGACCAAACTTTCTGGACGGTCAGCCCGATTGCAGAAGACTAATCCATGAATACTCCTGTTTATCTTAGCCGTCCGGCACTGACCAGCGCATTGGGCAGCGGCTTGCAAGTTCATGCCGATGCCTTACTTAGGCCGTCTGAAAACACGCCCTTGACTTTTTCAGACCAATGGGTAAAAGGCAAAACGCATGCTTTCGGTGCAGTCAAAGAAACCCTGATGCCTCTGCCCGACAACATTCCCGAAGCGCATCGCAGCCGCAACAACCAGCTTATCCTGCACGCGCTTTCGCAAATAGACGGACTGATTCAGACAGCCATTGCCCGTTACGGTAAAGAAAGGGTTGCTGTCGTTACCGGTACGTCCACCAGTGGCGCAGACGAAAATATTCCCTTGTTCCAACACGTTGTCCAAGGTGGTGAGTGGACGGATGTTCCGTTCAAACAGCAGCAACACACCATGGCTTCGCCCTCCGAATTTATCACCCAAGTTTACGGTTTGGACGGCTTGCGCTATACCGTCTCCACCGCCTGCACTTCCGGCGCACGCGCGCTCATCAGCGCAGCCCGACTGCTTCGTGCCGGATTGTGTGATGCCGTGATTTGCGGCGGCGCGGATACGCTTTCTCCGCTGACGATTAATGGTTTTGCCTCTTTGGAAGTGCTTTCAGACGGCATCGCCAAGCCCTTTTCCGCCAACCGCAACGGCATCAATATCGGCGAAGCGGCCGCATTTTTCGTGATGACGCGCGATGCCGATTTTGACGGCGAAATGCAATTGCTCGGCTATGGTGCAAGCAGCGATGCCTACCATATGTCTTCGCCCCGCCCCGACGGTTTGGGTGCAGCACAATCTTTTCAGGCCGCTTTGGATAAAGCCGGTTTGAAAGCGGAAAACATCGGCTGGATCAATCTGCACGGTACCGGCACGCAACACAACGACAGCATGGAAAGCCGAGCCGTTGCCGAAGTATTTGGCAGCCACACCCTTTGCACCTCAACCAAACCGTCCACCGGTCACACTTTAGGCGCAGCCGGAGCGATCGAAGCCGCATTTGCCTGGTTGATGGCCAACTGCCAATACAATCCGGAAGGCAAACTACCACCGCAACAATGGGACAACGTACCCGATTCCGAGCTACCAAACATCGCTTTGACCGACGAAAACAGCCGCTGGCCGTCTGAAAAACGCATTGCCGCCAGCTCGTCATTTGCCTTCGGCGGCAGCAATGCCGTTTTGATTATCGGATAAGTCCTTAATATTTAGGTCGTCTTTTCAGACGGCCTTTTTCTTTTCCGCAACTTAAAAAACAATAACATCAAAACAACAACCAAATCCGCCGAAATATGCCATAATAGGCTTAGCACGTTTCATCTCGCGATGTGCCCGAAAAGAAAAACTTAACCTACATAGAGAATAATCCCATGACTAAATCCACCATTATCTATACCTACACCGACGAAGCTCCTGCATTGGCCACTCAATCCCTATTGCCAATCGTGCAGGCGTTTACCCGCCATGCCGGTATCGAAGTCAAAACCAGCGACATCTCTCTCTCCGGCCGTATTTTGGCGACGTTTCCAGAATACCTGACCGAAGCGCAACGCGTACCTGATGCGCTTGCCGAATTGGGCGAACTGGTGAAACAACCTGATGCAAACGTAATCAAACTGCCGAACATCAGCGCATCCGTACCTCAACTGACCGCCGCGATTAAAGAATTGCAGTCTAAAGGCTTTGCCGTTCCCGACTATCCTGCCGACCCTCAAACCGATGAAGAAAAAACCGTACGCGAACGCTACGACCGCATCAAAGGCAGCGCGGTAAACCCTGTCCTGCGTGAAGGCAACTCCGACCGCCGCGCGCCTAAGGCAGTGAAAAACTTTGCGAAAAAACATCCGCACAGCATGGGCGCATGGACGAAAGACTCCAAAACCCACGTTGCCACCATGCAAAGCGGCGACTTTTTCCATAACGAACAATCCGTTACCGTACCCGATGCGACTTCCGTATCCATCGTGTTCACCGACAAACAAGGCAACAAAAAAGAGCTGCGCGAGCCCGTTGCCCTGAAAGCCGGCGAAATCATCGACGCGACCGTGATGAGCAAAAAAGCCCTGCTCGCCTTCCTTGCCGAACAAGTAAAAGATGCGAAAGCAAAAGGCGTATTGTTCTCGCTGCACATGAAAGCCACCATGATGAAAGTGTCCGACCCGATTATCTTCGGACACGCCGTCAAAGTATTCTTCGCACCCGTCTTTGAAAAATTCGGCGACAAACTGGCTGCCGCAGGCGTCAACGTCAACAACGGCTTCGGCAACCTGCTTGCCAATCTGGACAAACTGGATGCGGACACCCGCGCTGCCGTCGAAGCCGAAATCGCCGCCGTTTACGCCGCCAACCCTGATTTGGCGATGGTCGATTCCGACAAAGGCATTACCAACCTGCACGTTCCTAGCGATGTCATCGTCGATGCTTCTATGCCTGCGATGATTCGTAACTCCGGCCGTATGTGGGATAAAGACGGCAAAGCGCAAGACACCAAAGCCGTGATTCCTGACAGCAGCTACGCCGGCGTTTACCAAGCAACCATCGACTTCTGCCGCGAACACGGCGCATTTGACCCGACAACCATGGGTACCGTTCCTAACGTCGGCCTGATGGCGCAAGCAGCCGAAGAATACGGTTCACACAACAAAACTTTTGAAATCGAAGCCGACGGCCAAGTTCAAGTCATTGATGCAGCAGGTAATGTCCTGATGCAACACGACGTTGAAGCCGGCGATATCTGGCGTATGTGCCAAACCAAAGACGCTCCGGTTAAAGACTGGGTACAACTCGCCGTCAACCGCGCCCGTCTGAGCAACACGCCCGCCGTATTCTGGCTCGACGAAAACCGTCCGCACGATAAAAGCCTGCTCGCCAAAGTCAAAGCCTACCTTGCCGAACTGGATACCGACGGCCTCGACATCCGCGTTCTCGCCCCCGAAGAAGCCGCCAAGTTCAGCTTGGGTCGTCTGAAAAACGGCGAAGACACCATTTCCGTAACCGGTAACGTCCTGCGCGATTATCTGACCGACCTGTTCCCGATTTTGGAACTCGGCACCAGCGCGAAAATGCTGTCTATCGTTCCATTGATGAATGGCGGCGGTATGTTTGAAACCGGCGCGGGCGGCTCCGCACCGAAACACGTCCAACAATTCCTCGAAGAAAACCACTTGCGTTGGGACTCTTTGGGCGAATTCCTCGCGCTCGCCGTATCGTTTGAACATCTGGCGCAAAAAACCGGCAACGCCAAAGCCCAAGTCCTCGCCGACACGCTGGATGCCGCCACCGAAAAACTGCTGTTGAACGACAAATCGCCTAAACGCAAAGCAGGTGAACTCGACAACCGCGGCAGCCATTTCTACCTCACCCTCTATTGGGCGCAAGAATTGGCAGCGCAAGACAAAGATGCCGAACTGAAAGCCGCATTTGCGCCATTGGCAGCAGCTTTGACTGCCGACGAAGCCAAAATCGTTGAAGAACTCTCTGCTGTACAAGGCAAAGCGGTCGACATCGGCGGCTACTACGCAGCCAATCCTGAAAAAGCCGCACAAGCGATGCGTCCAAGCGCAACCTTTAATCAGGCCTTGTCAACCTTATAATTAAAGCAATAAAAGGCCGTCTGAACTTTCAGACGGCCTCAGACCTTATGGAAGCACAATGAAAAAAACCATTCTTTCTCTTACTCTCCTCATCAGCGCTCCGGCTTTGTGGGCATTTTCCCCTGCCGAATTGGCACAAACCCTGCAAAAACCGCAAAACGTGCAAGGCAATTTTGTCCAACAACGCCAGCTAAAATCCCTCAGCAAACCCATGACCACCAGCGGCAGCTTTACCCTTGTCCCACAAAAAGGCCTGCTCTGGAAAATGCAAAAACCATTTGAAACCACCCTGCGCGTGCGTTCAGATGGCATCATGCAATGGAACGGCAGCCAATGGGTCAACCCAAACGCCAGCAAGCTCAACGGCCAAAGCCGCCAAATCAAACTCTTCCTCGACCTTTTGGGCGGCAATACCCAAGGCTTGGAAAAACAATTTGATTTGAAATTAAACGGCAACGAGAAAAAATGGACGTTGACCTTAACTCCGAAAACCGCCATTACCCGTCAGATCTTCAACCGTATCGAAATCAACGGCGATACGCTGGTACGAAAAATCGAATTGGACGAAAAGCAAGGCGACAAAACCATCATGCAGTTCAACCAAATCCAAACCGATAAAACCTTGGACAGCTTCAGCCGTACCGCCCTCTAAATTGTCTATTCCAACAAAAGGCCGTCTGAAAATAGATTTCAGACGGCCTTTTATATTAATCGGCTGAAGGCTGCTGCCCTTTTCTTTCCGCCTTTCTGGCTTCGCGAATGGCTTTAAGTTCGGCCTCTTTCTGTCTGGCTTTTTTCAGCCAAGTTTCCCATTGGTTTGGCGTTTCCAGCGTAATTCTGCCAATTTTGCCTTCGCGGAAATCGATCAGGATATTTTCAGCGGCCTTTTGGTAGTTGACCCGTCCGCCGCTCAAAACCGCACCGCGTTTCTTGGCAATCCACTCCAGCCAAGAAGTATCGTCCCAATGGCTGCTTGGATCTTTGTCGGCTTGATAGCGCTCTTGCAACAGGGCCAGATAATGGCGGCGGAGGTAATCCAAAAGCTCAAGCGCCACTTCTTCTTCGTCCAGCGCGTTGCGTCCGACTGCACCGCCGGCCGCAAGGTTGTAGCCGCCTTCTTCAACAATAATTTTCGGCCACAACATACCGGGGGTATCGTAAAGCCAGAAATCGTCGGCAAGGAAAAGGCGCTGTTCGGCTTTGGTAATACCGGGTTCGTTACCGGTTTTGGCAGATTTTTTGCCGATCATGCCGTTAATCAAGGTAGATTTGCCGACGTTGGGGATACCGCAAATCAGGACACGCAGCGGCTTCTCGATACCTTGGCGATGCGGAATCATGGCGCGGCAGGCTTGGGTAATTTTGCCATGCGCGCCGGTTTCGGAAGAATCAAGCGCAATGGCGCGGGTATCTTGGCGGCTGTTGTAATGTTCGAGCCAAACTTTGGTGCGCTCGGGATCGGCAAGGTCTTGTTTATTTAAGATTTTCAGTTTTGGCTTGCCTTTGGACAACTGGGCAAGCAAAGGGTTTTCGCTGGAGGCAGGCATACGCGCGTCCAACATCTCAATCACCATATCAACGCTTTTAATGCGTTCGGCAATGGCTTTTTTTGCCTTGTTCATGTGGCCGGGAAACCATTGGATAGCCATGTCTTTTTATTCTTTCTATTCGTATCTGAGGCCGTCTGAAAAATCATTGTTTTTCAGACGGCCTCAGTATTTGGATAATCGGTCAATCAGGATTTAGAGGTTGCCATGCTCGTAGCTGTAATAACCTGCTTCATCCATACATTGCTCAAACGTTTTGGATGTATTGCCACGTTTGGTTCCATTTTGAACTTGTGATTTGCAGGTATTGATTTGGCGGGAAACTTCGGCTTCGCTCGCGCCGGTACGGTGCCAACGGTAAGCAGTGACAGGCTCTGTTGCACAGGCGGTCAAGATAAGCAGGGATAATGCGGTCAGACTGATTTTTTTCATGGTTTCTTCCTTTAAGGCCGTCTGAAACGGCAAGTTAGCGTCCTGCCAAGCTCTGTGCCTGACGGTGGCGGACAAGGAGTTCGTAACGGCCTTTGAGGCGCTCGGCCAGTTTTTCCACAACATAAACGGAGCGGTGCTGACCGCCGGTACAACCAATGGCAATCGTCACATAACTGCGGCTCTCTTGTTGCAGGCGCGGCAACCAGCGGCTAATAAAATGGTCGATGTCATCAACCATTTCTTGAGCCAACGGCTGCTGACCCAAATAATCTTGAATGGGCTTGTCCATGCCGGTAAAGGGGCGTAATTCCGGATCGTAATACGGATTGGGCAGGCTGCGCATGTCAAACATAAAGTCGGCATTGTTGGGAACGCCGTATTTGAAACCAAAGGATTCAAGAATGACCAGCAAACCGACACGTTCAATATTGAGCCATTGTTGCACGGCATAACGCAACTGCTGTGCGTTCATTTTGGACGTATCGATACAATATGCGATGTCTCTAAGCGGGAAGAGCCATTCGCGTTCTTTTTGCAGGCTTTCCACCAAAGTCAGGTTTTGACCGGACAAAGGGTGTCCGCGACGGGTTTCTGAGAAGCGGCGAACCAAAACGCCCTCTTCCGCTTCAACAAACAGGACTTCGACTTGATGCCCTTCATTACGCAAATATTGGATTTGCTCTTGCGCTTCCTGAATATTGATACCGGAACGAATATCAACGCTGACACCAAGCTGAGTTTCTTCGCCGCGTTCAATATGGTACAACACCAGCGAAGGCAACATTTCCAAAGGCAGATTATCAACGCAATAAAAACCTGAATCTTCGAGTTGTTTGAGGGCTACGGATTTTCCTGAGCCGGATAAGCCGCTAATCAGGACGATTTTCATGATTTTGTTCGTTTTCTTTGAGTTGTGTTTGATGGCGTTCGAGGAATTCTTTGGTGCTGTCTTTACCGCGCAATTGAAGGATGTAATTGCGCACTGCAGCTTCAACCAATACTGCTAAATTTCGACCGATTGCAACAGGCAGGGTAACGGAACGGACGCTGACGTTGAGGATAGATGCTGTTTCGGTACGGATGCTCAATCGATCGAGTTGTTTCATGTATCCGTCGTCGGCCGGAACCAAATTGATAATCAGCTGGAGGATTTTTTTCGGACGGATAGAGGTTTCGCCAAAAATATGGCGGATATTGAGTATGCCCAAACCGCGTACTTCGAGGAAATCACGCAGCATAGGCGGACAACGGCCTTCCAGCATTTCCGGGCCGGTACGGAAAAGTTCGACCGCATCATCGGCAATCAGGCTGTGGCCGCGCGAAATCAGCTCCAATGCCAATTCGCTCTTACCCAAGCCGGATTGTCCGGTAATGAGTACGCCCACTTCAAATACATCCAAAAATACGCCGTGCTTGATGGTGGAAGTAGCCAATGTACGTTGCAGATAAATCCGCAAAACGTCCATCAGGTGCGGACTTTCCTGCTTGGAAGTCAGCAAGGGGATACTGTTGGTATGGCAATAATCGCGCAATTTGGGCGAAACCGGCAAGCCGTTGGCGACGATAACCAAAGACATGGGAATATCGAAAAGCTCGCCGAAATCATAGTTGAGCTCGCCCGTTTCCAAGCGGCGCAAATATTCGGCTTCAGCTACGCCGACAACTTGAATTTGGTTGGGATGGATAAAGTTTAAGTGGCCGACCAAGGCCAAGACGGGTTTATCGGCTTCGACACCGATACGGTTGTCCGCGCCGGAATTACCGGCAGCCCAAGCAAGTTCGAGTTTGTGCTGATTGTCGGAAAACAGGCGGCGGACAGATATGCTGGGCATGAATTACTCTTCGCTCAGGAGTGTACGTACTTCTTCGGCAGAAGTAGCGGCCATCAATGCTTCACGGATGGCTTTTTGAGAGAATCTGCCGGCAAGTTTGGACAAGACTTCCAAATGTTCGCCGGTAGCGTTTTCAGGCACAAGCAGGATGAAAATCAGGGAAACGGGTTTGCCGTCGGGCGCATCAAAGGCAACCGGCTCTTTGGTGCGGATAAAAGCACCGGTGGCTTTTTTCACGCATGCGTGACGGCCGTGAGGAATCGCCACCCCCTGCCCCAAACCGGTCGAACCAAGTTTTTCACGGGCAAACAGGCAGTCGAACACGTTGGTATTCGGTAATTCTGCTTCATTCTCCAGCAGCTGTGCGGCCTCTTCAAACAGACGCTTTTTGCTGCTGACTTCCAAATCCAAAACGATATGGGACAAAGGTAAAATTTCGCCGATCAGGCTCATGTGTATCTCTTTTAAATGTCGCAAAACAATGGGATTGTACCGATTGTCGGTGCAAATCTCAATCCTGAAGGCGTAATTTACACTCGCCCTGCTAACATTTTCCATGTTGTTTTTGATATTTTTTAACGAGCCAAAAATAATCCAACTATTTGTTTATATAGAATTTAAAATAAAAATCCTATCACTAGCCAAACTATACTTCAAATGAAAAGGGGTATGTCCGGCATACCCCTTTTCCCTTTTTTCAGACGGCCTCAACCTAGTTTTTTAAAACAGTTTGGAAACCAAAAACAACTAGAAATAATGGCAGACCAATCCGCAAAACCACGCCAAACCGATGCGGTTGTTGGCCAAAAACGTTTGGAAACACAACTGGCGGTCGCGCGTACGGATGGCGGCATACTGCTGATACTGCCAATAAACGGTTACCGGCAATACCAGCCAATAAGGCCAAGTTGCGCCGATTTTGATACCCAATACCGCCATCAATACGGTAAACCAAAAATGGCAAAGCATAGAGGCGGTAATATCGTGATGGCCAAATGTGATTGCCGAAGTTTTAATGCCGATTTTCAAATCGTCTTCTTTGTCCGCCATGGCATAAATGGTGTCGTAAGCCAGCGTCCATAAGGCATTGGCGGTAAACATCAGCCATGCTTCGGGAGGCACTCGGTCTTGTACGGCGGCAAAGGCCATGGGAATGCCGAACGAAAATGCCAGCCCCAAATAAAACTGCGGCAACGGGAAAAAGCGTTTGGTAAAGGGATATGTGACGGCCAAGAACAAGGCCGGAAGGCTCATCAGCCAAGTAAAGCGGTTAAGCGGCACCAAGCATAAAGCCGCCATAAGACACAGCATAACGGTTAAAAGCAGCGCTTCAGTTTTGGAAACCAAACCTTTGGCAAACGGGCGGTTTTTGGTACGCTCTACTGCGCCGTCAAAATTGCGGTCGGCAAAGTCATTCACGACGCAACCTGCGCTGCGCATCAAAAATGTGCCTGCGGTAAAGGCAATAAAAATATCCGCGTCAGGAACGCCTTTAGACGCAATCCACAATGCCCAATAAGTCGGCCACAGCAAAAGCAGTGTGCCAATGGGTTTGTCGACGCGCATCAGCTTGGCGTATATCACCATCCGTCCGACAGCGTAACGCGGTAGAAATTGTAGGAAAAAGCGCCTTATGTTCATTGATGTAATGTGTCGTTGTTTATGTGTCGATTCGGAAGGAAAGGCTTTTTTAGAGCCTTAGCTCTTATTATAATTTATTGCCGTCTGAAATTAAACAGATCTTAACAATTTAATTTATTGTATTATAACAGAATTATGACAAACATCGGTGATTGGTTTTATTTTCAGACGGCCTTAGCGGTATAAATCTATTAATTTCAATAAGAAATATTCTGTTAATTCCAATGTTTCACCATTCCAATCGAAATACGAACGGCGCGCGGTAACAGGCCGTCTGAAAGATGGATGGTCGGAATCTTCAAAACGAAGAAACTCAAAATCCGAACGTTTCAACGGCAATGTACCGTCAAACAGGCGCTCGCCCAAAGGCTGCGTTCCGCAATCCAATAATTCTGTCCATAGACGGCTATCCGGCCGGCACGCGCTTCTGGCTTGTATCACTGTTTCGCCGTCCAGTTTGAGCAAAACATCGCGCACAAAGATTTCATCGCTATTGTCCGCACCCTTCGTCAAACCCAAATACACAGGCTCAACTGAAAAATCCTTGCCGGAAGCACGCAGAGCGGCAGTTAGCGAAGAAACAGTTAGTAGATGTTCAGCATTAGACGACAAAAGACTTGAAGCTTCGGCATACGAACAAAGCGTGCCACGCGGTATATCAAGCTCCATCTGACACCTCTGTCTTGGCCAACTCCTGCCATTTGGCTTCGGGAAACTCATCTTTCAGACGGCCTTTAAGGTATTCCAAAGTGTCGCCGGCAACGGTTTCATCTTTGCTGTCGTGAATATGGTTGAAAATCAGGCTGTACAACTGGATGCCGTATTGTTTGAGCGCGGCGAAGCTGAGTAGGGTGTGGTTGATGCTGCCGAGCCGTCCGCTGGTAACGAGGATGACGGGATAAGCCTGTTGCTGAATATAATCAATGGTTAACAGATTTTCCGTCAGTGGCACCATCAATCCACCTGCACCTTCAACCAACACGATTTCGTATTGCGCCGCCAATTCTTGCGTGGCGGTACGGATTTTCTCCAAGTCCAAATCCCTGCCGTCCAGTCGGGCAGCAAGGTGGGGCGAAGCCGGATAGCTGAAGATTTCGGGCATGGTCAGCCCTTGTTTGTCGGCTTCCTGCATGGGTATGCCCATGATTTTGCGGTGGACGGCGATGTCGTCGGCGATGTTTTGGCAACCGGTTTGCACGGGCTTTTGCGTGATCACGCTTTTGCCCTGCTGCAACAATTTTTTTGCCAATACACCGGTGGCGACGGTTTTGCCGATGTCCGTGTCGATACCGCTGACGAAGTAAACGCCTTTCATTTGCTGTGTTCCTTCAAGATTTGCACGGTTTTGTCGGCAAGTTCGGTTAAGAGGTCGTCTGAAATAATATAAGGCGGCATGAGGTACACCAGCCTGCCGAATGGGCGCACCCAAATGCCCTGCGCCACGCAGTCCGCTTGAAAACGCGCCATATCCACGCCTTTTTCCAGCTCGATCACGCCGATGGCACCCAAAACGCGCACGTCTTTCACGCCGCGAATGTCCCATGCGGTTTTCAGACGACCTTTTAAGATGCTTTCGATGCGGCGGATATTTGCCTGCCAATCTTGTGACAAAAGCAGCCTGACCGAAGCGCAGGCAACGGCACACGCCAGCGGGTTTGCCATAAATGTCGGTCCGTGCATGAACACGCCCGCTTCGCCGCGCGAAATTGTTTCGGTAACTTTTTGCGAAGTGACTGCTGCCGCCAGCGTCATATAGCCGCCGCTCAAACCCTTGCCGATACACATAATATCCGGCACGACCTCCGCGTGCTCGCAGGCAAACATCTTGCCCGTGCGCCCGAATCCGGTGGCGATTTCGTCAAAAATCAACACAATATCAAATTCATCACACAAATCGCGCAAACCGCGAAGATACTGCGGATGATAAAAATACATGCCGCCCGCACCCTGCACGACCGGCTCTAAAATAAAGGCGGCGATATCCGCATGATGCGCTTCAAACAAGGCGCGGACAGGCTGCAAATCCGCCCCGTCCCATTCATCGTTAAAACGGCTTTTCGGATTATCGACAAAATAACGCTGCGGCAGAGCGCTGCCGAAAATATGGTGCATTCCCGTTTCCGGATCGCAGACGGACATCGCGTTCCAAGTATCGCCGTGATACCCGCGCCGCACCGTCGCAATATTCTGTTTCGCCGTCAAACCACGCGCCTGCTGGTACTGCACCGCCATCTTCAGCGCGACTTCCACCGAAACCGAACCCGAATCTGCATAAAAAATACGATCCAGCCCCTGCGGTAAAATCCCGACCAACAACTTGCCCAGCTCCACCGCCGGCTCGTGCGTCAAACCGCCGAACATCACATGCGACATTTGCTTAATCTGCGCCTCAACCGCCTGATTCAAAACAGGATGATTATAGCCGTGTATCGCACACCACCAAGACGACATCCCGTCAATCAGCCGCGTGCCGTCCGCCAATTCGATATGCACGCCCTCCGCACGGCGAACCGGATAAACAGGCAACGGGTCGGTCATGGATGTATAGGGATGGAGCAGATGGGCGCGGTCGAAATCGAGCAGGGAGGAATGTTCAGACATGTTTAAAACAATGGTTTGATTAGTCTCATTATTATATAACATATTTCCTATTTCAGACGGCACGTCTTCCGTACTGCATCAACGCCAATCCGACCACCGCCGCCAAACAGCCGGCAACCAAGGAAACATGCAATGCTTCGCCCAAAAACCAAGCGGAACACAAAATGCCGAATACCGGCACCAAAGTAATGTACGCCGCTGCGCTGCCTGCGCCCAAAGTCTTCACGCCTTCAAAATACCACGCATAGCTCAAGACCGTTGCCCCGACAGACAGGCCAATCAAAGCAAACCAGCCCCTGCCGTCCATTTCGGCAAGCATACCAAACGGCAGGCCGTCTGAAATCAGCGCAGGCGGCAACAACATCATTGCACCCAGCCAAGCAGTAGCCACGGTGACCGTCAGCGCATCAATCCCCCGCAACACCGCCCTGCCTATCATCGTATAAGTAACCAAGCAACAAAGGCTGCAAAATACCAGCACTTCGCCCCACCCTATGCCGCTACCCGACAAAAATGCCGCAATCTCGCCATGAGTGACCGCCCATATCGAGCCTGCCACTGCCAACAACATACCCGACACAATCTTGCCGTTGAGTTTCTCACCAAACAACAAAGCCGCAAAAAACATCGTCAGCACAGGATTGAACGTGACCAATACCGTCGCCCTTGAAGCAGGAATCCGCTGCAAACCCAGCATAGACAATACGGTAAAACCAAATACGCCGAATGCCGCTGCCAATGCCAATCCAAGCCATTGTTTGCGCGATACAACCGCCAAAGTACGCAACCGATACCGTGCAAACAGCCAGCCCAAAAGCAAGATTGCCGCCGTCAAAAAGCGCAGCATACCGCCCGTTAAAGGCGGCAGAGCTTGTCCCAGCATCCGCCCCATCGGCCAAGATGCGCCCCAAAACGCCGCCATGCCCAATAGTTTTAGATGGATTGCTAAATGTTTCATGGTGATGGATAACTTGAATAATTGGTTTAGAAAGCGTACAAGATCGGTTTGGAAGGATAAATTTCCTTAGCCGCCGACACTTGATAGAGTTTGCGCGGATAAAATACTACGCTGAATCATTATGGAAACAAAGGCCGTCTGAAAGACTGAAATCCAGCTTTTTCAGACGGCCTTTACTGCTCAATCAATAAGGCTTACAACTCAATGCCTTTGAGTTTCGCCACGGTATTAATGTCTTTGTCGCCGCGGCCGGACAGGTTGACCAGAATCACTTGGTCTTTGCCCATTTTCGGCGCGTTGGCGACTGCCCATGCGAGGGCGTGGCTGGACTCCAGCGCAGGAATAATGCCCTCAAAACGGCAGAGCAAATCAAAGGCTTCGAGTGCTTCGTCGTCTTTGGCGACGGTGTATTCGACGCGCTTGATGTCGTTCAGGTGGCTGTGTTCCGGGCCGATGCCTGGGTAGTCCAAGCCTGCGGAAACAGAGTGCGTACCCAAGACTTGGCCGTTTTCGTCCTGCATCAGGTAGCTGCGGAAACCGTGCAATACACCGATGGGGGCTTTGCTGGTAATCGGCGCGGCGTGGTCTGGCGTATCCACACCCAAACCGCCGGCTTCTACGCCGACCAAGCGCACGTTTTCTTCTTCGATATAAGGGTAGAACAAACCGATGGCGTTGGAGCCGCCTCCCACGCAGGCAACGGCAACATCAGGTTGGCGGCCGATGGCTTCCAACATTTGTTCTTTGGCTTCATTGCCGATCACGCATTGGAAATCGCGTACCATTTCCGGATACGGCGCAGGACCGGCGGCGGTGCCGATAATGTAGAACGTATCGTCCACACGTGCCACCCATTCACGCATGGCTTCGTTCATCGCGTCTTTCAGCGTGCGGCTGCCGCTGTCCACGCTGACCACGTTCGCACCCAATAATTTCATGCGGAACACGTTGGGCATTTGACGTTGGATATCGTCCGCACCCATGTACACGTCGCAAGTCATGCCGAAGCGTGCGGCGACGGTAGCAGAAGCCACGCCGTGCTGACCCGCGCCGGTCTCGGCAATCACGCGTTTTTTGCCCATACGGCGGGCGAGCAATGCCTGACCGATGGTGTTGTTGACTTTGTGCGCGCCGGTGTGGTTCAAATCTTCACGCTTCAGCCAGATTTGCGCGCCGCCCAAATGCTCGGACAATCGCGCGGCATGGTAAACAGGGCTGGGGCGGCCGACATAGTGTTTCAAATCATGGCGGAACTCTTCCCAAAATGAAGGATCTTCTTTCACTGCTTTATAGGCTTCTGCCAATTCTTGCAAAGCCGGAATCAGGGTTTCGGAAACATACAGGCCGCCGTGTTCGCCGAAAAAGCCGTTCTCGTCGGGAGCGTAATAATTTTTCATGGAATTTTTCCTTGTTCGTTTTATGGTTTCAGACGGCCTGATTCAGTACAAGGCCGTCTGAAAGTAAAATTGTCAGCAATTATAGCCGTTTTCCATTCATTTTGTCGGCAACTAATTGAATAATAATATCAGTAGACAAAATAGAAACAACAGCGTACAGCTCGATGTTGCAATCAATGCCGTACCTAACGGCGGCGCAATATGTTTTTCTTCGCTTTTGTTTCTCAAGCATATTTTTAATGCCAACATTCCGAGCCACAGCGCCAGTAACCAACAACCCAGAAAGTTAAGCACCAGTAAAGCAATAATCAACTCATTGGTATTTATAGTGCTTACGTTCAAAAATATCCAATTGAGGCCGTTAACAGACATAATGACTGCAGATATTTGTATCACATATAAAAGCGTTCCGCCCAACAATACCCTGATATGCCATTGTTTGGCCTTCAGCCACACTGAGACGACATTAAAAAGCCACCACAAAGCCATAAACGTCATTAAAGAGATTTCATAACGGTCCATCGCTCTACTCCTGAAAAACAGTCAATCCAGCCATTTCAAAAAAAGCCCGATATGCCGCCGCTTTTTTCGCCAAACTCAAAGGATAGGCACGCGAAGTCGAAGGCAGGCGCGTCAGAGTCAAATCACGCCCCGCATAGGGGAACGGTACTGTTTCGCCGGTCTTCGGCATTTTCATGCCGCTGCCTTGAATCTCCAACAAAACTTCGGTTGCCTTGCCGCCGGTGGTGCAAAGATGGCGGCACTTGGGCATTTGCGCCAATACTGCCGCCAAATCGACGGTTTCTATCACTTTTAAAAACTTATCCGAAGCATTGCCATGCTCGCGTATTGCCTTCAACACGGTCGGACAGGATGCAATCCCCTTCTCACTCAAAAACGCTTTGATTTTATCGGCATCAAACGCTTTTTCGCCCTGCTTTTGAAAATACGCCGCATCGCCGAAAAACACCAGCCCGTACACACGCCACATATCGTTTTGAAAATTCGGATAATGAAACTGCATCGCGTGTTTTTCTTCTTTAGGCGGAAACGTCCCCATCATCATGACTGTTGCCTGCGGGGGCAACAAGGCTGCGAAGGGGTGGGACTCAACGATTGGCTCTTGCATATCTGTATTCCGGTTGTTTTTCATTCAAACAAAATTTCAGACGGCCTTTACTGCCTGAATAAACGCCGCCATTTTCTCCCTGCTCTTAATCCCGCCGGAGATTTCCACGCCGCCGGACACATCCACCGCCGCCGCGCCACTGATTTTTACCGCTTCGGCAACGTTTTCCGCCGTCAATCCGCCGGCAAGTATCCACGGTTTGCCGATATTGCCATGCAACATGGTCCAGTCGAAACTTTGTCCCGTACCGCCGTATTCGGTCGGATGATAAGCATCAAACAGCAAAGCGCGGGCATTCGGGAATTTGGCACAGGCCGTCTGAATATCGGCAGCGGACTGTACGCGCACAGCCTTCAAATACGGGCGGTCAAACCGACGGCAAAAATCATCGTCTTCATCGCCGTGAAACTGAATCACATCTATCGGCACCTGACGCAAAATCTCGCGGATGGTTTGCTCGTTTTCATTCACAAACAAGGCCACCACCGATACAAACGGCGGCAGGTTTTTCACAACCTCCTGCGCCTGCTCAATACTCACTGCCCGTTTACTCTTGGCGTAAAACACCAGCCCGATGGCATCTGCACCCAATTCGGCCGCGGCCAGCGCGTCTTCAGGTCGGGTAATGCCGCAAATTTTGGTGCGTATGGTGTTCATGGGGATTGCCTTTTTAAACAGATAGGTCGGATATTATATAAGTTTAAGGCCGTCTGAACATGAAATATCAGGTTCAGACGGCCTTAAACTTTAAAACAAACATCAGCCGATAATTACTCATAACTTTGTGATTATTACCCTATTTTTAAACTGCCTATTTTTTCATCAAAATTAATTTATTCTTTATTATCAAATATCAAACCAAACTATCCACAATTGGATTCACACAAAATTTGGATAATGCCCGTTAATAAAAAATATTAAGGCCGTCTGAAAAATCTTTCAGACGACCTTTGATCCTTTTTACTCAAACGGTTTCTTCTGCCAATAAAACTTATCCTTTTTCAGACGGCCTTGAAATATATCGCCCTGTCCCAAAGCAAATACCAACGCGCCTGACAAATCCGTTCTCAATAAAGTAATGCCGTGCGCGCGGACACGATTTTGTACGGCAACGGTCGGATGTTTGTAGGCATTGGCATAGCCGCTGGATGCTACGGCATATTGCGGCGAAACCGTATGCAGAAAGCTGCCCGACGAAGCCGTGCTGCTGCCGTGATGTCCCAATATCAACACTTGGCTATACAGCGCATTGCCGTATTTCTCAATCAAACCGGCCTCGCCCTTCACGCCCAAATCTCCGGTTATCAACAAGGCTTTGCCGTTTGCCACGACACGCAATACGCAGCTTTGGTCGTTATCTTCCTTGCCCGTATTTTCAGACGGCCTGAGCAACTCGAAATCTACGCCGTCCCATCGCCATTTGTCTTCTTGGCAAAACTCTGCATTCGGATAAAACTCAGGTTGTCCGGCAAGCAACTTATCGGTACCGACAGCCGCTATACTTTGAAAACCACCGTCATGGTCAATATCATGGTGCGACAAAATCAGGCTGTCCAAACGGCGCACACCCATAGCGTTCAAACTCGGCACAATACCTGTTTGCGCCACTTGCTCCGTTCCCGTATCAAACAAAAGATTGCGGTTACGCGTTTGCACCAACACCGACAAACCTTGTCCCGCATCCATCACGGTAACTCTTGCCACTCCCTCCTCCAACTTGGCAGGATGATAAAACACAAAACCCAATAAAACCAGACATGCCCAAGGTTTTAAGCCCATTCCTTTAGGTAGCAATAACAGCAAAGCCGCCATCATCGCCAACACAAGCAAAGGTACAGGCGCTGCTGCGACGGCAAATTCAGGCGATACCGTAGCCAGCCATACCAAACCGCGTAAAGTATATTCCGCCAAAAATGCCGCTACCAACTGAACAAGCTCAAACGGGAAAACCGAACCCAGCAAAGCCAACGGCGTCAACACCCAAGAAAACCAAGGAATAGCCAGCGCATTAACCAACGGACTGAGCAAAGGTAACGAAGCAAACAAATAGCCCAGCAATACCACCGACAATACCGTTGCCGCCCATTGTCCCCGTACAGCCAAACGCCAGCCCGACTCTTTCAGACGGCCTGATGAAGCCCAAATCAAAGCAGCAACCAAACCGAAAGACAACCACGTTCCCACGCCCAATACAGCCAACGGGTCCAACAACAAAACAACAGCCAAAGCCTGCCACCACGCCGTCCAGCCCGAGCCGCTACTGCCGCGCCACCATGCCCATGCAAACGCAGCCAACATCAACACACTGCGTTGCGTCGGCACGGAAAAACCTGCCAAAAGCGCATAAAACAAAGCACCGGCAACACCGCCGGCCAATATCCACACACGCGGTTTCGCCGGAATCCACGGCAAATAACGGAAAATTCGCTTAATCAGCCAAGCAAACAATACCGCCACCATCATCACATGCAAACCCGAAATACTGACCAAGTGCGTCAGCCCCAAAGGGCGGAATGCCTGCCACAAAGGCGGCCTCAACGCCGATTGCTCGCCAATACTCAAAGCACGCATCAGCCCTATGCCGTCTGAAAACTCAGGATACTTATCCCCTGTTCTCTGCCAACTCCGGCTGACCGCATCACGCATATCAGCCAAACCGAAACCGCCGCCTTGCCGCGCGAGTTTCCTGTCGCGTCCCAAAGTACCCATGCCATCAATGCCATTGGCCAAAGCCCATGTTTCACGGTTCAAACCGCGCACATTCACTTCACCAATCACCGGCTTTACCCGCGCCGATACAGACCACCGACTGCCCACCGCCCAATCACGCCGCTGATAATCCGACAACATCAAATCAAATGCCTGCCCACGTTCATCCCAAGCCCTTGCCGCAAACTGCACACGCCGACCATCATCACGCGGCATATCCGCCACTTCAACCGTCAAAACTTTAGCCGCCGCCTCCCCCACAGGCCATTGACCAGCCAAAACCAGCCCGGTCCGCCACACTCCAAACACCATGCCTACACAGACGGCCAGCACCAACCAAGCTACAGCAAATCTTCGACACAACGCAAGCACGCCAATGATTACAGACAACCAAGCCCACCATGGCGGTACAAACGGCAACGCAAACGAAAGCACTACACCCACCACCCAAGCAGGCAACACAAACCGCCACGCCATGAACATTTTCCCTTAAATTATGATTATTAGATATGCAATAATAAATGCTTTTAGTAGATTATGACAAACGCCAACCAGCATTAGCAGATAAAAGATAGGTTCAAATCATTTCAAAACCGATAGACGCAAAAAAGCGCAATCCGAAACAGATTGCGCTTTTTTATAAACTGGCACGCCCACGGGGAATCGAACCCCGGTTACCGCCGTGAAAGGGCGATGTCCTAACCGCTAGACGATGGGCGCGGAGATTTTCTGTGGCGCACCCGGAGCGATTCGAACGCCCGACCCTCTGGTTCGTAGCCAGATACTCTATCCAACTGAGCTACGGGTGCATCAAGAAAGATTTGAATTATAAAGAGAGGGCTATTTACTGTCAAGCGTTTTATTTGGAAAACTTACAGACAGCGTGTAAAATGCGCACTTGCTATTGAATTTACAGAGAATAAAATGTCAGATTTCGCACGCTGGCCGCTCTTATCCGAAGCATTTTCCCGTTTGGGACGGCCTGTGGTCGTGGTGGATTTGGAGACGACTGGTGGAAATTTCTATCAAGACAGGATAACGGAAGTCGCCCTTGTTCGTTTTGAGCAAGGACGCGCCACACATTACGAGCAATTGGTCAATCCTTGCCGCAGCATTCCCGAATTTGTTGCCAGACTGACCGGAATTCATGATGAAACGGTGAAAAACGCGCCCGTCTTTGTCGATATTGCAGCCGATTTGTTGCCGCTATTGCAAGGTGCAGTGGTTGTTGCCCACAACAGCCGCTTTGACTATACCTTCCTACGCCACGAGTTTGCCCGTATCCATACTGACTTTGCCGCACCCTCCCTCTGTACGGTTCAACTGTCGCGCCGCCTGTATCCTGAGTTTTACAAACACAGTCTCGACAGTATTATCGAACGCACCGGCATTCAGACGGCCAACCGCCACCGCGCTATGACCGATGTTGCCGCATTGTGTGATTATCTCGAATTAAGTCTGGCAGAAAAAAATCATCAACAATGGGACGAACACGTCCGTGTATTGATGAATCCGAAAATGTTGCCCATTTGGTTGCCTGATTCGCTTGCCCAACAGCTCTATGCCCTGCCCGACAGTTACGGCGTATTGGTTTGGCTTGACCATTTCGGCAAAGCCCAAGCCATTGAAGCACACGAACGCGCATACAGTGAAACCGCCACCCTGCTGCACAGCAAAAAACTGCCACCGTACATCAAAGCCGCAGCCTCTATCCGTTTTATTCCGGCAGTCGGACAGCTTCATACATTATGGCTCAAAGCCCAGACCATGCAGGAATACCAACTGATGCCGTCTGAAAAGTCCACATCGTTTTCTACCGTCCGCTTTATCGCTGACGAACACGGCAGCCTTCAAGCACGCATCGTCTTGTTAAACAGCGGCACCAGAAATTGGCGCCCTTACGGTTTGTTTGCCCACAAAAAAGCAGCCAAACGTGCTTTGACGCAATGGTCGCAAGAACACAAACTCTGCCCAGATTCTCTCAATATTTTGCCGACCAGCTACGCAAAAGGCGAACCCTGCCCTGTCGAGGCCGTCGGAAAATGTAATGGCAACTGCCGCCAGCCAAACGGTATCAAACATCAAAACCAACGCATTACCGAGCTTGCCGCCCTACTCCCCGTAACCGATTGGGGCAAAGCACACGAAATTGAAATTACCGAAACCGATCCCCTGACCGGAAACAGCATTACCCTGCTCTGCGCCGGCGGCGCGTTGGCATTGCCTGATGGAAGCTGGTATTTCGACAGCAGCCTGCCTATCGTGATTAAAAACAAATTCAGGCAAGACAAAGAAAATATCCGTTTGATTGCTTAAAACAAGGCCGTCTGAAAACCAAATTTTCAGACGGCCTATTGTGAATAACTTTTCGCTTTATTCTCAAAACAAAACTGCCTAAATTTTAATCAGAACTTATTTTTATAATAGCAATCAAATACTAAACCGATTTATACACAAGCTGTTCACACAATTTTCAATGAAAGCTGTGTATACCCAGCCCAACGAGTAAACCATGAACAACCCTGAAATCATCTTCTTTGACATCGACGACACCCTCTACCGCAAATACACGGATACCCTGCGTCCTTCGGTTGCCCAAGCCATGCACGCATTGAAAGCCAAAGGCATTTTGACTGCCATTGCCACCGGCCGTCCGGAAGCCGCCATGCCTGCCAAAGTCAAAGCCTTGATTCAAGAATGTGGTATCGACATGCTCGTTACCATCAACGGCCAATATATTTCCTTTCGCGGTGAACCCCTGCAAAGTTACCCCTTGGACATTGCCGACATCGAAACCGCCATCAACCTGCTTGAACAACACAAAATAGACTACGCCTTTGTCAACAACCAAGAAATTGCCGTTTCCTCCCATTCGCCGCGCGTTGCTGAAGGCTTATCGCATATCCTGCCCAATTTCCTGACGGACAAAGAATATTTCCGCAAACAACCTGTTTATCAAATGTTGGTCTTTGTGGATAAGGAAGAAGAAAAAATCCTGCAACCGCTGATCCAGCAACACGGCTTCAAAACCGTCCGCTGGCATGAATATGCTGTGGACCTGCTGCGCAAAGAAGGTTCAAAAGCACGCGGCATCGCCCATGCAGTGGAAAAACTGGGCATTGATATGAGCAAAGTGATGGCATTCGGCGACAGCTTCAACGACTTGGAAATGCTGTCAACCGTCGGCTTTGGCGTTGCCATGGGCAATGGCGAAGAAGCAGCCAAAGCGGCCGCACAATTCGTCTGCCCAAGTGTCGATGAAGACGGCGTACTGCGCGGCTTGCAAGAATTGGGCGTCATTTAAACCATCAAATCAAAAGGCCGTCTGAACATTTTTCAGACGGCCTTGTTCTATCTATAAACGTTCTGCTTACTTCGGCAATACCAAAAAGCTAATCAGCAACTCTTTAAATACGAATCCAAACACACCCAAGCCCAAAACCAAGAAGAGCATGGCAATGCCGAATTTGCCGGCTTTGGATTCTTTACCCAAGTTCCAAACGATAAAGCCCAAAAAGATAATCAGGCCGCTCAGTAGGATTTTCATTGCCCATGAGGCGAATTCTGCTTCAGTCATATTCTTTCCTTGTATGATTCAGATGTGTGTTCATAAACTTCAGACGGCCTTATCGCAACAGGCCGTCTGAAATATCTTTTTTAAACTTATTTGTTCAAGACTTGCTTCAAATCTTCAATCAAATCGTCAACGTATTCCAAGCCGACAGACAGGCGCACCAAGCCCGGGCGGATATTGGCAGCAAGTTTTTCTTCAGGCTGCATACGGCCGTGGGTCGTTGTCCACGGGTGGGTAATGGTTGAGCGCACGTCGCCGAGGTTGGCAGTACGGGAAAAGAGTTCTACGCCGTCCACGATTTTCCATGCAGCTTCCTGATCGGCGACTTCAAAACCGATGACGATGCCGCCGCCGTTTTGCTGTTTGCGGATCAGTTCGGCTTGCGGATGGTCGGGCAAACCAGTGTAGTACACGGCTTGGACTTGCGGCTGTTGTTGCAGCCATTGGGCGATTTTTAACGCATTATCAAACTGTTTTTCCATACGCAGCGATAAGGTTTCCACGCCGCTCAACAGCTGCCATGCGTTAAACGGAGACATCGCCAAACCGCAAGAATTGCAATACATGGCAACTTGCGTCATCAATTCTTCCGAACCTGCCAACACGCCGCCCATCACGCGGCCGTGACCGTCAATCGCTTTGGTTGCGGAAGACACGGAAATATCCGCACCGTGTTTCAAAGGTTGCGAACCGGCTGGCGACAACAGGCTGTTGTCCACCACCAAAAGCGCGCCGATGCTGTGGGCCAGTTCGGCCAAAGCTTCCAAGTCGGCCACTTCGCCCAAAGGGTTGGACGGGGTTTCCAAGAAAAACAGTTTGGTATTGGGCTTGATTGCCGCTTTCCATTCATCTACATCAACCGGCGATACATGGCTGACCTCGATGCCGAACTTAGTTACGATGTTATTGATAAAACCGACAGTTGTACCAAACAGACTGCGGCTGGAAATAACATGATCACCGGCTTTCAAGAAGGTAAAAAATGCTGCTTGAATCGCGGACATACCGGTCGAAGTGGCCACTGCGCGCTCTGCGCCCTCCAATGCGGCAATGCGTTTTTCAAAGGCGGCAGTAGTCGGATTGGCCGTACGGGTATAAGTAAAACCTTTGATTTTTTTAGAAAACAAATCAGCCGCATGTTGGGCGTTTTCCCACATGAAGCTGCTGGTCAAAAACAGAGCCTGATTGTGTTCATAATATTCGGTTTGCTCTTTGCCACTGCGGATGGCAAGCGTTTGAGGATGAAGTTTTTTGCTCATTTTTTTCAATCTACCGTATGTTTCGATGGGCGCAGTAAACAATACGCCTGTTTAATTTGTTAACATTTTGCGCTTATTCCTGTCATCTTTCAAGCAGGAGGCCGTCTGAACAATTACTGGTAAACCTGTCCGCCGTGCTTCAGCCAACCGTCTTCATGACGACCTGCCGGATCATGATGCGTCCAATGGATAACGCCGCCCTGCTCCGACCATTCATATTCGCCGTAAAACGCTACTTTATCACCTTTTTTCAAGCCTTTGATTTTGTCGGCCAAATCGATATTATGCGCCACCAAAAGCGTTTGACCACTGGAAAGCTTCAAGATAAAGCGTTGATGGCGCGTACCTTTGTTGTCATCCGGCAGGGTTTTCCATACCGTGCCCTCGCCCTCAACCTGAATATCGCTTTGCTCGTTTTCAAACGCCTGTTTCAAAACCGCTTCGGCTGATTCTTTGCCCGAACCGATTTGCTGCTGAGCCGTATCGGCATTCTTTTTGCCCGCATTATTTTGTTTTTGAACAGCTTCTATTTTCTGCTGATTCTGCGATTGTACCGGCTGCTTGTTTTGCATTTTGTTATAGGCAAATACGGCAACCAAAGCAATCAGCAATACAATGATTTTATTTTTATTCATAACAATCTCAAAAAAAATGCCCGATTCTGCATCGGGCATATCAACTATTTAGAAAGGATATTTATCACGAAAACGTGAGCCGCTATTATACACGCTTCGTAAAATTTTAAGGGAAATTTACTCCGAAGGCCGTCTGAAATTTTTCAGACGGCCTGGATACTCAACGGCGATATTTCATTTCAGTCTTCATATCGTCCAAAATACGTTTGACGTTGTGTTCCAACACATCCTCCACCAAGCCCGGCGCCTGCTCGTTCAGCATTTGCTGCAACTGGTAAGTGAACAAGGCCATTTGTTTTTGCACGGCAATCCGAATCATGCCGTTGACCGCATCGGCCACATGGGGACGCAAACGCTTAATCAGACGCTCGGTTAACTCTTTTTCAGAAACACAGAATACTTCCCGACGGCCGATCGCTTGCGGGTTCAATACATTGATATGGACATTGATGGCCGGTTCTTGTTCAAGGCCGTCTGAAACCGCCTCTTCAGCCACTTGCGCATCATCATTTTCCGGTTTTTCCGTTTCTTCCACTTCAGGCACATCAAAATCTACGGCACCTGATTTCGGATTCAGTCTAACGGTGCGGATTGATTCGATATGACGCTCTGAAGCCTCGGCCTGCAATGCCGATTGCGCGCTCAACCAGTTGTCCTGCAAAACCACCATCGCATCGGTTTCCACTGCTTCACCCTCGTCGGCAAGGGCAGTATTGTGTTCCAACTGCCAGCGGTACAAATACTCTTCCAGCACTTTTTCACGATTGCCCGCATCCAGTTTATATTCTTTTTTAGGCGCGGTTTTGGGTGCAGCTTCGACAGCTTCGTCCGATTTTTTGACCAATGGCGCATGAGTCGGCGCGGTATTAAATTGTCGCGCCTGACGCAATCTTTCCAGGCGTTTTTCCCAATTCAGGTCTTCTTCCTCGAGGGCTGTGGGGTCAAGACGGTTGTTTTCCATAATAATCTCGTTTTTTCATTTTTATTGTGAATCGCATTCAAACCTAAAATCACTTGAAATACGGCCGATGGTTGAACATATCCGGCAAGCCGGCGCAAGCGTCACATTTTAATATTAATTCGCTATATAATCACTATTTTATTTAATACCCAAGGATACATCATGAGTAGCATCGAACAACGCCTCGAATATCTGGAAGAGGCCAACGACGCTTTGCGTATGCAAAACCACGTCCTCGCCACCGCACTCAAAGGCCTCATCCGCTCCCTACCCTCCGACATGGCCAACGATGCCGTAGAATCCATCCAGCTTGCCTTTGAAGACGCGTTGGCGGAATTAAGCTATGAAGACAGTCCGCACACCGACCTCTTCCATGACGTAACCTACGCATTTTTCCGAGAAAAAGACCACTGATTTCGGCTAGTATGTTCGCAAAATTATGCTAAACTAAGATTTTATCCGTTAACATTTTATTAAGAAAGCACATATCATGAACATGAAAAAATGGCTGGCCACTGCCCTCGCTTGTTCCGCCCTTGCCCTGACTGCCTGCGGCGGTCAAAGCGACAATGCCTCTGCTCCTGCCGATAAAGTGTACCGTGTCGGCTCTAATGCCGAGTTTGCCCCATTTGAATCTTTGGATTCTACCGGCAAAGTAGAAGGTTTTGACGTTGACTTAATGAACGCCATGGCTAAAGCCGGCAACTTCAAAGTCGAATTCAAACACCAGCCATGGGAAAGCCTCTTCCCTTCTTTGAACAACGGCGACGTCGACATCGTTATGTCCGGCGTAACCATCACTGACGACCGCAAACAAAGCATGCTCTTCAGCGATCCATACTTTGAAATTACCCAAGTTGTCCTCGTTCCAAAAGGTAAAAAAGTGGCCTCTTCCGAAGACCTGAAAAACATGGCCAAAGTCGGCGTGGTAACCGGCTACACCGGCGACTTCTCCGTTTCCAAACTCTTGGGCAACGACAATCCGAAAATCGCTCGCTTTGAAAGCGTTCCCCTGATTATCAAAGAATTGGAAAACGGCGGTCTGGATTCAGTAGTCAGCGACAGCGCGGTTATTGCCAACTATGTGAAAAACAACCCGACTAAAGGCTTGGATTTCATCTCCCTGCCTGACTTCACCATCGAAAACTACGGTATCGCTGCACGCAAAGGCGACGAAGCAACCATCAAAATGTTGAACGATGCGCTGAAAAAAGTACGCGAAAGTGGCGAATACGACAAAATTTACGCCAAATACTTTGCTAAAGAAGGCGAAAAAGCCGAAGCAGCCAAATAATTCTGGTATGACTTCTTGAACTAAAGGCCGTCTGAAAACTTTGAACTGGCCCCCAAATCTTGGATACTCATAAAAGCCTTTTCAGGCGCTCTGTGTAAGCTGGGTTCTGTATGCGACAGGACTCAGCTTTTTCAATTTCAAA
>NZ_JBQCVL010000011.1:0-48014 GCF_051958425.1 Neisseria sp. P0013.S005 | reverse complement strand
CTTTGTTAATTTCTATAACACTGTGAAGCCACACCGCAGTTTGAACGGCGATACGCCGTTTGAGGTCTTGTAGGCTTATTTTTCTCAACCTGTGGTGTAAACAACGCAACGTTTTCCTACATCTTATCCACACTATTTCAATGCCGTTTTCCAATCCAATCCGCCCAACGACGGTACCTGTATCACTTCATTGGTATCCAAATTGACCGCTGTCAGCTCTCCGCCCCATAACGCGCCTGTATCCAAAGCAATAACCTGATCGGTATTAACGTAGCCCAATGACGACCAATGTCCGAACACGGTAATATAATCCAAATTCTGCCTATCGGGCGCTTTAAACCAAGGGCGCAGGTAAAGCGGCATTTTTTTCAGAGTGGATTTATATTCGTAATCCAATTCGCCTTTGTACGTCAACGCACGCATACGGGTAAAGACGTTGATAATCATGCGTAGGCGCTCATAGCCTGTCAAATCATCCGTCCACTCGGTCGGCTTGTTGCCGTACATTTTACCAAAAAATTTCCTGTATTTTTTACCTTGCAATTCAGCCTCAGCTTCACGGGCAAGGCTTTCGGCCTTATCAACCGACCATTGCGGCAAAATACCGGCATGCACCATCACATGCCTGTCGCCGCGCACCAAAAGCGGCTGATGACGCAGCCAGTCCAGCATGGCATGACTATCGGGATGGGTCAAAATCGGCTCAACTGTATCACTGCGCTTAAGCGTTCCTTCACCGCAACCGACTGCCAAAAGATGTAAATCATGATTGCCCAAAACCATTTGCACACTGCTGTCATGCTCTTTGGCAAATTTCAGGGTTTCCAAGGACTTCGGGCCGCGATTGACAATATCGCCGACCAGCCAAAGGGTGTCCGTACCATGATTAAAGCCGATTTTGGCAAGCAACAAAGTCAGCTCGTCAAAACAGCCTTGAATGTCTCCGATTGCGTAATGTGCCATTATTATTGTTTTCCATTGTTATTATTTTCAGACGGCCTCAAGCCCAGCCCAGGCCGTCTGAAAACATCAATTATGCATTTAAAACCAATACTGCTTCAGCCTCTACCTGAACGCCTTTAGGCAAGCTGGCCACGCCAACCGCCGCACGTGCAGGGAAAGGTTGTTCGATAAATTCAGCCATCACTTCATTGAACACGGCAAAATTGGCCAAATCGGTCAAATAAGCATTGAGTTTGACGATATCGTTCAAAGAACCGCCGGCCGCTTCGGCTACGGCTTGCAGGTTTTTAAATACTTGCACTGCTTCGGCGCGGAAGTCGCCATCGCCGACCACGGTCATCGTAGCCGGATCCAAAGGAATCTGACCGCTCATATAAACCGTATCGCCTGCACGGACTGCTTGGCTGTATGCACCAATCGCGGCAGGGGCTTTGTCGGTATGGATAATGGTTTTAGACATAATATTCTCCTCAAGTAGAAATGTCAGAATCGGGTGGAAGCTTCGAATTTTACTTTCAACAGAAATACGTTTCAATAAAAGCATTCAATTAATGCGTTTATTCCATCTTGTTCTTCCCCGATTTTAAACCTACAATCCCACACATTATTCATTTCAAAGCCGAAATTATCATGTTTTTTGTCTTATCCCCAGCCAAAAACCTCAACGAAAAAGACCCCTCCCCCGTCAGCAGCTTTACCCAGCCCGACCTTTTGCCCGAAGCAGAAATCCTGATGCAGGAGTTGCGTCAGCTTGCCCCTCAACAAATCGCCGAGCTGATGCATGTTTCCGACAAAATCGCCCTGCTCAATGCCGAACGCAATGCCGTATGGCACACGCCGTTTACCCCTGAAAATGCCAAACAGGCCGTATTTATGTTCAACGGCGACGTCTATGAAGGCATCGCCGCCGATACGCTTAAACCGGAACAAATCGACTACCTGCAACAACACGTCCGCCTGCTCTCCGGCTTATACGGCGTACTGCGCCCGCTCGACTTGATGCAGCCCTACCGCTTGGAAATGGGCACGGCCTTTGCCAACTCACGCGGCAAAAACCTCTACGAATTTTGGGGCGATAAAATCACCGATATGCTCAACCAAACACTGAAACAAGCCGGCAGCGATATCTTAATCAACCTCGCCTCACAAGAATATTTCAAATCCGTCAACACCAAAAAACTCAACGCACGCCTGATTACGCCGATTTTTAAAGACGAGAAAAACGGCAAATACAAAATCATCAGCTTCTACGCCAAACGTGCGCGCGGTTTGATGGTGCGCTACGCGGCAGAACACGGCATTACCGAGCCTGAAATGCTCAAAAATTTCGACTACGAGGGCTATTCATTCAATGAAGCAGCTTCAAACGAAGCCGAATGGGTATTCATGCGTGAAGAACAATCTAAATAAAAACAGAATCCTAGATATTTTTTCTAAAATACCTCTTGGCAAAGGCCGTAAGTTCCATTAATATTACGGCTTCAAGAATGGAAGCGTGGCAGAGCGGTTTAATGCAACGGTCTTGAAAACCGTCGAGGGTTGATAGCCCTCCGTGAGTTCGAATCTCACCGCTTCCGCCATTCTTGATATTTTTTTATCTAGTGAAAATGAAATGTGAGACTTGATGATTCAAGTCTTTTTTATTTTCAAATCCAAAGAATTCCGTAAAGGCCGTCTGAAAATTTCTTTTCAGACGGCCTTTTCCTTTTCTACAAATCAAATGCGGCGTTAATCAAACGTTTGGTGTAGTCGTTTTGCGGATGGTGGAAAATCTGATCCGCGCTGCCGTACTCAACCATTTCGCCCTGCTTCATCACAATCACGTTGTCGCTGACAGCGCGCACAACAGACAAATCATGACTGATGAACATATAAGTCAGGCCGTATTTCTTCTGCAAATCGCGCAAAAGTTCGACCACTTTGGATTGTACGGAGCGGTCAAGTGCAGATGTCGGCTCGTCCAAAAGAATGAATTTCGGGCGCAGGATAACGGCGCGTGCAATCGCGATACGCTGACGCTGGCCGCCGGAGAATTCATGCGGATAGCGGTTGAGCGCGTCAAGCGGCAGGGACACTTCCTTCATGACTTCCAAAACGCGCTGGATACGTTCTTTTTTGGTCATCTCTGGATGATGAACCGTCAAACCTTCGCCAATAATTTCGCCAACGGTCAAGCGCGGGGAAAGCGAACCGAACGGATCTTGGAACACAATTTGCCGTTGCGATTTCAGACGGCGTGCCTCTTCGGCGGTATAGTTTTTCAGGTCTTTACCTTCAAAGGAAATATGGCCGGTATAAGGCAGCATCTGCATGACGGCTTTGCCCAGCGTGGATTTGCCGGAACCGGACTCGCCGACGACGCCCAATGTTTCGCCTTCTTTAATTTTGAGGCTGATGCCTTTGACGGCATCAAAAGTTTTGAGCGGTTTGCCGAAAAAGTTTTGCTTCAATACGAAAGAAACATTGACATTATCGGCATCGATTAACACACCGGCATTGTTTTCTTCCGGCTCTTTCATGCCTTTTGGAATGGCATTGATGAGTTCGGCAGTATATTCGTGTTTCGGATGAACAAATACTTCTTTGATTTTGCCACGCTCGACAATTTCGCCGTTACGCATGACGCAGACGGTTTTGGAATAGTGTTCCGCCAAACCCAAATCGTGGGTAATGAAGATAATCGCCATGCCCATTTGCTGTTGCAAATCGTGGAGCAAATCGAGAATCTCGGCTTGAATGGTCACATCCAAAGCCGTGGTCGGTTCGTCGGCAATCAGCAAGTCAGGTTCATTGATGAGTGCCATGGCAATCATGATGCGTTGCAGCTGACCGCCGGAAAACTCGTGCGGATATTGCTTCATGCGGCGCTCGGCTTCTTTGATGCCCACACGCTCCAGCAATGCCAATGCCTTCTGCCCTGCTTCTTTTTTGCCAAGCTTTTTATTGTGCACACGCGCCGCTTCAATCAGCTGCGCACCGATACGCATAAACGGATTGAGCGAGGTCATCGGCTCTTGGAAAATCACGCTGATGCGGTTACCGCGCAAATCACGCAGGGTTTTCTCATCGGCATCCAAAATGGAAATGCCGTCAAAAGTAATGCGCGAATCTTTGCCATAACGGGCAAACTTTTCAGGCAACAGGCGCATAACGGACATAGACGTTACAGACTTGCCCGAGCCGGACTCGCCGACCAAAGCCAATGTTTCACCCTCTGCCACTTTAAAGCTGACATTACGCACGGCGTGCACGTTCTTTTCATGCAATTCAAAATTGATGTCCAGATTTTCTACAACCAGTAACTGTTTTGTCATTTTGATTATCCTTTTGGTTGTGGTTTAGCGGTCTTTCGGGTCGAGCGCATCGCGCAGGCCGTCGCCGATAAAGTTGAAACAGAACAAAGTGGTTACCAAGAAGAAACTTGGCACGAGCAGCTGCCAAGGTGCGGCTTCCATCGAAATCGCGCCTTCTTGCAACATCGAACCCCAACTGGTCATCGGCTCTTGCACGCCCAAGCCCAAGAAGCTCAAGAAGGATTCAAACATAATCATGCCCGGCACCAACAAAGAGGCATACACCATCACCACGCCCAAAACATTTGGAATAATGTGGCGCGTTACGATTTTACGTTTTGCCACGCCGCTCACACGCGCCGCTTCGACAAACTCTTTATGCTTCAAGCTCAAGGTTTGACCGCGCACGATACGCGCCACGTCCAGCCAAGACACTAAACCCACGGCGGCAAAAATCAAAAGCAGATTGCGGCCGAAGAATGTGGTCAGCAGAATCACGAAAAACATAAACGGAAACGCGTTCAAAATCTCCAAAAAGCGCATCATCAGCGAATCGAGCTTACCGCCGATAAAGCCGGCAATCGCGCCATAAAGCGTACCGATGACAACGGCCACCAATGCGCCGGCCACACCGACCAGCAAGGAAATACGTCCGCCGGTTGCCGCACGCGACAGCAAATCGCGGCCGAGCAAATCCGTACCCAGATAGTGATGGGTAGAAAAGGACGGCGGAATCTGCATATTGTCCCAGTCGGTGAAGTCGTAGGTGTAGCGGACAATCCATGGCGCCACAATCACAAAAATGCTAATCAGCAACAGGATAATAATGCTGTACACCGCCGCTTTGTTCTGTTTAAAACGCCGCCATGCGTCGCTCCACAGGCTTTTACCGTGTACTTGGGCGTATTCTGCTGCCTCTGCAAGGGCCTGAGTCTGCTTCTTTTTGAATAACATAATATTCTCTCTCGCTTTTTATTCTTTCTTCAGGCCGTCTGAACGTTTCAGACGGCCTTTGCGCAAATGGGATTAATAACGGATTTTCGGGTCAATAATGGCATACAGAATATCGAGGATGGCGTTGAACAAAATGGTCATGATGCCGACCAAAATCGTCAAACCCAAAATCATGCCGTAGTCGCGGTTGAGCGCGCCGTTGACAAACAATTGTCCGACGCCGGGAATACCGAACACGTTTTCAATCACAATGGAGCCGGTAATGATGCCGACGAATGCCGGGCCTAAGAAAGAAACAATCGGCAACATGGCAGGACGCAACGCATGGCGCAGGATGATGCGGCTCATGGGCAGGCCTTTGGCGCGTGCCGTGCGGATAAAGGGGCTGTTCAATACTTCAATCATCGCGCCGCGCGTAATCCGCGCGATACTGGACACATAACCGATGGACAAAGTAACGACGGGCAAAATCAAGTTCATCAGTGCGCCATCGTTCCAACCGCCCGCAGGCAGCCATTGCAGTCTGACGGCAAACACCAGCACCAATACCGGCGCCATCACAAAACTGGGAACGACAATGCCGGTCATCGCGCCGCTCATCAGCGAATAATCCAGCCAGCTGTTTTGTTTTAAGGCGGCGATGATGCCGATAAACATGCCGAAGATGGCGGCGATTAAAAAGGCGTAGAAGCCAAGTTCTGCCGATACCGGCAGGGATTGGGCAAGCAACTCATTAACGCTGAAATCTTTATATTTGAACGACGGTCCCAAATCCCCTTGCGCTAACTGCTTGAGGTAGTGGAAATATTGGAGGTACATCGGGTCATTGAGGTGGTATTTGGCTTCGATGTTGGCCATGACCGCAGGCGGCAAATTGCGTTCGCCTGTGAACGGGCTGCCCGGTGCGAGCCGCATCAGAAAAAACGATACGGTAATCAACACCAGCATGGTCGGGATGGAAGCACATATCCGTTTGATGATGAATTTCAACATAATCAGGCTGTCCTGTCTGAACATACCGGACTCGTGAAAACAAAGCTGACCTGAAGCGGAAATCGGATGAATGGCAGCAGGCATCTGTAACGTCGCCGCGCCGGTTTCTCTCTCTATTCCGACCGGGTTATTGTTTTTATTCGGAGTCGGGTAAGGTTTTTTTAGTTTTTAGATAATTGTTGTTATAAGGCCGTCTGAAACTTTGTATCCGCCGTTTCAGACGGCCTTTCACGTTAACGCGCCAAAGGTTCGGTGCGTTCAATCAGCCATGCTTTGGCCGCGCCTTCTGTCAAAGGCTCAAGACGGCGGCGCACTTCGGCGTGATATTGGTTCAGCCATTCGATTTCGCTGCCGGTCATCAATTTGGTATCGATCAGGCGCGTATCGATTGGGCAGAGGGTAACGGTTTCAAAATACAGGAATTTGCCGAACTCAGTTTCCTCTGGGTTTTCAACCGGACGGTTGATTACCAGGCTTTCGATACGGATACCCCATTTGCCCGGACGGTAAAGACCCGGCTCGTTGGAAGTCAGCATGCCTGACTTCATCGCGTGATGCGGTTGCGGCACGGCGGCGACGGCAATGCTTTGCGGACCTTCATGCACATTGAGGAAATAGCCCACGCCATGACCGGTACCGTGACCGTAATCACATTGTGCCTGCCAGAGCGATTTGCGGCAGATGGCATCAATCATCGGGCCTTTAATGTTTTCAGGGAAAATGGTTTCCGCCAGAGAAATATGCGCTTTCAACACCAAAGTGTAATCACGCTTCATGGCCGCACTCGGATTGCCGACAGGCACCACGCGCGTGATGTCGGTCGTACCGCCCCAGTATTGGCCGCCGGAGTCAATCAGCAGCATACCGTCGCCTTTGATTTTGCTGTTGTTTTCCGGTGTCGCGCTGTAATGAGGCAATGCGGCATTGGCATTGTAGCCGGCGATGGTGTCGAAACTTGGCGAAATAAAGCCGGGACGTTGGCTGCGGTGTTTGTAGAGCATGCCGTCGATGTCCAGTTCGCTCAATTCGCCGCCATCTGCCAAGATTTGTTCAAACTCGGCAAAGAAGCCGCACAATGCCGCGCCGTCTTCCGCCATGGTATTGCGGATATGAGCGATGTCGGCATCAGATTTAACGGATTTGAAGAATGTGCTTGGGTGGATGGCTTCAATCAAACGAATGTCTTCAGGCAGGCGGCGCAAAGTGCCGACAGCGGTTTTGTTCGGATCAATCAGCAATGCGCCCTTAACGTCTGCCAAGTAGTCCGCCGCTTGCGCATAAGGCAATACTTCAAAACCTGCCGCTTTCAAAGCTTCGGCAGATTCGGCTTTCAGACGGCCTGCATCGGTAAACAATACGGCTTTGTCTTGGCTGATAAACAGATGGGACAAGAACACAGGGTTAAACGGTACATCATCGCCGCGCAGATTGGTAATCCAAGCGATGTCGTCCAACGAAGAAACCAAATGTGCATCTGCGCCCTGCTCTTTCATGGCCGCACGGATACGGGCCAGTTTTTCGGCCGCCGTTTCGGAAACATAGTCGGGATGGTGAACGTAGATTTCCGGAGTCGGCAATGCAGGACGGTCGTCCCACACTTCGTCCAACAAGGTTTCAGGATATTCGAGGCGAATGTTTTTGGCGGCAAGTGCCTGTTTCAAACCGCGCTCGCCGCTGAGTGCGAACATATCGGCAGGCGCACCGACTACTGCGCCCTCGGGCAGATTTTGTGCCAACCACTCGGTATAAGGCGCATCAACGCCCATTTTTTGCAGCTCGATGCCGTTTGGCGCAAGCTGTTGGCCTGCCTGTTCCCAATAGCGGCTGTCCGTCCACACGCCTGCTTTATCGGCGGTTACCACCAAAGTGCCGGCCGAACCGGTAAAGCCGGAAAAATCGCGGCGCGCCTGCCAATGCTCGGGCAGGTATTCGGAAAGGTGCGGATCGGCGGAAGGAATGACAAACGCGTCCACGCCATGTTTTTTCATGGCTTCGCGTAAAGCGGACAAACGTTGTTGTACAGATTTCATGTGTTATATCTCCTATTGTTTCAGACGGCCTCGGTCATCAAGGCCGTCTGAAAACTTGTGCTGTCTATAATCAATCTATTTTTTCGGTGCGAACGACCAGCTCTTGACTGTGTAGTTCCGCAAAGGGTCTTTGTCGGAATAGCCGATAATATCGGGTTTGACCATACGCACTTCAACCTGATGATACAGCGGAATCAGTGCAGCGTCTTCTTGAAGCTGCTTCTCCGCATCGGCATAGAGCTGGCTGCGCGCTTCCTTGCTGACACCATCTTTCAGCGTATTGTTCATAAATGTGTCAAACGCCGCGCTTTTGTAGCGGAATGCATTGTTTGAGTTGTTGGATTTCAAGATATTGAGCATACCCGCCGGATCGTTGAAATCGGAACACCAGCCGCTGAACGAAACCTTAAAATTACCTTGCGCGCGCGTATCCAAATAAGTTTTCCATTCCTCGTTGGACAAAGTCGGACGGATAAACGGAATGGCTGCTTTCCACACCGACTGCACGGCAGTAATTTGTTTTTTGGACGCTTCGCTGGTGCTGTACAAAATATCGAACTCAAGCGGATGGTCATCGTTGTAGCCTGCTTCGTTCAACAGTTTGCGCGCAGTTTCGATGCGTTTTTCAGGTGTCCACTCTTTCCACTCAGGATAAACAGGAATCACACCCTGCATTTGCGGTGGCGTCAATTGGAACGCAGGCGTGTCGCCACGGCCGCCCACTTTGACGACGATGTCGCGGCGTGTCAACATATTGAGCGCCTTGCGGACGCGCGGATCGTTAAACGGCGCCGCTTCGTGGTTCGGCTCCAAATACCAGCTACATAAAGAAGTTGTACGTTTCACTTGTCCCGGAAACTCAATATCCGCCACTTTGACCTGATCGCTGGGAATACCATAAGTCACATCAATTTCATTGGCGCGATAACGGTTGTACTCGCCGCTACCTGACAAGAAAACAGCCTTCGGAATAGCCACTTTGTCTTTATCGTAATAATTGGGATTGCGTTCCATATTAATGTGGCTGTTGACTTTCCAATCCGTTAACAGATAAGCGCCACTGGAAACGTAATGACCGGGCTGCGTCCACTTATTGCCGTATTTTTCAACAGTGGCGCGGTGAACCGGAAATGTGAATTGCTGAATCAGCATATCGGGGAAATAAGGCACGGGCGCAATCAGCGTAAATTGCAGGGTCTTCGCGTCCAACGCCTTGACGCCCAATGTCTCAGGCTTGGCTTTGCCGTTTAATATATCTTCCGCATTTTCCACTTGGGCATCGACCAAATAGCTGCCGAAAGGTGCGCCGGTGGCCGGATCGGCAAGACGACGGAAGCTGTACACGAAATCTTCGGCAGTAATCGGATCGCCATTGCTCCATTTGGCATCACGCAGATGGAAGGTCCAAACACGCTCGCCCTCGCTCTCCCATTTTTCCGCCAAAGCAGGAATGGTTTTGCCTTCGGCATCCGTACCGACCAAACCATCCATCAACTAACGGATAATCGCACCGGCCGCCATATCGCCGCTCATTTGAGGATCCAGCGTACCCGGCTCGACGCCGTTGCTGACCACCACGCGCTCATAATCAGTACGTTTAAACTCAGGAGCAGGCTTGACATCGCGGCTGCACGCCGACAACGCGAATACGGCAGCCAATGATGCAGCCAACAGCGGATAGGTTTTTCCGGCCATATTTCATTCCTTCTTTTTGGGTATTCTTCTTTTTCAGACGGCCTGATTATTCAAACTACACTCGACTACATTTAGTTAGAATTTTTCCAATGCAGTTAAATCGTCTATTTCAAGTCATGAAAATAGTGTTTTAAACCACATATTCCATCAGGATAATAGTGAGCCATCCAAGATTGTTGGCAAATTAACACAAAAATACGTAACTGAAAACTATTTTTCAATTTATCCTACGATAAATTACAAATGTATTGATTTTTTATAATTTGTCAAATAAGATTATCCGAATACCCCGTCCCCAATTAAGAAAAAGACATAAAAGGAGAACAAAATGAACAAGTTATCTTGTTTTGTTGCCATTACCCTCATCGGCTCTTCCATGAGCATCGCCCACGCCGAACCTAAAATGAACGGTACCATATACATTATGACCGAGGTCGAACACAACAATAAAACCGGCGTCACCAATACAACCATTTCCGATAAAAGTTCCAGTCTTTATCTCTCCGATGAAGTACGACTCAACAACGACTTATGGCTGAAATGGCAACTTGGCTCCTTTATTTACTTCGATTCCGACCGCTGGGGCGGCTGGGGTACTGCCGACTCATACGTCGCTCTCAACAGCTACAAAAACCTCGGCACCGTCAAAATGGGTTACATCAGTACACCCATGAACAGCATTTATCTGAACCCGTTCGACACCAACAGCTCGATTCTGGAATTCGGCAAAATTTCCCGCTTCGGCCAACGCCGCGTTTCTATGGCTTATGAGTCTCCTTGGAAAAACGGTTTCCAATTCAAATTCAACGTCTCCCCAGGTTCCAATGCCGCACGCAACAACAACGACTGGAATCCGGACAAAAAACGTGACGGCGACTGGGTTTTCGGCTGGGGTGTGGACTACAACCACCCAAACAACGGCTTTAACGCCCACTACGCTGCCGAATACGCACCCAACGACTCTCCGACCGAAACCAAAGACTTCCAAGCCCATGCATTCATGGCCGGATACAGCAAAGACAAAATCTCCGTCGATGCCGCGTTCCAATACGCCAAAAACACTTGCGACGGCTTCAGCTGCTGGGGCGTATGGAAAGATGCGGCAGGCAACGTAGCTGGTTCTTACGACAAAGAAATCAACAACACCAAAGAGTTTATGGTGTCCGGCTCATACAAAGTAGGCAATTTCAAACCTCAAATCGGCTTCGCCTACGGTAAAAGCTCTATCGGCGAAGACTACAAACACGTTGCCGTCAGCACTGATTACAGCTTCTCCAAACGGACAACTGCCACACTCGGCGCCGGCTGGTTGAAAGAAAACGTCAATCCGAAATACGACAAAGATTTGCCGAAAAAATCTTCTTACGCAGTGGGCATGGTATTTAAACACCGCTATTAATGCCTGACAGATTAAAGGCCGTCTGAAACAATTTGTTCAGACGGCCTTTTCTACATCCTATAAATAAACTTGCAGCCCACCTTAAAAATCATTACATTGCCCACACTCAAGCAACAAAAACGTCATCATGAACGCCCACCGCACCCTCATCATCTCTGTTTTTATCGTCGCCAGCTGCGGCCTCGCTTACGAGCTCATCATCGCCGCGCTTGCAAGCTATCTTTTGGGCGACAGTATTTTGCAGTTTTCCTCCGTCATCGGGCTTTATCTGTTTTCAATGGGTATCGGCGCGCACCTGACCCGCTACATCAAAGACGAAGACGTGTTGCACCGCTTTATCGAAATCGAACTTCTGGTCGGCATCATCGGCGGCATTTCCGCGCTGGCATTATTTGTGGCCTTCGGTTTATCCGCCGCCCCGTTCCGCACCCTGCTCTACGCTTTTGTACTGATTGTCGGCATGGTTGTCGGCATGGAAATTCCTTTAGTCATGCGCGTGTTAAACCAAAAAGGTGCGGAATTTAAAGAACTCGTTTCCAAAGTATTGACCTTCGATTACTTGGGCGCACTTGCCGTCTCTCTGTTGTTTCCGCTTTTGCTCGCCCCCAAACTCGGCATGGCACGTTCCGCCTTGTTGTTTGGCATTTTCAACGCCGCCGTCGCCTATCTGACCGCGCGTGTATTCAAATCCGAATTACCCCGCTACCACGCCATCCGCCTGCGCGCGCTGATTGTCTTGTCCGTTCTCGCCGCCACCTTCGCCTACGCCGACCGTATCTCTTTCAAAGCCGAACAAAGCTATTTCGGCGATCCCGTCGTCTATCAAAGCCATTCTCCCTACCAACGGCTGGTCGTTACCCGCTGGAAAGACGACACCCGCCTCTACATCAACGGCAACCTGCAATTCTCCTCACGCGACGAAGCCCGTTACCATGAAGCACTCGTTCTGCCTGCCATGCAGATGGTTCCCAATGCCGAACGCGTCCTGATTCTCGGTGGCGGAGACGGATTGGCGGCACGCGAAGTCTTGAAATATCCGCAGGTCAAAAATGTTACTTTGGTCGATCTCGATCCCGACATGACCGCTACTTTTAGAACCTCCGCCACCTTGAGCGCGCTCAACCAAGGTTCACTGTCCCATCCCAAAATGCACGTCGTCAACGACGATGCCGCCAAATGGCTGGAAGCGTCGTCTGAAAAATTCGACGTTATCATCATCGACCTACCCGACCCGTCCAATTTCTCACTGGGCAAACTCTACTCCGTCCCCATGTACCGCCTCGTCGCCCGCCATCTTCAGCCGCAGGGCAAGATTGTTGTGCAATCCACTTCGCCTTATTTCGCCCCTAACGCCTACTGGTCGGTCGTTGCCACCCTCGAAGCGGCCAAGTTGAATACTGCGCCCTATCATGTTTACGTCCCTTCCTTTGGCGAATGGGGATTTGTGTTGGCAGGCTTCGACCAAAACTTCCCCATTCCGCAAAAATTCGACGTACCCACCCGCTATCTCAATGCCCAGACCGTCGCCGAAATGTTCCGCTTTCCGCCCGATATGGCAAGGCGTAAAGTGGAAGCAAATTATTTGAACAACCAAATTCTTGTCAGTTATTTTGAAAGTGATTGGAACAATGTGATGCGATAGAATATCTAAAGGCCGTCTGAAACATCTGCCTTCTTTTTATCTCCGTTCAGACGGCCTCATCACCCGTTTACCCTTTTTCACACAGCATTTGCTTGAAAAAATAAGGTTTATCTTTATCTAGATAAAACACAATCGACACTATCCGTTGAATGAAGGAACAAACACTTATGCAGTATTTTGGAATCGGTTTTTTGGTTTTAATCTTTTTGGAAATCATGTCCATCGTCTGGGTCGCCGACTGGCTTGGCGGCGGTTGGACGCTGTTTGTGATGGCTCTCAGCTTTATCAGCGGTATCTTCATGCTGCGCCATACCGGCATCTCCGGCTTATTGCTCGCAGGCGCAGCCGTCCGCAGCGGACAAAACATTTCCCTCTATCAGATGCTGTGGCCGATTCGCTATACTGCCGCCGCGGTTTTCCTACTCAGCCCCGGTTTTATTTCAACCGCTGTTGCCCTGCTCTTGCTGATTCCGTTTAAAGGCAACGCGGCCGTTTCTTCTACGCAATCTTTCCAAAGCCACCAGACTTACAGCTCCGCCAAAGATGATGAAGACATTATCGAAGGCGAATATACGGTTACGCGCACCAACAAAGCCGACAAACCGCAAGACTATATCGAACACAAACCCGATTGACGACTTCCTTCATAAAAGGCCGTCTGAATTAGGAATACCTCAAAAGTGTTTCATATTTCAGACGGCCTTAATCATTTCCTGGCTTTGAAAATGTAAATATCAGTTTGTAATTCGGTTATTCCGCATAATTCATTTAAAATAAGCAGTTATTTTGATTATAAAAACGACACGGTATCCAATGAACGTTCAACGTCTTTTCCCTCTCTCCCTCAGCTTGATTACCGCCGCTGTTTTATCGGCGTGCGCCACCCAAAACACACCGACTGCTTCGAATACCGAAACCGTCGTTCAGCCTAAATCTACTTCTATTCCTTCACGCCGCGCCGACAGCGAATCCAAAATCCTGTCCGATTACAGCCAATACCAAAGCGCCATCGATGCCGCCAAACGCGGCGACGATGCTTGGGTACAACAATTTTTATCCCAAGCCAGCGACAGCGCAATGGCTGAAAACGTCCGCAACGAATGGCTGAAAACCTTGGGCGCGCGCGGCCAATGGGATTTGTTCCGTCAAGAATTCAGTAAATTGAACGCCGCCGGCGTCGCACAAGAAGTGCAATGTTATGCCGATTTGAGCAGCGACAATTACAGCAAAGCCGCCGAACTGGTTCGCGTTACCGGCAAACTGCCTGCCGGCTGTACCCGCTTGGTTGAAAGCGCGGCAGCTTCAGGCCGTCTGAACACCAACGACGCATGGCGTCGCGTGCGCGGCTTGTTGAGCAACAGTCAAACCACAGATGCACGCAACCTCGCCGCCGCATTGGGCAGCCCCTTTGAAGGTGGCGCGCAAGGTGCGACCGAATACAGCCTGTTAAGCGTGATCGGCAAAGATGCACGCAAATCCGCTTCTGCCGCCGCCACCCTGTCCGACATGGAATCCGGCCTCAGCCGCGAACAACGCAGCTTCGCATGGGGCGTATTGGGCCACTACCATGCACAAAGCCAAAACATGCCGACTGCTTTGAGCTACTACGGCCGCGTTTCCGACCGCAAACAACTGACTGACGAACAATTGGAATGGTACGCACGCGCCGCTTTGCGCCTGCAACGTTGGGACGAATTGGCAAGCGTGATTCAGCATATGCCTGAAAAACTGCAAAAAGACCCGACATGGCAATATTGGCTGGGTCGCAGCTTCGCTGCACAAGGTAAAAGCAGCCAAGCCAAAGAAATGTACGAAAAAGCTGCCGCTTCCGGCCGCAATTTCTACGCCGTAATGGCAGGTGAAGAATTAGGCCGCCGCATCAATACGCGCAACAACGTTTCCGATGCCGATGCCAGAGACGTCCGCCGCATGAGCGAAGATGGTGCCATCAAACGCGCATTGGTTCTGTTTAAAAACAGCCAAAGCAACGGCGACTCCAAAATGCGCCGTCAGGCACAGGCAGAATGGCGTTTTGCCACCCGCGACTTCAATGAAGATAACCTGCTGACTGCCGCACAAGTCGCTTTTGACAACCAGTTCTACGACATGGCAATCAACAGCGCAGACCGTACCGACCACAAACTCAACTACAAGCTGCGCTACCTCTCTCCGTTTAAAGACCTGACCGTCCGCTATGCCGCACAGGCAGGCGTTGACCCTGCATGGGTTTACGGTTTGATTCGCCAAGAGAGCCGCTTTGTCATGGGCGCGCAATCCAGCGTCGGCGCACAAGGCCTGATGCAGGTAATGCCTGCAACCGCCCGCGAAATCGCCGGCAAAATCGGCATGAGCAGCAGCGAACTCTACACCATGGACGGCAATATCCGCATGGGTACTTGGTATATGGCAGATGCCAAACGCCGCCTGCAAAATAACGAAGTAATGGCCACCGCAGGCTACAACGCCGGCCCCGGCCGCGCCCGCAACTGGCAGGCTTCTTCGCCTTTGGAAGGAGCCATCTACGCCGAGACCATCCCATTCACAGAAACCCGCGACTATGTGAAAAAAGTCATGACCAACGCAACTTATTACGCGTCATTGTTCAATGAGCCGCAAACTTCGTTGAAACAACGTATGGGTACGGTTCCCGGCCGCTATTAATACCCAACAGGCCGTCTGAAAAGTGAGACAGAATCAAACGTTCAGACGGCCTGCAATCTTGACAGACTATCGGGTTTATAAGATAATCGCACGATTGTTTCTGACCGAAAAGGTCACTTGCACGGCAAAAGCCGACTTGTTAGGAGGTGATGTTTACATCACGGCGCGTATCCCGCCCTGCCCTAGGCAAACCAGCGATACAACAACTACCCCATTATGACAAACCGTCCTCTATTTCTTAAAACGGTTTGATTGAACAAAATTTAAAGGAAATAAAATGCCTGCTATTCGTGTTAAAGAGAATGAACCATTTGAAGTTGCCATGCGTCGTTTCAAACGTGCCGTAGAAAAAACCGGTCTGTTGACCGAACTGCGCGCCCGTGAAGCGTACGAAAAACCAACTACCGAACGCAAACGCAAAAAAGCTGCAGCAGCCAAACGTCTGCAAAAACGTCTGCGCAGCCAACAACTGCCTCCTAAAATGTACTAATTACAGGCCTGCCCTGTGATAAACGACACACCGCAAGGGCAGCTTTGCGGTGTGTTTTGTTTTTCAGACGGTATCTTTTTATATAAAGTGAGAACATTATGAGCCTAAAAACACAATTAACCGAAGGCATGAAAACCGCTATGCGTGCCAAAGACCAAGTATCTTTAAGCACCATCCGCCTGATTAATGCCGCCATCAAACAATTTGAAGTAGATGAGCGCACCGAAGTCGATGACGCCAAAGTTATCTCTATCCTGACCAAAATGGTGAAACAGCGCAAAGACAGCGCCAAAATCTATACCGAAGCCGGCCGTCAAGATTTGGCTGATAAAGAAAACGCGGAAATCGAAATCCTCAACCGCTACCTGCCTCAAATGATGTCCGCAGAAGAAATCAAGACTGTCGTTGAAGCAGTCATTACAGAAACCGGTGCATCAGGCATGGCCGATATGGGCAAAGTTATGGGCGTACTGAAAACCCGTCTGGCCGGAAAAGCCGACATGGGTGAAGTCAACAAGGTTTTGAAAGCCGCATTGACTGCTTAATCATCAATAATCAAAAAGGCCGTCTGAAATATTACTTTCAGACGGCCTTTCTTATTGTGCTAATCAAGCAGCAGTTACTTTACTTTCATGACGCAACAAAGTAATCAAATCACTGATACGTTTTTTCATGGAACGGCGATCGACGATTTGGTCGATTGCACCCTTCTCCAGCAAGAATTCTGCACGTTGGAAACCTTCCGGCAGGGTTTCGCGTACAGTCTGCTCGATAACGCGCGGACCTGCAAAACCAATCAGAGCATTCGGTTCTGCCAAAACCACATCGCCCAAGAAGGCAAAGCTGGCAGATACGCCGCCCATAGTCGGATCGGTCAATACGGAAATAAACGGCAGACGTTTTTCAGTCAGCAAATGCAAAGCCGCGCTGGTTTTCGTCATCTGCATCAAAGAGTTTAAACCTTCCTGCATACGCGCACCACCGGAAGCCGCCACGCAAATAAACGAACAATTATCTGCAACAGCACGGCGTACACCCTGCACGAAACGCTCCCCCACGACCGAACCCATGGAGCCGCCGATAAAGCGGAATTCAAAAGCAGCCACCACGACGGGCAGGCCGTTCATGGTGCCTTTCATAACAACCAAAGCATCGTCCTCACCGGTTGCTTTACGCGCAGCAGTGAGGCGATCCGTATATTTCTTGCTGTCTTTAAATTTCAGCGGGTCTGTCGGTTTAATATTGACTGCAATCTCTTCACGGCCTTCTTCATCCAAAAGCAGGTCCAAACGTTCGCGCGCAGAAAGCGGATTGTGATGGTTACATTTCGGACAGACTTCGCTGTTTTGTTTCAACTCGGTTGAGTAAACCGTTGCCGAACAAGACGGACATTTGTGCCACAGACCTTCAGGGACGCTGGACGAACTGCTTCGGTTTTTAATTTTCGGAGGAAGAATTTTATCTAGCCAGCTCATGAATGACTCCTTAGGATTCAGAATTCAGACGGCCAGTTGAACGTAAGGCCGTCTGAAACAATGGAATGGAAAAATTTAGCGAATCGCGTCTTTCAACTCTTTAACCAACGCGCCTACTGCTTCAGCCTCGCTACCTGCATGGCTTTCAATCTCTTTGACGATACGGCTGCCGACAATAACGGCATCCGCCACCGCACCAATCTTACGCGCACTCTCCGCATTATTGATGCCGAAGCCGACACCAATCGGAATATCGATGTATTTGCGCAAAAGCTCTATTTTACGCGAAACTTCTTCAGTGTCCAAACTTGCCGCACCAGTCACGCCTTTGAGCGATACATAATACACAAAACCGCCGGCCACTTTGGCAATAATTTGAATACGCTCCTCAGTTGTCGTTGGCGCAATAAGGAAAATACAATCAATACCTTGTGCTTTCAACGACTCATGTAAAGGCGCAATGGTTTCTACCGGAGAATCCACGGTCAACACGCCATCTACGCCTGCTTCGGCAGCCGCTTGCGCAAACGCCTGATAGCCCATTTTATGTACTGGGTTCAAATAGCCCATTAACACAACCGGCGTTTTATCATTGGTTTGGCGAAACAAGCGTACTGTTTCCAATACATCTCGCAAAGAAACATGATTTGCCAACGCCCTTTCAGCCGCACGTTGAATAGTCGGGCCATCCGCCATCGGGTCAGAAAACGGCACACCCAGTTCCAAAATATCAGCACCATTAGCCACCAGGCTATGCATCAATGCCAAGGTTGTCTCAAGGCTGGGATCACCCACCGTAATATAAGGAATCAGTGCTTTTGCGCCATTGAGCGCTGAGAAAGTTTGTTGGATTCTGCTCATTTTCTGCTATCCATTTCATCGATTTGAATATTGTCCGGCAGCCTGTTTATTCTGCCGTTACATTTGTTTTAAAAACCTCAGTCTGCCATGAAAAGGCGGCATCTATCCGCATTATCTAATGACTGTTTCTTCCCAATCGGCAAACAAGAGGCTAAGTATAACATTTACGGCTATTTCATAGAATCATTTGCAATCAAGATTCTGATATTTTGAAAGCAATATAAAACAATAAAGGCCGTCTGAAAATCATTCAAACAGCCTTTATTAGAATCAATTATGCAAATCTTTGTATGCCTTCGCACTTTTGATTAAACTTTCCCTATCGATTACAGCTCGACATGGTGATTTTGTTGTTCAGAACCCAGATGATGCTCCAAATCAGACAAAATCTGCATCAGACCATGACGCACTTCTTCCGCATTGGCGGCAGGATTGCCGTTTGCATCCAAAGCGCCACGGCTGAACGTATCGATATATGGTTCAAACGTATCTTTCAGTTTCAACAACTTAACTACATCTGAGCGCGTATATCGATCGCCACCGTATCCAATCACAACATTATTTTCATGTTGCCATTGGGCAAACTGAGCCGGGCTGATTTGCACCAATTGGCACATCTCATCCAACGTAAAATAACGCTTGGCAGGAATAACCGGATTATTGTTGCTTGTCATAGTAATGCTCCACCATGCCTTTGAGTTTTTGGCTGGCATGGAAAGTTACCACACGGCGTGCGGTAATCGGCACTTCTTCGCCTGTTTTAGGGTTACGGCCAGGACGTTGAGGTTTGTCGCGCAATTGGAAATTACCGAAACCGGAAATTTTAATTTCTTCACCACGCGCCAAAGTGCTGCGGATTTCTTCAAAAAAGAGCTCGACGATTTCTTTTGCATCATTCTTGGTGACGTTGCTGACTTTGTCGACCAAAATATCAGCCAATTCTGCTTTAGTTAGTGTCATGTGTTTACCTTCATTCAAACTGGTGCAATTATTACCAAAATTCTTTTAAAAATCAAGTCCTCACCAAAAATCAAATATTATTGGTGATTTTTGGTGACAACTTTTATCTTATGTTAAGCGCGAAGCTGTGCGTCTTTTTCGGCTGCCGCTTTAATCATTTTCGCAACCAAAGGCTCGATGACTTCATCTGTCAGCGTGTTTTCCATATCTTGCAAAATGATTTTGACAGCAACGCTCTTCATGCCTTCAGGCACGCCCGTACCGCGGTAAACGTCAAACACGCTGATTTCTTGAACCAACTTGTTCGCCGCCGCTTTCAGGGCATTTAACAAATCATCATGCGTCACAGCTTCAGGCATTACAAATGCCAAATCTCGGCGTGCAGGTTGGAATTTGGATACGGACTGATAACGGGTTTTCTCACGACCCAATACCGCATCCATATCGATTTCAAATACCAGCGGCGCTTGTGGCAAATCATATTTTTGCAGCCATTTCGGATGCAACTCGCCCACAAAACCAACTACTCGGCCGTCTGAAACAATATTGGCGGCACGTCCAGGATGCAATGCCGGATGTTCGGCCTTAACAAAGGATACTTCCTTGTTTTTCAAAAGACTCTCACCATCGGCTTTCATATCGTAAAAATCTACGTTGCGTGTTTTCTCGCCCCATTGCTCAGGCAGCACGGAGCCATACCACAAACCGCCGATACGTTCGTTTTGAACAAATTGATCAGCCGAATCTTTGCTGAACACTCGGGCAATTTCAAATACGCGTACACGGTTTTGCTTACGGTTCAAATTGTTTTGCAAAACTTCCACCAAACCGCCGATAAGCGTAGAACGCATGACTGCATACTGCGCCGCCAACGGATTTTGCAGACGGATAGGATTGGTATTGGCAGCAAAGTCTTGCTCCCATTGCTCATCCACAAACGCATAGCTGACCACTTCGCGGTAACCACGTGCCGCCATTTCGTTATAAACCGTAAAACGCGGGCGTTTGGTTTCAGGCAAAACCAACATTTTCAGACGGCCTGAAGTATAGTCATCAGGAATATTCTCATAACCGTAAACGCGGCCGATTTCTTCAATCAAATCAGCTTCGATTTCGATGTCAAAACGGAAGCTAGGAGAAGTAACACGGAAGCCTTCTGCGGTTTTCTCAGGCTGCAAACCCAAGTGTTGCAAGATAATTTCGACTTGATCGGCAGAGATTTCAACGCCCAATACCGTTTTCAGACGGCCTAACCGCAATTCAACCTGTTTTGCCTCAGGCAATTTGCCTTGTGCCTCAACCATTTCACCGGCTGCACCACCGCAAATCTGCAACACCAATTCGGTAGCACGCTCAATAGCGTCAGCTTGCAAGCGGTAGTCCACGCCACGCTCAAAACGGAAAGAAGAATCCGAACCAAAACCGTATTGACGGGATTTACCGGCAATAATCTCCGGAGCAAACCAAGCAGCCTCCAGTACAATATTTCGCGTGTCGTCTGAAACCGCGCTTGCCTCGCCGCCCATCAAGCCGGCCAAGCTCAACGCACCTTTTTCATCAGCGACCACCAGTGTATTATCAGCCAAAGTAACCGTCTTCTCATTCAGGCACGCCAAAGTCTCGCCATTTTGAGCACGGCGGACAATTAAACTGCCTGACAGCTTGTCAGCATCGAAAACGTGCATAGGCTGACCGATTTCCAGCATCACATAGTTGCCGATGTCCACCAATGCGGAAATGCTGCGGATACCGCTGCGCTCCAAACGTTGTTTCATCCAATCAGGGGTAGCCGCTTTCGCATTGACATTTTCAATCACGCGACTGATAAAACGGCCGCAGTCAGCCGGTGCATCAATACGGACGGCCTGTTTTTTCTCACTGCCGATAGAGGCCGTCTGAATTTCAACAGGTGTAAACGCACATTGAGTCAACGCAGAAACCTCACGCGCAATGCCCTTAACGCTCAAGCAATCAGCGCGGTTAGGCGTAATTTTCAACGTAAACAGCGTATCGTCCAAATCCAAATATTCACGGATATTGGTACCGACAGGCGCATCTTCAGGCAGAATGTGCAGACCGTCTACACCATCATCAGGCAAACCCAGTTCATTGGTCGAACACAGCATACCGTTTGATGGTACGCCACGCATTTTAGTCGGCTTAATCTTGAAATTGCCCGGCAAAACGGCACCCGGCAACGAACACGGCACTTTAATACCCGGCTTGACATTCGGCGCACCACAAACAATCTGCACCAACTCGCCCGTACCCGCATCGACTTGGGTAACGTTCAAACGGTCTGCATCAGGATGCTTTTCAACAGATTTTACTTCGGCAACAACCACGCCACTGAAAGCAGGGGCGGCAGTATCGATTTCTTCCACTTCCAAACCGGCCATGGTCAAAAGATGTTCCAGTTTATCGGCAGAAAGATCAGGATTGGCTTGAGTTTTCAGCCATGAGTAGGAGAATTGCATGTTTTTCCTAAAGATTAAATTTGATTGGACAACTTAAGGGTAACCGAGTGTAAATTACATTACACATTTTTCCATAAAGCAGTCTAAAAATTCTTCATTGACAGCTTTATTTGTCAATTTCCGGCGAATGCACAAGGAATACAACTCTTCAACTGCGGAATAAGGAAAATATTGGGTATCTAAATTTTGAAACATCGGAACATTTGCTTCTTTAAAAACTTTATCCCTATCTTCATCAGGAGCAACGATAACCCAGCGCGTATTAGCATATGGTGGCAACAGGTCTTTCAACTGCTTCATCCGCGCAAGGCCGGAACGTACACCCGTACTATGTTCCACCTCCATCACCGCCGGCATCAGTTTTCCATTCCTGAACCAGATGCAATCAATATGCATTGCGGCCTGAACCGCGCCGTCAAATGAACTGATAAGTTTCTCGCATTCTATCTTTTGCACGATACCGTCCAAATCGGCAATTTTTTTATCCCCATAACTGATACCTTGGTCGTTTCTCGCAATCCACGTCCTGAAACCAAGCTGGAAACCTATTGCTGAAAGGGCAATCTGTATTTGCACGTGGCGGCGTTTTACATCTATATCTATTTCTGAATGGGTCGAAGGAAGGGATAAAGCATCGTAAACCACATTGTTGGAGGGGATTTCCGAAATAACGACATCTGTCTCATATTCCTTCATTACGCCTTTTTCATGCGGCCTATCGGGAAGCCAAATAATGTGCTTGTGTCCTTCCACCACCTCGCTTTTATTCAGACCCGGTTGTATCCGCTGCAATTTGCACCAGTAAATTTCGGGTGTATGGGCAAGCAATGCCTCCAGTGCGGAACGAAAGTTATAACTTGCGCCAAACACCCTGTCCACATTAACAGGCTCCCCCGTGGACAACGCATCCGCCAACCGCCAAATTGCTTGTTTCGATATCGAAGTTTCCGTATTTCCCCTTTTAATCTTAATCGGACCTTCCGGTTTTTCAACATGGACAATTTGTATGGTATGCGTATTTGAGCTGTTCACATAGTTATAATTGACATTCTTTTTCAAGCTGTCAATCGCACTGACCAAATTAGCAGCCGTCAGTTTTTGTCCGCTCATAGTGATTCTCCAAATAAGATTTCAGTGTCATCGCAATCCCTTTTGCTGCCAAAAACGGTACACCGTTGCCTATAGTTTTGAACATATTGCTCAATGTCATGTTATCAGGCAGCTCAAACTCCTTCGGCAAAGACTGTATTGCCAATGCCTCCGCCGCAGAAATTCTCCTGGGAAGATAGGGATGAATGTGTACTTCATTGTTTCCATATGCTGCAGTAGGGGAATAACGCCATCGGTGCAGACGTTTGTAGGATTTTTTCTTATCATCCCCTTCACTGATTGTTTGAAATTTTTTCAAACCAGCCCTCGGTTGAAAATGCTTACCTGCATTCGGGTGCGTATCCACACCGTTGCGATCGAACCAATACTGAACTGTCAGCTCAGGGTAAATGTTTTCAGGCTGACTAACGGCACTTCCTACATCTTCTGTTGTAGGCCAGTTTTTTCCCAATGCATCAGGGAATAAAATATGGGCATCCCAATCGAACTTCTGTAAAGTATCAACATGCTGATTCAAAAAACCTACTAAGATAATTCTTTCCCTATCTTGCGGTACGCCGTATTCGATAGCGTTAATGAGTTTTTCTGTACATACATACCCAAAATCAGAAAGTTGCCGTTTCAGCGCATTGAAAAACTCCCTATGCTTGGCAGTTCTATATAGTCCTTTCACATTCTCAAATACAAAAAAATCAGGCTGGTTTTTACAAATTAAATCCACATAACTTTGTGATAACTTACCATTCTCCCCATCCCTACCTTTATTTTTCCCTGCTACGGAAAAATCCGGACATGGGGGACCTCCGATAAATCCGACAATAACACCATCCTGCTTTTCCTTTTTAACCCAACTAGACAAATCTCTTGCTTTTTCCATATCAAGACATTCGTCGATACTACCTTCAAAATATCCATATTTAGGCTTTGGAATACCCATTTTGCTTCGAGAGTATTTATACGCTTCCAAAAACGGAGGATGGACTTCATTAACGAAGGCAATCTCAAATCCCGACAACTCAAAGCCCAAATCTAAAAAGCCTGAACCAGAAAAAAAAGAAAAAATCAAAGTTTTTTTTCTTTTTTGTCGTCCGTCTATATCTAAATTGTAGCTTTTATCCTGTAACTGAGACGAGGAGTTATTTTTTCCCTGCTTGTTGAGATTTTGACAATCCCTGTTTTTCGTAGATGACTTGTCTGACTGCTTCGGCACAGCTGGTTGTATCTTTAACGACATCGTTACTCCAAAAACGTAAAACCGTCCAGCCCTCGGCTTTCAGACGGCCTGTTACTTCTATATCCCTTTTGATATTGCGCTCAATTTTGGCAATCCAAAACTCACGATTTCCCTTTATTTCCGCTTTTTTCTGTTCCCAATCCTTACCGTGCCAGAATTCTCCATCGACAAATACGGCAACTTTATATTTTTTAAACGAAAAATCAGGTTTTCCAAAAATGCTTCCGCTATTTTTCCGATACCTGAGCCCCAAAGCCCACATCGCCTTTGCCAATGCAAGCTCAGGTTTCGTCCCTTTGCTTTTGTTGGCACGCATACATTTTTTACGCTGCTCTGGGGTTAATTTATCCATTTTTTGGGGCGTCTGAAAATTACTTAAACTGCTTCAAAAAGTTCAAATCATTATCGAAGAACAAGCGCAGGTCATTGACGTTGTAGCGCAACATGGCAAAGCGGTCGAGACCGATACCGAAAGCGAAACCGGTATATTTTTCAGGGTCGATATTGACGTTTTTCAACACGTTAGGATGTACCATGCCACAGCCGCCGACTTCCAACCATTTGCCGTTTTCGCCCATGATGTCGATTTCGGCAGAAGGCTCAGTAAACGGGAAGAAAGACGGACGGAAACGTACTTGCAGGTCATCGCGTTCAAAGAAGCGACGGATAAAATCAGTGAACACTGCTTTCAAATCGGCAAAAGTTACGCCCTCTTCTACCCACAAACCTTCGGCCTGATGGAACATAGGCGAGTGAGTGGCATCACTGTCCACACGGTACACGCGGCCGGGGGCAATAATGCGGATAGGCGGCTCTTTTTTGTCAAGCATATAGCGGATTTGAATAGGCGAAGTGTGTGTACGCAAAACGTCGCCGTTTTCAACGTAGAAAGTATCTTGCATCGCACGCGCTGGGTGATTTGCAGGAATATTCAAGGCTTGGAAATTATGGAAATCGTCTTCGATTTCAGGGCCGTCCGCCACTTCAAAACCCATACCGTGAAACAGCTCGACCACACGTTGCAAAGTCAAAGTAACTGGGTGCAAACCGCCATGTTCTTGAGCACGGCCCGGCAAAGTAATATCCAAGGCTTCTGCAGCCAATTGGGCTTGCAGCTTGGCTTCATTCAGGGCATCGCGTTTGGCATTAAAGGCCGTCTGAAACTGATTTTTGCATTCGTTGATGTGCGCGCCTATGGTTTTACGCTCTTCAGGAGACATTTGACCCAAAGTTTTCAAAAGTCCGGTCAATTCGCCGGTTTTACCAAGATAGCGTGCTTTAATTTGTTCTAAGGCATTGAAGTCTTGCGCGGCTTCAATAGCGGCAATACCTTCTGCAACGATACGGTTTACATTTTCCATAGTGGTTTATCGTCTGTTTGTTGATGGCAGGTCGTCTGAAACAACAAAGCCGTCTGTTGGATTTGACTTCAAACCCGTTCAGACGGCCTTTTGTCTTACTGCGGCCAATCCGTTTGATAAGAGAGGCCTATTTTATCGCAAATTAGTATAAAAAAATAGAGTTTAAAGAAAGAAAATCAACTACATAGGATTTCTTTAAGAAAAGAAAAAAGGAAGCATAAGCTTCCTTTTTAAATAATCTTATCAAATTAAGCAGCCAAAGCAGCTTTAGCTTTTTCAACCAATTGTGCAAATGCAGCTTTGTCGAATACAGCCAAATCAGCCAATACTTTGCGGTCGATTTCGATAGCAGCGCGTTTCAGGCCGTTCATGAATTTGCTGTAAGACAGACCATTTTCACGGGCACCCGCGTTGATACGAACGATCCACAGTTGACGGAATTGACGTTTGCGTTGGCGACGGTCACGGTATGCGTATTGACCGGCTTTCATTACCGCTTGTTTGGCAACACGGTAAACGTTTTTACGACGACCGCGGTAGCCTTTGGCTAACGCGAAGACTTTTTGGTGACGAGCACGAGCGGTAACACCGCGTTTTACGCGTGGCATATTCTAAACTCCTTAAGCGTAGGGCAACATTTTAGCAACAGAAGCCAAATCGCGTGAATCCACCATAGCGGTGCCGCGCAATTGACGTTTAGTTTTAGTGGTTTTTTTGGTCAGGATGTGACTTTTGAACGCATGACCGCGTTTTACACCACCGTTACCCAGTACTTTAAAGCGTTTTTTCGCGCTAGACTTGGTTTTCATTTTAGGCATTGGAAAACTCCATTCGTTATTAGATAAGGTATAAGGGGTTTTGAAATAAATTTCAAACACTTGGAACCCAAAATACCACGGTTTTTGCCGCTAATTAAACCTTATTTCGAGCGGCAATCGAAATAAGCCTTGCATTATAGCTTTATTTTTTCTTAGGCGCAATCATCATCACCATTTGGCGGCCTTCCATTTTAGGGAAGGACTCGATTTGTGCCACTTCAGCCAACTCTTCTTTTACGCGCTCAAGCAGTTGGGCACCTAATTGTTGGTGGGCCATCTCACGACCGCGGAAACGTAATGTCACTTTGACTTTGTCACCATCGGCGAGGAAGCGGTTGATGTTGCGCATCTTGATTTGATAGTCGCCTTCATCAGTACCCGGACGGAATTTAATTTCCTTGATTTGTACCTGCTTTTGGTTTTTCTTGGCTTCGTCGCGCTTCTTGGCTTGTTGGTATTTGTATTTACCGTAATCCATCAGTTTGCATACGGGCGGTTTGGCAGTCGGGGAAATTTCTACCAAATCGACATCTTGCTCTTCGGCCATAGCCAGAGCTTCACGAACTGAAACGACACCAAGCTGATCGCCTGACTCACTGATTAATCGCACTTCTTTGGCGGTAATTTCACCATTGATTCGTGCTTCGCGTTCTTGAGCGATGATGAATACTCCTATAAAAATTAATGATTGACGAGGGCATCAGTGATTTCTTGCTGCAATTGTGCAATAAAATCATCTACATTCAAAGAACCCAAGTCTTCTGCTTTGCGGCGTACCGCAACTTTGTTTTCTTGTTTCTCTTTATCGCCGACGACGATTTGATAAGGGAAACGGTATTGGCTGTTGTCACGGATTTTGTAACCGATTTTTTCGTTACGCAAATCCAATTCGACACGGAAGCCCGCTGTCTGTAATTTAGCAGCCACTTCGCGACAATAATCTGCTTGGTTCTCGGTGATATTCATAATCACCATTTGAACCGGTGCAAGCCACAATGGGAATGAGCCTGCATGGTTTTCAATCAGAATACCGATGAAGCGTTCCAATGAACCCAAAATAGCACGGTGCAACATTACAGGACGCGCACGGTCGTTGTTTTCTGTTACATATTCTGCATTCAAACGCTCTGGCAATACGAAGTCCAACTGCAGGGTACCGCACTGCCAAGAGCGACCCAAGGCATCTTTGACATGGTACTCAATCTTAGGACCATAGAATGCACCTTCGCCAGGCAATTCTTCCCACTCTACGCCGCAAGCGGTTAATGCATCACGCAGGCCTTGTTCGGCTTTATCCCAAACTTCGTCAGAACCTGCACGTTGTTCTGGGCGGAGGGACAACTTCACGGCAACATCATGGAAGCCGAATTGTTTGTAAATGCGAACCAGCAATTCATTGAATGCACGTGCCTCATCAACGATTTGATCTTCAGTACAGAAGATGTGTGCATCATCCTGCACAAAACCGCGAACACGCATCAGACCATGCAACGCACCGCTTGGTTCATTGCGGTGGCAAGAACCGAACTCAGCCAAACGCATCGGCAAATCGCGATATGAGCGCAAGCCGTTATTGAAAATTTGCACATGACCCGGACAGTTCATCGGTTTAACCGCGTATTCGCGTTTTTCGGAACTGGTCACGAACATATTGTCTTTATAGTTTTCCCAGTGGCCGGATTTTTCCCAGAAGGTTTTATCCATAATCTGAGGCGTTTTCACCTCTTTATAACCGGCAGCATTCAGCTCTTTGCGCATATGCTGCTCAATCACTTGCCACAAAGCCCAGCCTTTAGGATGCCAGAACACCATGCCCGGCGCTTCATCTTGCAGGTGGAACAAATCCAATTGTTTACCCAACTTACGGTGATCGCGTTTTTCCGCTTCCTCGATGCGTTGGATATAGGCTTTCAATTCGTCTTTGCTTGCCCAAGCCGTACCGTAAATACGTTGCAACATTTCATTGTTGCTGTCGCCGCGCCAGTATGCGCCTGCCAGCTTGGTCAGCTTGAAATTTTTCAAGAAACGGGTATTGGGAACGTGAGGACCGCGACACATATCGACGTATTCTTGATGATGATACATGCCCATTGCTTCCACTTCAGGCATATCTTCAATCAGACGCAATTTGTACTCTTCGCCGCGATCTTGGAAAATTTTGATGGTTTCTGCACGAGGCGTCATTACTTTAATGACGTCATAGTCTTGTGCAATCAACTCTTTCATGCGCGCTTCGATGGCAGCCACATCATCAGGCGTAAATGGTTTTTCAGTTGCGATATCGTAATAGAACCCGTCTTCAATGACCGGGCCGATAACCATTTTGGCATCTGGGTAGAGCTGCTTGACCGCATGACCGACCAAGTGCGCGCAGGAGTGACGGATAATTTCCACACCTTCTTTGTCTTTAGGCGTAATGATTTGAACGTGGGCATCTTCGGTAATCGGATCGCAAGCATCCACCAATTTACCGTTAACCTTGCCTGCTACCGTTGCCTTTGCCAAACCTGCACCGATAGACGCAGCAATTTGCGCCACGGTAACGGGTGATTCATATTGGCGGACCGAACCGTCCGGCAAGGTAATGTTCAACATCAGAAAGCTCCAAAACATTAAAAAATAACGGCATAAAGCCGTTATGGAAATTTGGTAGGCACAATTGGACTCGAACCAACGACCCCCACCATGTCAAGGTGGTGCTCTAACCAACTGAGCTATGTGCCTTCATCTAAGTCGCTTATTGTAACGAAGCGTGTTCTCTTTTGCAAGCATCTGTAAATACTTTTCAGACGGCCTGAATATTTTTGTTTGATTTATACCTCATTTTTTATTTCCTTCATCATTCAGGCCGTCTGAAGCATTGTTTTGACAAAGATAAAATCCAGCCGTCAACCAACGAAAAATCCTTTATAATCTGCCCTTTCATTTCGCACACACGCGAACGTCCAATCTATTGTTACTATGCTCAAATTTACCTTACACAAAAAAGACGGTCATGCCCGACGCGGCACTTTGGAACTGAACCACGGCAAAATCGAAACGCCGGTATTTATGCCGGTCGGCACTTACGGTTCGGTCAAAGCGATGAACCCGCAAAACCTGCATGACATCAAAGCGCAAATCATCTTAGGCAACACTTACCATCTGTGGCTGCGCCCAGGTTTGGAAGTTATCGAACAATTCGGCGGCCTGCACGAATTTATCGGTTGGGACAAACCGATTTTGACCGACTCGGGCGGTTTCCAAGTATTTTCGTTGTCCGATATGCGCAAGCTGACCGAAGAAGGCTGTACATTCCAAAGCCCGATCAACGGCGACAAATTGTTCCTCTCGCCCGAAGTGTCGATGAAAATCCAAACCGTATTGAATTCCGACATCGTGATGCAGTTGGACGAGTGCACACCAGGTGAGGCAACGCACAGCCAAGCGCAAAAATCGCTGCAAATGAGCCTGCGCTGGGCGGAACGCAGCAAAAAAGCCTTTGAAGACCTGAAAAACCCGAATGCGCTGTTTGGCATTGTACAAGGCGCGATGTATGAAGATTTGCGCGAAGAATCGCTGAAAGGTTTGGAAGAGCTCGACTTCCCCGGATTAGCCATCGGCGGCTTGTCCGTTGGCGAACCCAAACCCGAAATGTACCGTATGTTGCGCGCCGTCGGCCCTATCCTGCCGGAACACAAACCTCATTATTTAATGGGCGTCGGCACGCCTGAAGACTTGGTGTACGGCGTGGCACACGGCGTGGATATGTTCGACTGCGTCATGCCTACCCGCAATGCGCGTAACGGCTGGCTGTTTACCCGTTTTGGCGATTTGAAAATCAAAAACGCCAAACACAAACTCGACAAGCGTCCGATTGATGAAAGCTGCACCTGCTACGCCTGTCAGAATTTCAGCCGCTCCTACCTGCACCATCTGCACCGCGTCGGCGAAATCTTGGGCGCGCAACTCAACACCATCCACAATCTGCACTTCTACCAAGTCATCATGGCAGAAATGCGCGAAGCCATCGAACAAGGCGAATTTGCCGATTGGCAGGCGCAATTCCATGAAAACCGTGCCCGCGGTGTGGATTAATCCTTTTAAAGGCCGTCTGAAATCAGGTTTGGATTCAAACTGCTTTTCAGACGGCCTCAATTTTCTTAATTAATAAAGCACAATCATGTCCCGTTTCCATACCGAACCACCCTTAGCCTACACCGCACAAAACCGTACCGCCGTCCTGCTGCTCAACCTCGGCACGCCTGACGCGCCCACTGCTGCCGCAGTCAAGCCTTACTTGAAAGAATTTCTGTCTGATCAACGCGTTGTCGAACTGCCCAAGCTCTTATGGCAACCGATATTGCGCGGCTTGGTATTGACTTTTCGCCCGAAAAAAAGCGCGCATGCCTATGAAAAAGTTTGGTTTAAAGAAGGTTCGCCGCTTGAGGTTTACACACACCGCCAAGCAGAAGCCCTGGCCAAACATTTGCCCGATGTCATCGTCCGTCATGCCATGACTTACGGCAATCCAAGCGTTGCCGACGTTTTGGCGGAACTCAAAGCCCAAGGCGTGGGCAAATTGCTGGTCATCCCGCTCTATCCGCAATATGCCGGCTCTTCGACCGGCGCGGCTTTGGACAAAGTGTTTCAAGAATTATTGCTGCAACGCAACCAAATGAGCGTCCGCACCGTCTCCCGTTATTACGACGATGCCGCCTATATTCAAGCCATGAAGCAGCATATTGAAGCCTATTGGGCTCAAAACGGACGCGGCGAAAAACTGATGTTGAGTTTCCACGGTATTCCGCAAAAGCATCACGATGACGGCGACCCCTATCCTGACGAGTGCCACCATACTGCCAAGCTGTTGGCGCAGGCATTGGGCTTGTCCGAACAAGAATACATCGTTTCTTTCCAAAGCCAGTTTGGCAAATCCCAATGGATCAAGCCCAGCACGCAAGCCCTGTTTGATCAGCTGCCGAAACAAGGCACGACCAAACTCGACGTATTCTGTCCCGGCTTCCTGGCCGACTGCCTCGAAACCATGGAAGAAATCGCCATTATGGGACGCGAACAATTCCACGCTGCCGGCGGTAAAGAATACCGTTACATCCCCTGCCTCAACGATTCCGCCGACTGGATTGTCGCACTTGCACAATTAAGTCGGGCCAATCTGCAAGGCTGGATTTGACCTAAACCAAAGGCCGTCTGAAAAATCTACTTTCAGACGGCCTTTAGCGTTATCATCAAGCTATTAAAACGCAAACCAAGCGTGTGGCCATCAAAAACACCGCTCAAAAAGGAATACATCATGACTGCACTCCGCCCTATCCTGCTCCTTCTGACCGCACTCAGCATCCCAACTGCTTTTGCCGCTGATGCCGCGCTGATGAGCAAAGGACAAAAAATTTACGAAAGCAACTGCGCTGCCTGCCACGGTAAAAAAGGCGAAGGCCGGGGTGCCATGTTCCCGCCTTTATTCCAGTCCGACTATATCAATAAAAAACCGCAAGCCCTGTTGCAAAGCATGACTAAAGGCATCAACGGCCCGATTACAGTAAACGGCAAATCCTACAACGGCTTCATGCCTGCTACCGCTATCAATGATGCTGATGTTGCCGCCGTTGCCACTTACATCATGAACGCCTTTAATAATGGTGGCGGTACGATTACTGAAGCAGATGTCAAAAAATCTCACGGGAAAAAATAAAACGTCTCTCCCCTAAAGGCCGTCTGAACATTTCAGACGGCCTTTTCGATATGGAACACATTTTTGTTTCCATATTTATGGTTACGCAACATCAACAAACATACGCAAAAAACCGTCAAACCAAAAAAAGCATATGCGTTTTGTGTTAAAGTAAACATTATTGATCGGCTGTTTTGCATCTAGGCCGTCTGAAAGGTTTTATGTTATGAACTTTTTCCGCAAGACTGTTTTATTTTTAGTCGTCCTCTCCATATTTGCCGCCTGCGGCTCCTTTATTTCCCAATACGTTTTGGGCATGAACCCGTGCGTATTGTGTATACTGCAACGCTTGTGCGTATTGGCAGTCGGGCTGTTGGCCATTGTTACGGCATTCAGTTCTCAATCTTCCAAATTTGCCCGCTCGCTCTCGGCATTGTTGATTGCCGCTCCGGCCGTTTACGGCGCAGGTGTCGCCGCCTATCAAATTTGGCTGCAAAGCCTGCCGCCCGGCACCGCCCCTTCTTGCGGCGCACCTTGGACCTTCCGCCTGCGCGACTGGCCTTTGTTCGATTGGTTTGAACCCATCGTCCGCGGTTTTGGCAACTGCGCCGAGCCGGACTATCTATTCGGCGTTGCCCTGCCGGTGTGGAGTATTTTGTATTTCGGCTTTGTCGTATTGCTGCTGCTTTGGGCTTGGTTGAAAACCAGAAAAATCTGATTGGTTTCGATATAAAAAGGCCGTCTGAAATTTCAGACGGCCTGAGACCTTTGCAAAAAAGCCTTTCCTCTAACAGCCGAAACCTAAATAAAGATTTTCGGCTGTTTTTGTTTCAAATATCCAATAATTCTATTCAAATACTCCCTTAATCCCCCTTAAATACCTGATTAATCAGGCATCCGGACCGAGACCTTTGCAAAATTCCTTTTTCCCCAACAGCCTAAACCCAAACACAGGTTTTCGGCTGTTTTTATTTCAAATATCCACTGATTCTACTCAAATACCCCCTTAATCCCCCTTGGATACCTGATTAATCAGGCACTCAGCCACCTTTTAGGCGGCAACAGGCGCACTTAGCCTGTTGGCGGCTTTCAAAAGGTTCAAACACATCGCCTTCAGATGGCTTTGCGCACTCACTTTGCTCAGCTCAAAGTAGGCTGCCCGCGCATAGCGGAATTTACGGTGTAACGTACCGAAGCTTTGTTCGACCACATAACGGGTTTTCGACAAATATCGGTTGCGTTTGGTTTGCGCTTCCGACAGCGGATGTTTGCGGTGGGCTTTTCGGTCAGTTGGCGGTTAATCAGTTCCAGCAATTCGGACAGGGTGTCGTCTTGCGCCAGCCAGTTGCGGTAGCGGCATAAGGTGCTGTAATCGGCGATGCTCAGTTCGTCAAAACGGCAAAACAGGTTGAAATCGATGCGGGTGATGAGGCTGTGTTCGAGCTCGGGATCGGAGAGGCTGTGCCATTGTCCGAGCAGGACGGCTTTGAACATGGATAGCAGTGGATAGGCGGGACGGCCGCGGTGGTCTCTAAGGTAACGGGTTCTTTGACGATTCAGGTACTGTTCGATCGGCTGCCAATCAATCACTTGATCCAACTTCAATAGTGGGAAGCGGTCGATGTGTTTGGCGATCATGGCTTGTGCGGTTTGCTGGAAGTAAGGTGCTCATGGAAAATCCCCTAAATGTTTTGGTGGGAATTTAGGGGATTTCGGGGAATTTTGCAAAGGTCTCCTATTGCCTTGATGCACGGTTGCTTAGGTTAAAACTTCATCTCCAAAGTCAGGGTGTAATTTCGTCCCGGTGCGGCGTAGCGGTTATACCTACCGACATTATTGTGCCTATTGACCGCTCCTTCGGCAGTCTGCCTTACAGACTCCCAAGTGGTATACCGGTAGTTGAAGAGGTTATACACGCCTGCGCGCAGGGTCAGGTGTTTCTTGATATTGTAATATCCGAAAACATCCGTAACATGCCAAGGCCGCGTCCGCCGTGATGCTGCTTTTTTAGCATTGGCATTACCGTTCAACAGCGCCTGGCTGCCTAGCAGTTCGTCAACAGATTTTGCCTTGGAATAAGTAAACATCGTATTGATGCCCCATATTCCGTCAGGATGGTCGTAACCCAAACCCAATACATATCGTGAAGGTTGGACGGCATCAAAGAGATATGAAGTTACAAACGTCCTGTCGGCGCGTATATCGGCATCTTTGACCTTGATACGGTTATAGGCAAGCGTGGAATACAACCCGTCCGGCAACCTGCCCCATACACCGTGCCAATCGATTTTACCCAAAATATTGATACCGGCTATCCGTGCATTTTGAGCATTTCGGTATCCGGGGTCGCCAGAAGCCGAAGTTTGCCCGTTTTGAGTTCGGGTTTCATAACCGAATGCAATCAGGTCGCGATAAGCATTGTTGAAATAGCTGGCTTCCAAATTGCCGAAGTCCCCTTTAAATACAATACCTGTCTCTCTATTAAAGGATTTTTCCGGTTTCAGATCCAACGTTTTCAAAGACTCCCCGGCTCTCCAGCCGTACATTTCGGCAAACGACGGTAGACGGAAGCCCGTAGAAGCGCGATAAGTCAAATCCATCCAGGTGAAAGGCTTGAGGACTACGCCTGCGTTCCAAGAAAGGTTGCGGTGAGTGCCGGTAGAGACACTCTTATCTTCCGAATGCGTACTGCGGTAATCGTAACGTATGCCTGCTCCGACATCCGCCCACCTGCCCAAACGAACATTGTCTTGAACGGCTGCATAATAACCGTTGCCGCCGATATTCCTCGGTGTGCAGTCTGTATAGGTGTTATTGCCGAAGCGGCATATTGGCGATGTATTGACCGTGGTCTTGCCGATAGACACCCAATACGGTTTGCCTTGGCTTCCGTTGGGTGACTGCGCCCCTTCCGGGATTTTCGATCCATATGCCTGAACTGCGTTTTGAAGATAATAATCGCTGTGGGACAATTGCGACTTAAAGCGGTCGTACCCTAGATTGATACTCAAATTGTGACGAATTTTGGCCGTATCAAATGCCTTTTTAAATACTGCTTGGAACAGGTTTCGGCTTTCTTCATAAATCATCCGGTCGGATTTATAGAAGGAATACGGTTTATTGCCGTCGGGACGGCAATTTTTATCCGAACCGTCGTGAGAGCAATGCGTCTGCTGCAAACGGTTGTCCAAATCTATACCTTGCCGGTCATAAGAAAGTCGGGCGTAATCGGCCCAGGTATCCTTGTCAGCATTATGGTAAACATATTCGACCCCGTACCGGTTTTTAGTATGGCGTTCATCATAAAACACGCCGGTACCGTAACCGATACCCTGCAATGTACCGCCCTCTCCCTGAACAAACAGCCTTTCGGCCTTATTATTGCCCGAATATTTGCCAAAGCCGCTCGGCGTACCGTTTCTCCGGACACTTTCATTCAGATCGGCCTCGGTAAAATAGGCAGGAACAGTCATATCCCGTGTATCAAAGGTCTGCTGCGTACGTTCAAGAACGGCTCCGACATAATGGCGGTTGTCCAAATGCCACCCCGGTCGGAACAGCCATGATTGGCTGCCATACTCAAGCGGGGCCGCAAGGAAGCGGCTGGGGCCGGTATAATCCTGCGTGCTGACGGTTTTGCGCTCATCTTTGGCCAAAGCATCTTTTTTCGCATTGTCTTTACAGGCCGCATATCCATTGGAACATTCCTCTTCGACAATGAAATTTGCGTACGGATGGGTATCCTCGACCGGTATCAGCCGGTTGAAACTCTGCACACCTTTACCAGCATCTTTATGCGCATGGATTTCCTGCCCCCGCCGTTTAGTATAAATAAGGAGGGCTTCCGCGCCGCCGCTGCGTCCTGCAAGCGCAAGGGACTGTGTCAGGGCATGGTCTTTTCCAGAATAGGCAGTTTTACTCTGAATGCCCCACTGTTTTCCCTCTCCGATAATGTCGGCTGCGGTTTTGGTTTGAAATGCGACCGAACCTGCCAATGCGCCGTTTCCGTATTCTGATGAATTCGAACCCTTGCTGATTTCAACGGCCTTAACGTTTTCATACTCAATTTCATTGATTGCGCCGCTGCTGCCCGCCGTCCTCGTCCCACCCAATGCCGCCTGCGCGGTGTAGGACTGTATTTGCGAAACGCCGTCTACCGTTAAGGAAACACGGTTTTTATCCATGCCGCGTATTGAATAGCCGGAACTTGCGCCCCGACCCTGTTCGACCACGGCAATACCCGGATCGTAACGGGTCAGGTCTCGGATATTCAAAACCTGTTCTTTACTTAGCGTCTCGGAAGATTTGACCAGCTTGCCCAGCCCGGTTACTTCGTTATCACGGCGGGTTTTCTGTTTTTTCGCATTGACCTGCACGGTATCGAGCTGCTTTTCCATCACTTGTCCGGACGGTAAAACATCCGCATAAGCAGGCAGCGCAGTCATCAGCGACAGGCATAAAATATTTAATCGGAACAAATGTTGCTGTTTCATATCATTTCTCTACTTACTGCCTTCAGACGGCATTTAAAGCCGATATGCCGTCTGAAGAACTTTCCTCTGTCAACCGGCAGCCCAGTTTACCGGACAAGCTGTTGGCGTTTCGTACCGAATACCACTGCCGCCTTGCCGCTTTCTCCCTCCAATGTATTTCCGGAGAACGATCCGCCCATCTCAATGGCGTTTTTGCCGTAGAAGCCGCCGGACACATCTGCACGGATATTCGTTCGTTTCGGATCGATGGTATTTTTCGGATCTAATGCAAAGCCGTTTTCACCGGTTTTCGCCACACCTGAAAAACCGTTGCCCTGAATCGTGGCAGTGATGGTGAATACGGGGGCAATGCGGTCTTTCGCCGTCAGCATACCGTTGAGGGTTTTCTCGGCAAAATTAACTTTAAACTCCGCCCGGTTACCGCCTTCCTTATTGGAAGGTTCGGCACTCCAGCTCGTACCATTAACAATAGTACCCGACCATGTACCGCGATATACCGCCTCTCCCGCCGTTACAGGCATATCGGAAACCGGCGTACGGCTGCCCTGCAGGAACATATCGTGCGAACCGCCGTGTTCCAACACCCCGAAATGCAGGTAATCCAAATTGGAGCAGCATACCGACACCTTCACACCATCTTTCTCAAATACATGCTGGAATGCCGTCTGAGTGCCTTCGGACGGCACAAGCGCAAGCTCTACGCCGTCAATCAGCAGTTTGGCCACGTTGCCGAAGCTGTCTATCTGTTTTTTCACAAAATCCGCACCGATGCGGTAAGCGTCCATAAAGGTTTCAGCCAATGGTTTTTCTGCACCGTCTTTCTGTTTCGCGCCGAATACGGCAAGCACTTTCTTATCGTTTGCCAAAAACTTGCCGCCCAACTCATCGCCCTGAGGCCCGTAGAAACCACCTTCCAGACTATCAGAATCAGAAACGAAGGGATGATCGTTCCCAGTATCTTTATCTGCAGCCAACGCCTTACCTTTGAAGCGGTTACCGTGCAGGTTAGCCTGAATGTCGTAACGTTTAATTTGTTTGGCTTTATTTTCGGTTTCGTTATGGGTAATCCGGTTATTGCGGTAGAGCGCGCCGGTCATGGTCTTGGCGGCGAAATCCACCTCAAACTCGCTGGTCAGCCCGAAATCGGTCTGACCTTTCGGTGCCTCGCTTTCATTGCGCAACACATCCGCTTCCTCGGCAGACAAAGCCCCGTACCTATCCCCCGCTGGCGGACTACCCAACTGGGGAAACTTCTGTTTTTCCTTGGCATCGGTTACATAATCCCAAGTACCTTTGTAAATCGCCTTGCCCGTCGGCAGAGCTTGGGAAGGATTGCTGCCTTTGTAGAAAAGGTAGCCGTCCGGACCGAAAAGGGCGATATTGTTTTTGGGATCGATTTTATTGGCACCGTTGCGGTAGATATAGCCCGAGCGGACATACTTAAATTTCGTGTATCCTTCCACGCGGCTTTTACCATCGCCCGTTGTGATGGATTCGTTCAGCGTACCCTTATCCATCGCAAAAATGTCATCCTTTTGGGGAAACTTATCCGGTTCACCCGCCGCCAATTTCACCCAATCCGCATCCGACAGCGGCTGATGCCCCTGTTTCACGTTGAAATGGACATTACGGCGCGGTATTTTGGCTGCAAAACCGTAAGCCAGACGGTCGTTTTCCGCCGCCTGCGCTTCATCGGGTTTTGCCGGTTTTTCAGTCTGTTCGTCTTGGTATTTCGGTGCTTCGGACTGCGGGTTGTGCTGTTTCGTTTCCACGCTGTCCAAATCGAAACTGCCGCCGCCCGCGCAGGCAGAAAGCAGCAGCACAGGCAGGATACCGGCTGCTTGGGCAATAAGTGAATTTTTCATATCAACTTTTTTAAAAATGATAATAGTTTATATTCTATTAACTTAAAATGTAATTTGCAAACATTTTCTGACGTATCTTCACAAAAAACACCCGCACATCCTTACTCCAGATATGCGGGTGTTTGAGCAAACTTTGCCTAACCCAAAGACACCATTTCAATCTGCTCCATCGTCCTACCCAGAAAACGTTCGCCTATCGTTCTGAATTTCAAAGGAATATCGCTGACATAAAAACGATAGTCGGGATTATTGTTGTCAGTATTGAGTAATCCCTCCTGCGCAAGGACGCGTGCTGTTTCTTCAGCCATCGTAATTGCAGAATCAACCAACGCGACATTACCCGCCTCCCTACCGATTAAGGGCTTGAGCAAGGGAAAGTGCGTGCAGCCCAACACCAGCGTATCGATGCCGTCTGCAAACAATGGTTTGAGGTATTCGCATACGGTCAGGCGGGTAACTTCATGTCCCAACCAACCTTCCGCATCGGTACGGGTATGTTGTTTGTAACCGAGTTTGTAGAGGCCGTTTTTCTTTGTCCAACGGGCATCTTCATCTTTGCTCGGTGTGGTTTGGCCGTTGACTTGTCCTTCTTCATCGACTTCTATGGCCTGACGCTGTTTGCTGCCGGCGGTCTGAATAATGGTGGCGTCAATGACGGCGGCGGATGCTTTCTCTACTTTTAAACCTTTTTCAGTCAGTTGGCGGTTAATCAGTTCCAGCAATTCGGACAGGGTGTCGTCTTGCGCCAGCCAGTTGCGGTAGCGGCATAAGGTGCTGTAATCGGGGATGCTCAGTTCGTCAAAACGGCAAAACAGGTTGAAATCGACGCGAGTGATGAGGCTGTGCTCGAGTTCGGGATCGGAGAGGCTGTGCCATTGTCCGAGCAGGACGGCTTTGAACATGGACAACAGGGGATAGGCGGGACGGCCGCGGTGGTCTCTAAGGTAATGGGTTCTTTGACGATTCAGGTATTGTTCGATCGGCTGCCAATCAATCACCTGATCCAACTTCAATAGTGGGAAGCGGTCGATGTGTTTGGCAATCATGGATTATGCGGTTTGTTGGAAGAAGGTGCTCATGAGAAATCCCCTAAATGTCTTGGTGGGAATTTAGGGGATTTTGGGGAATTTTGCAAAGGTCTCGGCCTTTTGTTCTTTAAACTCTTAGTCCAGATTTAACACGGCAGAAGTGTAAACGTCTTGTACGTCGTCCAAATCTTCCAATGCGTCAATCAGTTTTTGCATTTTAACTGCATCTTCGCCGCTCAACTCGGTTTCGTTTTGGGCGCGCATGGTAACGTCACCGTCAACAGATTTGTAACCTGCAGCTTCCAAAGCCGATTTCACACCGGCCCAGTCGTTCGGTGCGGTAATCACTTCGATGGAACCGTCGTCGTTGGTGATGACGTCTTCCGCACCGGCTTCCAAAGCCGCTTCCATCAACGCATCTTCGTCAACGCCCGGTTCGAACACCAAATAGCCTTGATGAACGAAGTTGAACGCTACGCAGCCGTCGGTACCCAAGTTGCCGCCGTTTTTAGTGAACGCGTGGCGCACATCGGCAACGGTACGGGTTTTGTTGTCGGTCAGACAGTCCACCATCAAAGCCGCGCCGCCGATGCCGTAGCCTTCGTAACGCAACTCGATGTATTCCACGCCTTCCAGATTGCCCGTACCTTTGTCGATGGCACGTTGCACGTTGTCTTTAGGCATATTGTTTTCAGCGGCTTTTTCCAAAGCCAGGCGCAGGCGCGGATTTGCACCGGGGTCGCCGCCGCCCATACGGGCAGCAACGGTAATTTCTTTAATCAGACGGGTGAAGATTTTGCCGCGTTTGGCATCTTGTCGGGCTTTTTTGTGTTGGATATTTGCCCACTTACTATGGCCTGCCATATTGATTCCTTTCGTTTTTTCACGCGTTGAGGCGGAATTTGCTTCATTTGTAAGGCGTGCATTTTATCATAAGTTGCCTTTAGCCAAAATATTCAGACAGCCCGAATATTTGCAAAAACAGGCCGTCTGAAAACAAAGAAACCTTTTTTAAATAAAGAAGCACATTGGCGGCAAACCTTTGTCAGTTTTTCGTTTTAATTCACGAAGGTTTACGGTATGATGACAAAATCGGTCAAAATTGTTAACAACTTAACCGGTATCGAATGGCAAAACGGCCTGCTCGCCGATATTGCCAAACGCGAAAAATGAGTGGGAGTAGTTACCCGTATCATTTTATTTTTATTGTTTTTATTAAAGGTTTTATTATGGAAGAAATATTGTCTGCTCTGGTGGGTGCAGTCAATCTGGTTCTTTGGGACTACCTGCTGATTTATGCCTTAATCGGCATCGGCCTGTTTTTTACCCTGTACTTGGGTGCGCCGCAAATAACCAAATTGGGGACGGGTTTCAAATCCGTTTTCGGTGGCTTGTTCAGCAAAAAAGACAAAGACCACGAAGGCAAATCTCTGTCTCAATTTCAAGCCCTTGCCGTGGCGATTTCCGCGCAAATCGGTACCGGTAACGTAGCCGGTGTCGCCACTGCGATTACCGCTGGCGGCCCGGGTGCCATTTTTTGGATGTGGTTGTCTGCCATTTTGGGCATGTCTACCATTTTTGCAGAAGCCGTTTTGGCGCAAAAATACCGCGTGGTCAGCCATGGCAAATACATCGGCGGCCCTGCGTTTTACATTACGCACGGCCTGACTCCGAAAATCGGCCGTGGCGCGGCGCGTTTTCTGTCCGGCTTTTTCTCCATCGCCTTGATTATCGCGCTGGGTTTCATCGGTAACGCGACCCAATCCAACTCTATTGCCTCTGCCATGAATTTGGCTTTCGATGTTCCTCCGATGGCTGTCGGTATTACTTTGGCGGTATTCGCCGGCCTGATCATCATCGGCGGCATCAACCGCATTGCCGGTATCGCGCAATTTGTCGTGCCGTTTATGGCGGTAATTTACATCTTGTGTGCCGTGATTATTTTGTTCAAATTCTCCGACCACATCATCCCGATGTTCCACAATATTTTTGTCGCCGCCTTCAATCCGGAAGCGGTATTGGGTGGTGCGGCCGGTATCGGTATGCGCGAGGCAGTCCGCTTCGGTGTGGCACGCGGCCTGTTTTCCAATGAAGCCGGTATGGGTTCGACCCCGCACGCTCATGCGACCGCCAACGTCAAACACCCTGTGCAACAAGGTATGGCTGCATTTATCGGTATCTTTATCGATACGCTGATGGTCTGCACGGCAACCGCGCTGATTATCCTGCTGACCGACGCCGACCTTTCCGGCGAAACCGGCGCTGCGGTTACCCAACTGGCGTTTAACAAAGCCTTCCCGGGTTTCGGCTCGCAACTGCTCGCCGTCTGTCTGACCTTCTTCGCCTTTACCACCATCATCGGCTGGTACTACTTCGGCGAATCCAATATCCGCTTCCTGTTCCGCGGCAAACATTTGGGCATCTACCGCGCGCTGGTTTTGGTGGCCATCGTATTGGGTACATTGGGCAAAGTGGATTTGGTTTGGAGTATGTCCGATATGTTCAACGGCTTTATGGTCTTACCAAACTTAATCGCCCTCTTCCTGCTGCGTAAGGAAATCCGTGCTGTTTACGACGATTATCTGGCGCAAACCAAAGCTGGCAAAGAGTTGACCTACAACTATGAATTCCACGAATTCCACGACAAAAACCCAGGTTGACGACAAACAAAAACCTCTCAGTCAAACTGAGAGGTTTTTTATTCCAGGCCGTCTGAAACTACAACACATAAAAATAAATGCTGATAAATTGCGTCAAACTGCCTGCTAAGACAAACAAGTGCCAAATACCGTGGCCATGGCGGATTTTCGTATCGTTGATAAACCAATAAATCCCCGCGCTATACAATACGCCGCCCAACACCAGCCAAAATAATCCACCGGCCGAAAGCGACTGTATCAGCGGCCATACCGCCACCACAATCAGCCAGCCCATCAACACATAAATCACCATCGACAGCAGCCGCTTCTCGCTTTTGCGCCCAATTGTCAGCTCTTGAACAATGCCCAACAAAGCCAGCCCCCATGACACGCCGAAAAGCGACCAGCCCCAACCGCCCTGCAGGGTAATCAGCGTAAACGGCGTATAACTGCCTGCAATTAAAAGATAAATCATGCAATGATCGACCTTTTGCAAAATCGCCTTGGCCTTCGGCTGCGGAATACTGTGGTATAAGGTTGAGCCCAAATACAGAAGCAGCAGGCAGACTCCGTAAGTCAGTGCACCGGCAATCCGATAGCCGTCCGCCGATTCTACCGCTTTCACCAGCATCAGCACCAAGGCTGCCACTGCCAACAAGAAACCGGCCAAATGGCTGTACGCATTAAATCTCTCGCCGTGATACATAAACCATTCTCATTTATAAAAGACCAAAGTGTACGCCAAGACAGGCGCTTCGTCAGAGAAATCGGGTTAAAAATAAGTTAAAGCGTAAAGGCCGTCTGAAAAACACGGCCTTGCAATATAACAAAAACATCTTTGCAACAAACAAACCATTCTTTCCCTTTTTCAGACGGCCCCTATATATTTCAAACCCGAACAACACGGCAACGCCATCCGCCCCTGCCGTGTTGTTTGCTTTATTATTCTTGCAAATATCATTTAACAACAAAAGCTTAATCAACCATCCTTACAAAGCGGCAAACAATAAAACATAAACAAACATGGTATAATAAACGCTTACAGGCAGAGATTTAGACAAAATCTCAGGCCGTCTGAAGGAGGAGAAACATGAATCGACGCGTTTATATCGTACATGGCTTTGAAGGCAATCCGCACGGCAACTGGTTTGACTGGCTTTGCGCCCAAGTCAAAAGCACCGGCGCACAAGCAATCTCCCTCGCCATGCCCAATCCCGACAAACCAAGCACGACCGCGTGGCAGTTTACCCTTGACCAGCACATCGGCAAGCCTGATGCCCATACCTTCCTAGTCGGCCACAGCCTCGGTTGCATTACCCTCCTTCACTTCCTCAGCCGCCAACAGCCGCAAAAAATCGGCGGTCTGTTGCTTGCCGCCGGTTTTGCCGATATGCTACCGCCCCTGCCCACGCTCGATGCCTACATTAAAGCAGCGTCCCCCGATTTCGACATCCTGCGCAAAATCGATATACCCAAACACTGCCTGGTTTCCGACAATGACACCCATGTTCCACCCGAACTGACTTTGGACATGGCGGCCAAACTCAAAAGCCCTGTTACCCATATTCCAGAAGGCGGCCATTTGATGGCTTCGGACGGTTTTACCCAACTGCCGCAGGCTTGGGAAGCACTGAAACCCATGTTGACCGAATAAATACACACTCTAATCCTATTTTCAGACGGCCTTGACTGTCTTCCCTCCCCATAACAGGCCGTCTGAACGACAATAAAAACAACCTGCCCTTTCAAGCAGGTTGTTTCTTTTTATGCCTAATTGGCGGCAAATTTAATATTGTACCGTCCATTCAATCTCGCCGCCGGCCCTCATCGGTACAAGCTCGCCATCGCCGTAAGGCACACTGGCAGGTACAGTTTGCGTTTGTTTGACCAATGTAATGGTATCGGTATTTTCAGGCAGACCGTAGAAACATGGGCCGTTTTTAGAAGCAAAGGCTTCCAGTTTATCCAACGCGCCTGCTTTCTCAAACACTTCGGCATAAAGCTCGATAGCAGTCATTGCGCTGAACATACCGGCGCAACCGCAAGCATTTTCTTTGGCAGTTTTAGCATGTGGCGCAGAGTCCGTGCCGAGGAAGAATTTGTGCGCCTTATCGCCGGTAACGGCGGCAACCAAAGCCTGACGGTGGGTTTCGCGTTTGAGTACAGGCAAGCAGAAATGATGAGGGCGCACACCGCCGACCAAAAGGTCGTTGCGGTTGAGCAGCAAGTGTTGCGGCGTCACAGACGCGGCCACATTATCGCCTGCTTCCAATACCAGTCGTGCAGCCTCGGCAGTGGTGATGTGTTCAAACACGACCTTGAGGTTTGGCACTTGCGCCAAAACCGGCTTCATCACGCGCTCGATAAAGGCGGCTTCGCGGTCGAAAATATCGATTTCAGGATCGGTTACTTCGCCGTGAACCAAGAACAAAATGCCCTGTTTCGCCATTTCTTCCAACACGGGGATCAGCTTAAACAAGTCGGTCACGCCGGAATCGGAATTGGTGGTCGCGCCTGCAGGATAAAGTTTGAAAGCCACAATACCGGCAGCCTTGGCTTCACGTACGAGTTCGGGAGTGGCGTTATCGGTCAAATAAAGCGTCATCAACGGCTGGAAGCTACTGCCTTCTGGCAGGGCGGCCATAATGCGCTCTTTGTATGCTTGGGCGTCGGCAACACTGACGACGGGCGGCTTCAGGTTGGGCATGATAACCGCGCGGCCCATTTGTCGGGCGGTGTACGGGACAACGGCTTTGAGCGCGTCGCCGTCGCGCAGGTGTAAGTGCATATCGTCGGGGCGGATGATGGTCAGGGTTTGCATAGCTTACTTTCGAGTGGTTTGGTGTGATAATGTTTCAGACGGCCTTTATTCGGCGGTAACAGTTTCTATTAATTTGGTGTTTCAATCGTCAACCGGCCTAAGGCAAAACGGCGGCCTTATTGTCGTAAGAATGATGGGTCAAATAAAAAACAGCCTGTACCGGAAAATGCTCGGACGACGTTGTTTTAACAGTCAGCAAGGTTTCTTTCGGACTGCCGGACGCGCGCCATGCGTAGGAAATCTGACGCATAGGCAACGGAGTTTCCACCAAATTATCGGCACGCAATTCAGCGTTCAAACCTTGCGGCGGATTTTCTGCCAAAGCCAAAAATTGTTTGAAAATCAGATGGTCGTCGGCTTTAGCCGTGCGCACGCTGCAACTGTCTTCAGTCAGGCTCAAATAATAATCTGCGCCGTTTACCGTTTTCTTCCAAATACTTAATGCCTCCAAATCCATCATTCCGGCAGGCAAATCGGCAATATCCTTTTTCGACAATAAAACCAGTTTGTTGGCATTGGCAAACTCGCCGACAAGGGCGGCATTGCCGTCTGCGGCCACGCAGCTTTGGCGGAACAAGTCGGTTACATTTTGGGCATAATCGACAGCGTTCTGCGGCGAAACGCCTTCATTGCCGCATGCACTCAGGCAGACAGCCAATACGGCGGCAGACAACGCAACGGCTTTAGACATTTCAGACGGCCTTTATTTGTGCTTCAACACCAGCTTGAACACGCCGTCGGCTTCGCTCGATTCCAACAAAACATGTCCGGTCTGACGGCAAAACGCTTCAAAATCGCCGGGCGCGCCGCCATCGGTGGCCAATACGGTCAGCACTTCGCCTTCCTGCATTTGCGCCAAAGCTTTTTTGGCACGCAAAATCGGCAGCGGGCATTTCAAACCAATGACATCCAGAGTTTGTGTATTCATGATGAAAACTCGTCATATTAATCAGAATTAACGTCAATTATACCGCACTTACTTGCACCCCACCCTGCAAGCCCATAAAATAAAGCCGTTTTTCACTTTGGAGCTGTCTATGCGCCGTTTTGCCCTTCTTGCCCTCAGCCTTGCCGCGACTCAAGCATTTGCTTTGGGTTTCAGCCAAAAGGATACGCTGACCAACACGCGTTATCAGGAAAGCCCTGAAGAAGTTGCCGCACGCGAGTTTAAAGAACACAAAGCCGAGTTGCCGCCCCTGCCCGATACCCAATCGGGCGATTGGTTCGACCTCTATGTCAACGAAACCTACGGCAAGCAGCCTAAAATCCTGCTCAGCAGCCTGCAAATCATGCCTGCGCCTGACAACAGCATCCGCTACGTCTTGAACGTGCGCTCCGACAAAGGCTACGACAACCTCTCCGTCGAAGGCCTCTATTGCGCCCGCACATCCTTTACTTACAGCAACGATAAGCGTTCGTCTTACAAAGTATTCGCTTACGGCGACACAGTAAACCACCGCTGGATCGAGCCGCGTAAAGGCGATTGGAAGCTGATCGGCAATGCGTTCAGCCGCAACGATGCCCTGCATACCGCCCTGTATCAGGCATTCTGTGTCGACGGCATGCCGACAACGGTCGAAGGTTTGGTACAACGTTTGAAAGAACGCGGTGGCCGTCACGGCACAACGCTGACCAACCACGACAAATAAACCGCTTTAATCAACAAAAAGGCCGTCTGAAATTTTTCAGACGGCCTTGTCTTTCAAGACGGCTTAGAATTTGTGATACAGGCCCACAGAAGCGGCTTTTTGTTCAACGCCGCCTTTGTTGGCTGCAGTCAGACGGGTTTTGTTGCCGACTTTCAGATACGCCAGTTGGGCAACTACGCCGGTGCGTTTACTGAAGGTGTATTGGCCGCCGACAACGACTTGGTCGAATTTATCCACCAATTTCTCGCCGCTGTTCACGCCCTTGGCAGGCCAGCCGTGTGCATAAGTAATGCGTGGGGTGACATTGCCCAATTTGTAGCCGACAGTTACTGCTGCATCAACCACTTTCACGGCTTCAGATTTGCCTGAATCGGCAGTGATGTCACTACCCTTGTACTCATTAAAACCATCGGTGAAATAGCCTAAATATTCGTTGGCTGTCTCATGGCCTTTGGCATAGTGTACGCCGCCGCCGACAAAGAGATTGTCTTTGTCGTAATAAGTTTCAACTTTGGCGATTTGTGCCGCTTTGACTTTGCCGGAATTGTCGGTGTACGCGCCGTTGTAATGGCCGTAAGCCGCATTGGCAGTAAAGCCGTTTTTAGAGAAGCTCACGCCGCCGGTGTATTGGTCTTTGGCCGCTTGGGTGTGCGTGTATTTGTCTGAAGGATTGCGGTTGTCGCGCGGTGCGTAAGACACGTTGAATTTGAATCCGCCAAAATCCGGGCTGTCGTAGCGTACAGCGGCATTACGGTTGCCGGTACGGGTAAATATGCCCAAGCCTGCGGCATTGGTTTTGTACATCCACGGATCGATGGTGTCCATTTCGTTCAGCATATTGCTGAGTTTACCGGCACGGACTTTACCGAATTTACCTTGCAAACCGATGAAGGAATCGCGATTGGCAAAACCTTGTGAACCGCCGGTAATGGCTGTTTTTTGTTCAACTTGCCAGATGGCTTTCAAATCGCCGCCCAAGTTCTCGCTACCTTTAAAACCGATACGGGAGGTATTGTCATTGATGCTGGTTGCGGTAGAGCTGGTTTCAGAACCTGCATCACCTTTGATTTTTACTTGACCAACGGTCACGCTGCTTTTGATTTGACCATAAAGAATCACTTCTGCAGAGGCAGCCAGCGGCAAACCGGCAATAACCAAAGCGATAATCGATTTTTTCATTATTCTCTCCAATACAAAGTTAAAATCTCGTGAAAACACGTTTGGCAATATTAATGTTTTCCAACGCTACAAACAACTACTTTCATCTTGATAGATACTTTTATTCATTAGAGTTTAGACTTTTTACAACATTTTCAAATAAAACAGGCCGTCTGAAAACAATTGAACTGGCCCCAAAATCTTGGACACTCATAAAAGCCTTTTCAGGCGCTCTGTGTAAGCTGGGTTCTGTATGCGACAGGACTCAGCTTTT
>NZ_JBQCVL010000010.1:0-55863 GCF_051958425.1 Neisseria sp. P0013.S005 | reverse complement strand
CAGCGTGTATTGATTGAGCAGTTGCGGGAATTTCCCGACGCCGACCACGACGACGGCCCCGATGCACTGCATATGCTCTGGTCGGTGGCGGTGGCGAATTGTGTGCCGATAGAATGGCAAAGCCCTACCGATAACGATTTTGGTGACGAGATAAAAAGTAAATGGAGCCGATAATGGCAAAAAAGAACAATAAAACTAAAATCCAAAAGCCCGAAGCTGCATTGCAGACGGACGTGGCTCAAATTACGGCGACCGGTCGAGTTATCGCCGAACATCCGTCCAATTTTATTACGCCTCAAAAAATGCGCGCCCTCTTCGAGGACGCGGAAAACGGCGACATCCGAGCCCAACACGAGCTTTTCGCGGACATTGAGGAGCGCGACAGCGACATCGCGGCAAATATGGGTACGCGCAAACGCGCGCTGCTGACGCTCAACTGGCGCGTCGCCCCGCCGCGAAATGCGACGCCGGAAGAAGAAAAGCTGTCCGACCAAGCCTACGAAATGATGGACGGCCTGCCTACCCTCGAAGACCTGATTATGGATTTGATGGACGCTGTCGGGCACGGATTTTCTGCGTTGGAGGTCGAGTGGGTATTTTCAGACGGCCTTTACCTACCCCGAAACTTTATCCACCGCCCGCAAAGCTGGTTCAAATGGGACAAAGATGACGGGCTGCTGCTGCGTACCCGCGAAAATCCGGAAGGCGAAGCGTTGTGGCCGCTGGGCTGGGTCGTTCATACTCAAAAATCGCGCAGCGTCCAGCAGGCGCGCAACGGGCTTTTTCGCACGCTTGCCTGGCTGTATATGTTCAAACACTACGCCGTCCACGATTTTGCCGAGTTTTTGGAGCTGTACGGCATGCCCATCCGTATCGGCAAATACGGCGCGGGCGCAACCAAAGAGGAAAAAAACACCCTGCTTCGGGCGGTGGCGGAAATCGGCCACAACGCGGCGGGCATCATGCCCGAAGGTATGGAAATCGAGCTTCACAATGCGGCAAGCGGTACGACGGCAACCAGTAATCCGTTTTTGCAGATGGCTGACTGGTGCGAAAAATCGGCGGCACGGCTGATTTTGGGGCAAACGCTGACCAGCGGCGCGGACGGAAAATCCAGCACCAACGCGCTGGGCAATATCCACAACGAGGTACGCCGCGATTTGCTGGTGTCGGACGCAAAACAGGTGGCGCAAACCATCACAAGCCAAATCATCGGGCCGTTCCTGCAAATCAACTATCCCAATGCCGACCCAAACCGCGTGCCGAAATTTGAATTTGACACGCGCGATCCGGAGGACATTGCGGTAATGGCCGAAGCCATCCCTAAGCTGGTGGACGTGGGCGTGCAAATCCCGGAGAGTTGGGTGCGCGACAAGCTGGTAATTCCCGAGCCTGCCGAGGGCGAGCGGGTGCTGGCGCGTGTGGTGCCGGATAATCCCGTGCATCAAGCTGCGCTGGCGGCATTGTCCGCACGCATACCGGTAGGCCGCCCCGCCGCCCGCGAGCAGCAGGTATTGGACGGCGCATTGGACGAGGCGTTGGAAATGCCCGACTTTAACGCGCAGCTCAATCCGATTATCAAACAGGCGGTGGCCGCGCTGGCAGCGTGTGATAGCTACGAAGAGGCAGATGCCGCCTTGACCGCGCTCTACCCGCAGTTGGATAACCAAACCCTGCAAGGCTATATGCAAAATGCGCTGTTTTTGAGCGATCTGTTGGGGCAAGCCAATGCCAAGCATTAAGTTTGCCCTCGGCCTCAAACCTGCAAAAGCGATTGAGTGGCTGCAAGCCAAAGGCGTGACCGCCGAAAGCTACCGCAACCTGACGGCCTCGGAAATCGCCAAGGTGTACACCATCGCCCGCATAACCGATTTGGATATGCTCAACGATATCAAGCAATCCATGATTAAGGCGGCCGACAACGGGCAAGCATTTGCCGATTGGCGCAAAGACATCTTGCAGCACCTGCAAAACAAAGGCTGGCTGCACCCTAACGGCCACGATGGCAAAGTTATTATTGACCCGACCAGCGGCGAAGTATTTGGTGCGCCGCGCCGGTTGGAAAATATCTACCGCACCAATATGCAGACGGCTTACAGTGCCGGCCAATATCAAGGCTATATGGCCAACATCGACAGCCGCCCGTATTGGATGTATGACGCAGTGGGCGACCACCGCACACGACCGGCACACGCGGCGATGGATGGCTTGGTGTACCGCTACGACGACCCGTTTTGGGCAACCTTTTACCCGCCCAACGGCTATCGCTGCCGCTGCTCGGTGATTGCGTTGAGTGAGCGCGATATGCAACGCGACGGCAAAGTGTTGAGCCAGTCGGGCGAACATAATTTGGTGGAGACCCATAAGGTCTACAACAAAAAAGGCGACAGCTACCCGACGATTGCCTATAAAGCACCCGACGGCAGCCTGCACACCACCGACCGTGGTTTTGGCTACAATGCCGGCCGCATGAATTACCGGCCGAATTTAGACCAATACGACCGTGGTTTGGCGCATGAGTTTGCAAAGGCGGAAATGGGCGGTGCGGAATTTAAGGCGGTGTTTAAACAGCTTTCGGAAGAGTTTTATGAAGTGAAAGGCCGTCTGAAAATTGACGGCAAGCCTGATAATGCCGAAAAAATCGACATCCGCAACAAGTTGTCGCGGCAAGTGAAATTTGCGGCAGGCGTGTTGAGTAAAGAAGTGCAACAACGTACGGGGTTGAAGCGGGCGACTGTTTGGTTATCGGACGATACACTGATTAAGCAGGTGGATAGCCGAGAGGGGCAAGGTTTTGCGGAGGATTATTATGCTTTTCTGCCTGAATTTTTGGCTAATCCAGACCATATTATCAGAGATGGCAGAGAGTTGATTTTTACAACTCAACGCAATCAGGAATATTTATGGGCGGTTTTGAAGTATATCGACGACGTGGAGGAAGTATATTTGCAGTCGTACCGAATCAGTAATGAGAAAGAAATCAGAAAACTAATGGAAAAGAAAGAAGTGTTGAAGTAAGACATCGGGCAAGGCTCGAAATCACTTGCACACGCTCTCGGTCACCCTTTCGGGTAGGCTGCGGTATCGAGATTATCACCGCTTTTCCGATGTCTTGAGATGATTATAGCATGATTGAAGTCCAAATCGACAACCTGTTTGTGGTGCAAAACCAGCTCGAACGTTTGGGCAGTGGCGTGGAAAACCGCTATCTGCTTATGCGCCGCTTATCGGAAACCATGCACAAAGGCGTGCGTGATAATTTCCGCGCGGGCGGCCGTCCGAAATGGTTGGGGCTGAAATACCGCAACGGTAAGCCGCTGAACGATACCGGTGCGCTGCGCAACAGCTTCAGTACCTTTTCCGACAATGACACCGCGCTGGTTGGCACCAATCTGGTTTATGCTGCGATTCACAATTTCGGCGGCATGGCGGGACGTGGCCGCAAGGTGCGTATTCCGCAGCGTGAATTTTTGGTTTTGAGCAACGACGACAAGCAGGCTTTAATGGATGATGTGCAGGATTATTTCGCCAATCTGATCGGCTGATTTTCAGACGGCCTGAAAAACGCGCTTTTTAGCGCGTTTTTTTATGACGGTAAGGCAAACCCCTATCAGAAGATTTAAACGCAATCCTAGGCGAATTTAAAAAGGCTCTGAAACGGATTTAATTCTATCGGCTGAATGTCGGCGGCGGGTTTGAAGCGTGTCCGCTCTTTATGGTGTGAAAAAAGCCGGAAAATGGCCACTATCGACAAGGAGTGGAATATGCCTAAAGACAAACAACAACTGAGTCTCGCTGCGTGTAGCTTTGAGGTGCAGCCGAAAGACGGCCGCATTCAGCTGCTGCCCTATGGTGAGTTTCGCGCGGTGGACGGCCGCCCGAATGATGTGCCGGCTTGGTTTTTAACTGAGGAAAACGGCAATGATGTCGTGGCTTTGGCCAATGCTTCGCGTAATCAGTTGGTGGTCGATTATGAGCACCAGACGCTTTATAAGGAAAAAAACGGCCAGCCCGCACCTGCCGCCGGTTGGATGCGCTGGCTGGATTTTACGCCTAAAGGCTTGTTCGCCGATGTCGAGTGGACGGATAAAGCGGCGGCTGCGATTGCGGCCAAGGAATACCGCTATGTCTCGGCGGTGTTTTCTTACGACACTAAAGGCTACGTCCGCAAAATCTACCATGCCGCGCTGACCAATTATCCTGCGTTGGACGGCATGGACGAGGTGTTGGCGGCTGCGTCGGCACAGTTTATCAAACCTGAAACGGAGCAAACCCCGATGAAAGAGTTGTTGCAACAACTGCTCGGCCTGCCGCAGGCAGAGGAAGCCGAATTAACCGCAGCCCTGACTGCGCTTTTGCAGGCCAAACCGAAAGATGTGGCTTTGTCTGCCGCTATCTTTAAAGATTTGGCCGATAAAGACGACAAAATCGCCGCGCTGTCTGCGCAAGGCGGCCAGCCTGATTTGACTCAATATGCGCCGGTGTCGGTAGTGGCCGAGCTGCAAAGCCAAGTGGCTGCACTGACTGCCGAACGCGAAGCCGATAAAGGCCAAGAGCTGATTACCGCTGCTTTGAGTGCAGGTAAATTGCTGCCGGCACAAAAAGAATGGGCCGAAGGCGTATTGAAACAGCCAAACGGCTTGGCATTTTTAACCGGCTTTATTGAAAACGCCCAGCCGGTCGCTGCACTGGCAGGCTCGCAAACGGGCGGCAAAGCACCCGACGAACGCGTCGCCGCACTGACTGCGGAAGAGGCAGCCGCAGCAAAAATGCTGGGCATGTCCGGCGAAGAATTTGTAAAAATCAAAGAAAGCGAAGGTAAGTAATGAATAAGGCAGCAATTTTAGCCGCCCTGACGGCAGCATTCCGCAAAGAGTTTCAGTCCGGCTTAGATTCGGTTAAGCCTGACTACCCTGCTATCGCTATGACTATTCCGTCAACAACTTCGACGAATACTTATGCGTGGCTGGGCAAATTCCCGCAAATGCGCGAGTGGGTCGGCTCACGTCAGATCAAAAAAATGAGCAATCAGGCAATGAGCTTGGAAAATAAAAAATTCGAAGCGACTGTTGGCGTGGCTCGCACTGACATCGAAGACGACCAAGTAGGTATGTACCGTCCGATGATGGCCGCAATGGGTGAATCTGCTGCCGCTCTGCCTGATACGTTGGTGTGGGGTCTGCTCAAGAAAGGCAAAACCACCATTGGCTACGACGGCCAATACTTCTTTGACGTTGACCATCCAGTTTTCGAAAACCACGATGGCACAGGTCAAAACACGCCTTATTCCAACCTGACTACCGGTACAGACAACGACGCACCTACATTTTATGTCGTTGACGACACCAAAACCCTGAAACCTTTGATTTTCCAAAACCGCACCGAAACAGAGTTCGAAACTAAATTCGATCCGTCCAAATCCGACCGCGTGTTCATGGAAGACGAATATCTGTATGGCTCGCGCCGCCGTTGTAATGCCGGTTTCGGTTTGTGGCAGCTGATGCACATGGCAGAAAAAACCGCGCTGACCCGCGAAAACCTTGCCGCCATTATCGTCAAAATGCAAAAAATCAAAGCCGACGGCGGCTATGTGCTGAACGTGAAACCCAGCCTCTTGGTCGTCCCGCCCGAGTTGGAAGACAAAGCCCGCGAACTCTTGGAAGCCGACAAAATCAACGGCACGACCAATACCTTCAAAGGCCGTCTGAAACTGCACGTCTGCGTCCACCTGTAACCCTAACCGTTTTCAGACGACCTTTAACACCTATTTAAAGGCCGTCTGAAACAAGGAGTCATCATGGCAAAAACCAACAACAAACCAGAAACCGCCGAAACCGCCGCCCCGTCGTTTGAAGACATCAAAGCCGAATTGGACGCCGTGCAGGCAGAGCTTGCCGCCGCCCGAAACGATGTCGAAATGCTGACCACAGCCTTGGCAAAAGCCGAAGACGACAAAAAGGCACTGTCCGCCGAACTTGCCGAACTCAAAGCGCAGCATACGCAACGCGCCGCCGACTCTTTGGCGGACAGCCGCGATGTGATGCTCGTCAGTACCGGCGCAGACGACAAAGAATTTTGGCGCGGCGGCCTGCTGTTTGACGGCGGCTGGCGCGAAGTGAAGCGCGCCGAAGTCGGCGAAGCGGTGTGGAAGGCAATCTGCGCCGAGCCTATGCTGCAACGCAAGGCGGTCGAGTAATGGCATACGCGACGGTTGAGGATATGGTTGCGCGTTTCAGCGAGCTGGAGGTTATCCAGCTGACCGACCGCAACCAAGACGGCTTGATTGACGAGGATGTGGCGGCAGTGGCACTGGCCGATGCCACCGCAGAAATAGACGCTTATCTGGGTCGGTTTAAACGTCCGTTTGCTGATGTGCCGCCCATCCTCAAGCGCTTGTGTTGCGATATTGCCCGCTACCGCCTTACCGCCGCCAACAGCGTGCTGATTACCGACGAAATCCGCAACCGCTACAAAATCGACGTGCTCGACCTGCTGCGTGCTATGGCCAAAGGCGAAGTGCAGCTGGGCGTGGATGATAGCGGCGAAGAAGTGGCCGCGGGCGAAGACGGTATTGTGTTTGTAAACGGTAAAAATAAGGTGTTCGGGCGTGATCACTGATATTGAGCAAGCGATAACAGACCGTCTGAAACGGGGCTTGGGTCGCATGGTGCGCACGGTTAAAAGCTACAACGGCGAGGCCGACGATTTGGCGGGGCAAATCCATACGCTGCCTGCGGTTTGGGTAACGTATGGCGGCAGCAAAGTTGAGCCTGCCAGCACCGGCGGCGTATGCGGACGTTATCAGGATACCGCCGAATTTGTGGTGATGGTGGCGGCCCGCAATCTGCGCAACGAGCAGGCGCAGCGGCAAGGTGGCATCGACAGCCGCGAAATCGGCAGCAACGATTTAATCCGCGCTGTTCGCCGCCTGCTTGACGGCCAGCGGCTCGGTTTTGCCGATAGCCGCGGCTTGGTGCCCAAAGCGGTGCGCGCGATTGCCAATCATGTGCTGGTGCAAAACGCCGCAGTAAGCATATATGCGGTTGAGTATGCCATCCGCTTTAACACCTGCGGGTTGGAAAATGACCGCTACCCCGAACGCGCCGACAATCCCGACGACCCAGACCATATCTTTACCAAGTATCAGGTTACATTGAGCGAGCCGTGGCCTGATTTCGAGGGGTTGGACGGCAAAATTTACGACCCGCAATCCGCCGGTGAAATACCTGTAAACCTAACCCTTAAGGATAAGCAATGAGCAAAATCAAAGTAACGGCGGCAGACGGCCTGCGTGTGCCGACCGAACACAACCCACACGAATATATCGGCCAAGAGCCGGTGGAGGTGGACGGCAACAGCCTGTATTACCGCCGCATGATTGATGACGGCGATTTGGTGGTGGTTGAGGATGCCGCCCCAAATACCAAAACCCGCAATACTAAGGGAGAGTAATGATGCCCCATATTGATTTTGACGCGATTCCGGGCAGCATCCGCGTGCCTGGGCAGTATATTGAATTTAACACCCGCAATGCCGTGCAAGGTTTGCCGCAAAATCCGCAAAAGGTATTGATGGTTGCACCTATGCTGACCGCGGGCATACAGCCCGCCTTAGAGCCGGTGCAACTATTTAGCGATGCCGAGGCGGCCGATTTGTTCGGACAAGGATCGCTGGCGCATTTGATGGTGCGCCAAGCATTTGCCAACAACCCTTATTTGGATTTGACCGTTATCGGTATTGCCGACCACAGCGCAGGCGTGCAGGCAACCGCAACCGTTACCCTTTCCGGCACGGCCACCGCGCCGGGCGTGGTGGAAATCACGATTGGCGGCAAGCAGGTAAGCACGGCCGTTAACACCGGCGAGACCGCCGCCACAGTGGCAGACCGTCTGAAAACCGCCATCACTGCCGCCGATGTAACCGTTACCGCATCCGGCAGCGGCGCAGCCGTTACGCTGACGGCCAAACACAAAGGCGAGATCGGCAACGAGAACGGCTTAACCGTGAGCACCGGCAATACCGGCCTGACTTATCAAGCCAATGCCTTTACCGGCGGTGCCAAAAATGCGGACATTGCCACGGCCTTGTCCAAAGTGGCGGGCAAGCATTATCACATTATTTGCAGCCCGTTTAGCGATGACGACAACGCCAAAGCCTTGAGCAACCATATTACCAACGTATCCAACGCCATCGAGCAGCGCGGCTGTATCGGCGTATTGGGTATGAGTGCGACCTTGAGCACGGCCACCACCGCTACCGGCAAAATCAACGACGGCCGCATTACCTGTGCTTGGTACAAAGGTGCGGTAGAGCCAAACGGCATCATCGCCGCAGGTTATGCGGCGGTGTTGGCCTTTGAAGAAGACCCTGCCAAGCCGCTGAACACGCTGGAAATCAAAGGGCTGGCCGTTACACCTGATGCGCAATGGCCGCTGTTTGCAGAATGCAACAATGCGCTGTACAACGGCTTGACCCCGCTCACAGTGGTCAACAACCGCGTGCAGATTATGCGTGCCGTATCCACCTATACCAAGTCGGCCAACAACACCGACGACCCGGCACTACTCGACATTACCACCATCCGCACGCTGGATTATGTGCGCCGCAGCGTTAAAGAGCGCATTGCCCTGCGTTTTCCGCGCGACAAATTGAGCGACCGCCTGCTGCCCAAGGTTAAGAGCGAGATTTTGGACGTGCTGATTAAGCTCGACCAAGCCGAAATCATCGAAAACGCCGAGGCAAACAAAGGCAAGCTGGTGGTGGCGCGTGCGCAAAACGACCCCAACCGTGTTAATGCCATTATCCCCGCCGATGTGGTCAACGGCCTGCACGTCTTTGCCGGGCGCATTGATTTGATTTTGTAACCCTTTTCAGACGGCGTTTAAAACAGGTTTAAAGGCCGTCTGAAACCTTAAAAAAGGATAAAACATGAGCGATGCAACTTATGCCGGCGCGGTGATTATGGAGGTGAACGGCCGCGACGTTGAGATTATCAGCATCAAGCCGCAAACCACTACAGGCCGCAAGCCGGTCAAAACGATGAACCGCGACGGCCGAGTCAACGGTTATTGTGAAGGCGTAACCGAACACAAATTAAGCGTTACCGCCGCCATTCCCATCGACGGTACGGAAATCGACTGGGACAATATCACCAAGGCGAAAATCACGATTTACCCCATCAACGACGAAGGTCGCCGCACTTCCTACCTCGACTGCTTTACCGTCGATACCAGCGAGCAATATGAAGTCGATAACGAGGCACGCATCGACATTGAGATGATTGCTTTGCACAAAATCAAGGAGTAATGCGTGATTACCGTCAAACTGACCCACGGGCTGACCTACAATGGCAAAGTCGTATCTGAATTACGCCTCAAGCCACTGACCGTCGGCGGCGAACTGGCGGCGTTCGCCCTGATTGATGACTTGCCCGAGCTGCCCGAAAACGCCAAAAAAGCCGAACTGCTGCAACGCGACGTCCTAGAGATGCTGACCTACTGGTCGCAGCAGATTGAAGCCCAAGGTATCCCATCCGACATCCTGACGGCGCAGTGGCTGATGGAAAACCTCTCTACCGAAGACTACCATACCGTGATGGCGGCTCAGGAGGATTTGCGCCTAAAACCGTCCGCCGCTACGGCGAGCCCCGACGCGCCGTCGGCGGCGGAGCAGTCAAACGCAGCTACCTGACGGCACACAAAAGCTACCGTCAGGCGGTCATCCTGATGGCAAAGGCGGGGATAGGGGCGGACGCAGTGCGCGATATGTGCCACGCCGAGCTGTCGGCATGGTTTGAAGACATCCTGTCGAGCCTGGGCATAAAAACGCCGAAGGAAGAGGGAGTGATTGTGTCGAAGCGGCTGAAAAAGCCGGAGGGAAAATAAAAGGTCATCTGAAACGGTGCTTCTGCCTGTATAGGCAGCGGCGTTTGAGTTTCAGACGACCTTTTTATTTGTTGGGATATATTTGCAATTCTTTATTTCATATAATTATGTATGTTATCTAGATTCTGGGAACGTAAAATGAGATGGATTGCAAGTATTGCCTGTATTTTATTTGTTTTTTGGATTTTTCGAGTTATAGCAATCAGAAAACGGAAGAAATTTGAATTACAGCAAAAGCTCTTGCAGGAAGAAAACGAACGAAAAGAAACAGAACGGCTGGAGAGGTTGATGCTGATTAAGCAAGAGGAAGATAAACGCCTCAATACATTGGAGGGGTTTACTGCTGAGGCTGAACAATGTGAAATCCATGCCTCTAATACCGCTGACGATTACAGAAAAACCTGCCAAACGCAACGACTTTCCATTGACGACAGAAATAGGATGATTTTATGGGAATCTTTGTCGATATGCCTTTCCAGTGGGAATTGGCAAACCATACAGTCCAGAATCGGCGTTATGGATAGGGCTTTGGAAAAAATGAAATATCCCCATATTCCTATCGGTTTGAAAGAATGGAGAATAGTAAAGACGCGATACTATATGGTTTGTATCGAGTATTTGGACTATAAAATCCAAAACTACAAAACTGAAAAAGCAAAACAAAAAAGACGTGATGAGATTTTGGAGGTTATTGAAGAAGCCCGGGCAGATAAAGATGTTTACCACGGGGCATTTGAAGAATTTCTTCTGACCAGGGGTTGAACCCCGTCCCGCCTCCCTCAAACAGCATTTAAACGATAATTGACCTTGAGTTAATACGTTTAAAGGCTGTTTTTTTATGGCAAACGGGAATATGAAACTGTCGCTGGTGTTGACCGGCAAGGACGACGGTGCGCGTCGGCTTCTGGCCGATACGCAGCGGCAGTTGGAGCGGACGGCGAAATCGCGGGCGCAACTGGAGCGGCAGAGCCATGCCTACGCAACGGCGGGCATACGTTCGGAGCGGCAGATACAGCGCGAAATCATGCAGACGCAGGCGGCATTCAACCGTCTGGCGCGCAGCGGCAAGGCGTCGCAAAACGATTTGGCGCGGGCGGCGGTTGTCACACGCAACCGTATCCGCGAGCTGAACGCGGAATTGAAACAGGGTGCGGGGTTTGCGGACAGGATGGGCAAAATCGGACGGGCGGGCGCGGCTGTCGCTGCGGGCGGTGCGGCGGCATATGCGGTTTTAAAACCCGCAATGAATGACCGCAAGCAGCTTGACGAGAACATCAACCGCGTGGCGCGTCAGGCGTTTATTGAGGACGACAGCAAGTCGGCGGCTTGGATTGCCACCGAAGGCGCGCGACAGGTCAAGGACTTGGCACTCGAACTCGTGCAGAAAAACGGCGGCAACCACGACAAAGCCTTGGATGTCATCAGCGGCATGATGACGACGGGTCTCAATTTCGCCCAAACCAAAGAGGAGGCGCAGGCGGCCTATGCCTTTTCGCTCGCATCTGAAATGGAGGGGGCGGAGACTTCGAAGCTGATTAAAGCCTTAAAAGACAATCTGCCCGATACCAATCTGCAACTTGCACTAGAACACGTCTTGCAGTCGGGTTACGACGGTACGTTCGAGACTCAAGACATGGTGCGGGAGCTGCCCGCCCTGTTGCCTGCCGCTCAACAGGCAGGCATGACCGGCATAGGCGGTTTGGACTACCTGCTCTCACTCTTACAATCTGCGGCGAATAAATCGGGCAGTCCTGCCGAAGCGGCGACTAATGTGCAAAATCTTTTGAGTAAAACTCTGTCGCCTGACACGATAGGTCGTCTGAAAAAGATGGCGAACCCGAACGACCCCAAAAAAGGCGTGGACTGGGTAGGCTCGGTATTGAAGGGTAAGGAAAACGGCGAAAACGCGGTGCAGGTGTTGTCCCGCCTTGCCGATGCCATGTTGTCCAGGGACAAGCAGTATCAGGAGTATCAGGCGCGGGCGGCTGCGGGCGACAAGACGGCGGCCGAACAGGCAAATATGATGAAAGCCGCGCTCTTGGCGACACTTCTGCCCGACTTGCAGGCAAAACAAGGTCTGCTGGCAGCGACGGATATGGCGCAAATTCAGGGCTATATGGCAAAACTGGGCGGCGTAACCCTTGAAAACGGCAAAATCGGCAAAATCAACGAGGCGCGGATGATGTCAGCAGCGGCTCAACAGGAGCAGCAGGAATCTCTTGCGACTCTCAAAGAGAGCCTGACGGGGACGCTCGTGGATATGGAGACCGAGTTTAAAAAGCTGGCGGCGGAATACCCGAATGCCACGCTTGCGCTGAGAGCCCTGACTACTGCGGCAACAGTTGCTGCGGGTGCGATTGCCTTGACTAATGGCGGAAAAATCGGCAGCGCGATTAAAGGTGCAGGCGGGAAGCTGTTGGGTTGGGGCAAGGCGGCAGGCGGTGCGGCGGCTGCGGGTGCGACAACGGCAGGCGGTAAGTTGCTGTCATGGGGAAAATCTGCCGGTAGCGGGCTCATGAATAATCCAGCGTTAGTTAAACGGGCGGGTTTGTTAGGTATGTTGCTGTATTCCGAGTCTTTGGGTGACGGCACATTGCCAAAGGGTTTGCGTGGTACCAAGACAACTCCTGAAATGATTAATCGTCTGAAAAACAACGGTATCCGATTTGAACCTGCGCCGAAGCGGGAACAGGCGCGGGGTGGTGTCCCTCAGTATTTGGCTGCTCCGTCAGCGCAGCCTACCGATAAGATGTTGTCTCCGTTGTTTTCAACTCAGACGGCGGCGTATCAGGCAGCCATTCAGCAGCAGACGGCGGCGTATCAGGCAGCATTAGCGCAGGATACGGCTGCAGTTACAACAGGTTTGGCACAAGTGCAAAGTGCGATGGCGTCGGCAAGTCAGACCATCAATACCAATGTGAGCCTGAATATCGACGGACGTGTTATCGCGAATGAGATATCGCGGTATCAAGTGGCCATGTTCGGCCGTGGAGCGGGTCAATAATGAGCGGATGGCATACCTTATTGCAGGACGCATCTTACAAGGGCGTCGGCTTTGATATTGAGGCGGTGGACGAGAGCAACGGCAAGGCATTGGCCGAGCATGCGCGGCCGTTTGTGCAGGGTATCGACCTTGAAGACATGGGCACAACCGGGCGGCAGGTGCAGATTAATGCGGTGTTTTGGGGCAAGGGCTATGCAGGCCGTCTGAAAAAGCTGCTGGATGCGCTGGAGCAGCCGGGCGGCGGCGTGCTGGTGCACCCTGTTTGGGGGCGGATGCACAACATGATTGCGGCATCATGGAGCTACCGACATGAGGCCGATTATGTGGATTATGCGGGCATCGATATTACTTTCCGCGAGGCGGCCGAAGCGCAGGAAATCTTTGTTTTTGAAAACGCCTTTTTGGTCGAGCTTGAGGCGTTGATTGCTGATATCGACACCTACCGCGAGGCGGCTATCGGCTTTGTTGATGCGGTGTTGGCGGTGGATGCGGGCGTATCGGCTTTATGGGGCAGCGCGCTGGGCATTTGGAGTGCGGCATCGGGTACGTTTGGCGCGGTGCGCCGTTTGTTTGATTTGGACAAAATTGCCTTTCCCGATCGGGGCGGATACAGCGCAGCGGCGTTTAAAAGCGGCTCGGCCAAGCTGTTTGCCGATATGGCGGTCATGGTAGATACCGGCATACGCCGTGAGGCGGGTTTGGCCGATAATGCCATGCACCATGCCGGTTGGTCGCCGCGGCAGCGGTTTGACGGGGCTGCGGCTGTTGCCGACCGTGCCGCCGCTATCCCTGATAATTTGCTGACCGGCCGTTTTTCAGACGGCCTGCAAAGCCGCTTGAACCGTTTAACCGCCAAACAAGTGCAGCCGGTAGCGCAGGCGGTGCGCCTGTTATCCACGGCATCGCTGTTGTCGGTGGCAACGGCATTAATCGAGGCGCACGGCGAAGAGATGACCGCGCCTGATTTGATTGAGGTTAACCGCGCCATGCGCCGCCGTATGCAGGCCGAGATTGCCGCCTTGCGGGCGGTGCAGACGGCTGCTGCCGGGTCGGGCACTCTGACGGCCAACGCCGTGTATACCGAGGCTTACCAAACGGCAGAATCCCTGCGCGCGGCGGCAGGCCGTCTGAATGCGTTGGTTGCGGCGGCCATCAATCAAAAGCCGCCGCTGATTGTGCGCCAAGCCCCAATCGACGGCACGATACACCAAATCGCCCACGAGTTTTACGGCGATATCAGCCGCGCAGCAGAGCTGGTGCGGCTCAATCCCCATATCCACCACCCCGCGTTTATCAAGCGCGGCACTTTGGTAAATAGCTATGCAAAATAATTCATACGGTTATGCCGTGTCGGTGCGTGTTGGCGGTAAAGAGCACCGCCACTGGGAGCGCTACGACATCGACAGCGACTTTTTAATCCCCGCCGACAGCTTCGATTTTTCTATCGGCAGGTCGGGGCCGGAGGCGGACATACCCGATTTAAGCGGAGAGAGCTGCGAGGTAGTGATAGACGGCCAAACCGTGATGACGGGCATCATCGGCAGCCAGCGCCACGGCAAAAGCAAGGGCAGCCGCGAGTTGAACTTGAGCGGGCGTGATTTAGCCGGTTTTTTGGTCGACTGCTCCGCGCCGCAGCTCAATGTAAAGGGCATGACGGTATTGGATGCAGCCAAAAAGCTGGCCGCGCCGTGGCCGCAGATTAAAGCGGTGGTGCTTAAGGCCGAAAACAACCCCGCTTTGGACAAAATCGACATCGAGCCGGGCGAAACCGTATGGCAGGCATTAACCCATATTGCCAACTCGGTCGGGCTGCATCCGTGGCTGGAGCCGGACGGCACGTTGGTGGTGGGCGGGGCGGATTACAGCAGCCCGCCGGTGGCGACATTGTGCTGGAGCCGCACCGACAACCGCCGCAATATCGAGCGCATGGACATTGAGTGGGATACCGACAACCGCTTTTCCGAGGTTACTTTTTTGGCGCAATCGCACGGCCGCAGCGGCGACAGCGCCAAACACGATTTAAAGTGGGTGTACAAAGACCCGACCATGACGCTGCACCGCCCCAAAACGGTGGTGGTGTCCGATGCCGACAATTTGGCCGCATTGCAAAAGCAGGCTAAAAAGCAGCTGGCCGACTGGCGGCTGGAGGGATTCACGCTCACGATAACCGTGGGCGGCCATAAAACCCGCGACGGCGTATTGTGGCAACCTGGCCAGCGTGTACATGTGATCGACGACGAGCACGGTATCGATGCGGTGTTTTTTCTGATGGGGCGGCGGTTTATGCTATCCCGCATGGATGGCACGCAAACCGAGCTGCGGCTCAAAGAGGACGGTATTTGGACACCCGACGCTTACCCCAAAAAGGCCGAGGCGGCGCGCAAGCGCAAAGGCAAACGCAAAGGCGTGAGCCATAAGGGCAAAAAAGGCGGCAAAAAAGGCGGCAAAAAACAAGCAGAAACGGCGGTATTTGAATGAGTTTGAGTAAATTGGCGAAAAAAACGGCACAAACTGCTAAAAATATCGGCGAGACCCTGCGCGCGGCCTTTCGGGGAAAAATCACGCTGGTGGTGTCGTCCGAGCCGATACAGCGCGTGCAGTTGAGCGGCTTGGCCGACGAAACCCTGCAAGACCTTGAACATTTTCAGGAATACGGTTTTGCCAGCCATCCGCCCGACGGCAGCGAAGCGGTAGTGATACCGCTGGGCGGCAATACTTCGCACGGTGTGATTGTGTGCAGCCAGCACGGCAGCTACCGCATCAAAAACCTTAAGCCCGGCGAGACGGCGATTTTTAATCATGAGGGTGCAAAAATCGTGATTAAGCAAGGCAAAATCATTGAGGCCGATTGCGACGTGTACCGAGTTAACTGCAAACAATACGAGGTTAATGCGGCCACGGATGCCAAATTTAACGCTCCGTTGGTGGAGACCAGTGCAGTGTTGACGGCGCAAGGCCAAATCAACGGCAACGGCGGCATGGCCGTCGAGGGCGGCGACGGAGCCACCTTTAGCGGCGATGTTAACCAAACGGGCGGCAGCTTTAACACCGACGGCGACGTGGTGGCCGGCAATATATCGTTGCGCCAGCATCCGCATACCGACAGCATCGGCGGCAAAACCTCATCGGCGGAACCGGCATAGACAAGTAGACCTTTGGCAGCCTTCGGGCTGCTTTTTTTGTGCGTGCGGGATTGAAGCCCGTGTACTCCGTGAGGCCGTCTGAAAACGGCAAAATGCCAACATGGACAAAGAGCTAAACCCCGGCACCGGCGACTATACCGGCCGCACCGTCGATACGCTGCAAAATGCCGTGTATATCCGCTTGATGACACCGTTGGGCAGCTGGTGGGCGGATAAAACGCTCGGCTCGCTGCTGCATTTGTTGCAGCGCGAAAAAGACCTGCAACGGGTCAGCCTGTTGGCCGAGCAATATGCCGATGAGGCACTGCAACCGATTGTTAAGAGCGGACGTGCCGACAAGATTACCGTGCGCGCAGAGCAGCCGCACGACGGCCGCCTGATCCTGCGTATCCGGGTGGATACGGCGGCGGGCGGGTTTGATTACCGCCACGAAGTGCCCTTGATTTAAAGAGGTTTTAAACGTGTTTGAAACGCCGACATTTGAGCAAATCCGCGAGCGTATCCTGCGCGATACCAAAAGCCTGTGGCCGGATGCCGATATCAGCCCCGACAGCGACCATTATGTGCACGCCAGCCGTTTGGCCAGCTGCGCCGAAGGGCAATATGCGCATCAAAGCTGGATTGTGCGGCAGATTTTCCCTGATACCGCCGACCGCGAGTATTTGGAGCGGCATGCCTCCATGCGCGGCTTGCGCCGCCGCAATCCTACCACGGCCAGCGGCACGCTGACCGTAAGCGGTATTGCGCAATCCATGCTTTCAGACGGCCTGCAAGTGCGTATCGGCCAGCGTTTTTACCGCACTACCGCCCGCGCCGTTATCGGCAGCGGCGGCACGGCGGAAATACCGGCAATCGCCGACGAGCCGGGCGCGGCCGCCAATGTGCGCGACGGCGAGGCGCAACTGATGGCTGCCCCCGCCGGTGTGGCCACCGAATGCCGCCTTACCGTACAAGGCGGAACCGACCAAGAAAGCGATGCCTCACTGCTGGCGCGTCTGTTGGAAATCATCCGCCGACCGCCCGCAGGCGGCAACCGTTACGACTATAAAAACTGGGCGTTGAGTGTTGACGGCGTAACCAGCGCATATGTTTATCCGCTGCGCCGCGGCTTGGGTACGGTGGATATTGCCATTACCTCCGCCGACGGTGTGCCGTCGGAAGAAACCTTGCGCCGCGTACAGGCTTATATCGACGAGATGCGCCCGGTAACGGCAAAAAATGCGCTGGTACTCAAGCCAACCGTAACGGCGGTGCCTGTTAGCGTGCAAGTCAAGCTCGACGGCATCGACTTGGACGAGGCCAAGCGCCGCATACGGACGGCCCTAAAAGAATATTTCGACACCCTGATCCCCGGCGACGGCCTGACTGTGTCGCAAATCGAGGCGGCTATCAGCAATGTGGATGGTGTGATCGACCGCCGTCTGACTGCGCCGACGGCCAACCGTGCCGCCGATATGGTTAACCGCATCGAGTGGTTTAAAGCGGGCGCGATTAATGTGACGGAGATGCCGTCATGAGCTATCAAGACATCTTGCGGGGCCTGTTGCCCCCCGTGTCGTATGCCCGCAATGCCCCGCGTGTGCGGGCGCAGGCAGAAATAGACGGCGCAGCGCTGGATGCGGTGGCGGAATCGGCTCAAAGCGTTGCCGATGCCGTCGACCCGCGCAGCGCCGGCCAAATGCTGGCCGATTGGGAGCGCGTATTAGGTTTGGACGGTACGGGCAAAAACCGCCAGCGCCGTGTATTGGCCGTCATGGCCAAGCTAAACGAAACAGGCGGCTTGAGTATTCCTTATTTTGTGCGTTTGGCCGAGGCGGCGGGCTATCAAATCCAAATCGACGAACCGCAGCCGTTCCGCGCCGGTGTCAACCGTGCGGGCGACCGTCTTGCGCCGCAGGAAATCATGTGGGTGTGGCACGTTAACGTGCGCGGCGGCAACAACCGCATTACCCGATTCCGCGCCGGTATCTCGGCGGCGGGCGACAGGTTGACCGATTACGGCGATGCCGTGATTGAGACCGTTATCCAAGATTTAAAACCCGCACATACCGCAGTGCGATTTACTTATGAGGCATAGACAATGCACGCTATCGATACCCCCGATAAACAATTTAAAGACGGCAACGGTACCAGCGAGCTGGGCACCATCCTGCCCGCATGGTGGCTCAATCAGATTCAGGCCGAGCTGTTGGCCGTGCTGACCGCTGCCGGTATCCAGCCCGATAAGGCTAAAACCAACCAGCTTGCGGATGCAATCAAACAGATATTCAGCGGCGCAGTGGTAAACAACCTGACATCCGCCGATGCCGATAAGCCTTTGTCGGCGGCAATGGGTAAAAAATTAGCCGAACAAAGCGTTACCTACCAAAGCTGGGTAACGGAGCAAATCGGTGCATTGTCGATTGACAGTGATTTGGCCACCCGTGATTTAAACACAGTTACCAAAGCAGGTTTGTATGGTCAAACTAGCAGCAGCAACGCCCAAACCCGCCGAAATTATCCTGTGGTCAAAGCAGGGTCGCTGCTGGTAATGCCGTCGGCCTATGGCGTGCAGCAGATTTACTCCGTGTTTGATGGTACCGACATCTACGCCCGCAACCAAACCGGCAGCGGGTGGACAGGATGGCAAAAAACAAACGTCAGCCCGGGAGAAATGCAGTCAGCCGTTGATACTCTCGAGAGAAAACTTGTCAACGGCAGCCCTGCCGCACTAGATACTATCCGAGAGCTTGCAGCGGCATTAGGCAACGATGCTAATTTTGCGAACAAAGTGTTGCAGCAAATTGCGGGCAAAGCTGATAAGTCAAGTACGCGGGCGGGTTACGGCATTACTGACGCTTCGGAGGTTGCCGTTTTGACAGGTCAGCTTAATCACGGCGGCACAATACCGCTGCCGCCCGGATACCGCGAGGATCAATGTAAGTGGTTAGTGTCAATGGCCGAGGACGACCCCAACTATACCAGCTGGGATATAAGCGAGGGCGGCTTATCAAAACACTACTACTACCGATGCTACACACGCGGCCGCACCGTGATCGCCAAAGTCTATCATGGCAGTAGCGATCAAAATCCCGATAGCAATTACCAAGGATGGGTCCTGGGAAAAGTTAATTACATTTGCATTGGCGTCAAATAACAGGAGTAAAAATGACTTGGCATATTTTTAATTCAGACGGCCATCACGTCGGCACCTGCGACCACGAGCCGAATCACGAGGATTTGGCCGACCGTGGCGAAACCGCCTACTACTACCAACATAACGGGCGAGGCACATTAATCGTCAAAGATGATGCTGTTGCAGTTATCCCGCCTGCACCCAGTCGTTACCACGTTTTGCAAGACGGCGAGTGGGTATTAACGACGGATGCGGCGGCAAAACAGCTTGATGATGTAAAGGCTGCCAAGCTGGCCGAAATCAACCGCGCCGCCCAAGCCTGTATCGACCAAGCGGCAGGACTAAACAGAGTGCCCGATTTTGAGGTCGCAACGTGGACAATCCAAGCCCTAGAGGCAAAGGCATGGCACGCCGATAACGCCGCCGCCACGCCTACGCTGGATGCGATTGCGGACGCTCGGGGTGTGCCGGTAGACGTGCTCAAGCAAAAAGCTTATGAAAAGGCGGTTAAGTTTGAGATGTTGACCGCCCATATAGCCGGTTTGCGACAAGCCGCCGAAGACAAAATCTACGCTGCCAAAACCCCCGAAGATGTTGCCGCCGTGCAATGCGATTTTTGCACCACACCGCCATCACAAACTACAACGACCGAGGTGGTAGATGAGTAATCGCAAGGTGTATTTAGCTCTGTATAAGGGCAAAAAAGAGGGCCGCGGCCTCAAAGTAAGATGGGCGCGGTTTAGAGACTGGCTTGTGCGTACCGTAACCCGCAGCCCCTACAGCCATTGCGAGATAGCCGTAACAGTCCATCCTAAAATACTTTACACATGCTACTCCGCCAGCGCCCGCGATGGCGGCGTGCGCTGCAAAGTGATGGCGCTGCCGGCCGAAAAATGGGATTTAATCCCCTTGCCGGAAAGTTGTACTCAGTCCGCCGTCGGTTTATATGCCCGCACACAAGGCGCACGTTATGACTGGTCGGGCGCAATCGGTACGGTACTCAAAACCCCGCCCAGCAAAGGCCGCTGGTTTTGCAGCGAATGGTGCGCTCAAGCATTCGGCCTTATCAAGCCGTGGCGGTATTCTCCGCAAAAATTAGCGATGGCGGTAAAAGGAGATTGATGCAGATTTAAACAAAGATGATTCGAGGGACGGCGACGTTACGGTGTTACAGCACCGTAACGCCAGCCAAGCAGAGCATACCTGCATTGACTTCTAAGGCCGCCTTGCTTGTACAAGCGGCGGAATTTTAACATAAGCGGAGTAAATGCAAGATGGTTAATTACCGCGAGCTGCGCTGCTCACATTGCCACAAGCTGTTGGCCAAAGGCAGCGGCAGCGTACAAATCAAATGCAGCAGATGCAAAACAATCAATACATTCAGTAAGTAACTATATCAGAATGCCTGCGAGCATCATTTTTTATTGACTATTTCAGAGCGCCAAAAGAGTGCCGGAGAGCAAGTAAATCATGATGCAAAAATACTACTCAAAGGCACCGCTTCCATTTGCAGGGCAAAAGCGCAATTTCATTAGGCACTATCTCAACGTGCTGGACAATATACCCAGCAACGGCCAAGGTTGGACGATTGTCGATGTATTCGGAGGCAGCGGTTTACTGGCTCATGTAGCCAAGCGCGTCAAGCCCGCCGCCCGTGTCATCTATAACGATTACGACCACTACGCCGCCCGAGTAAAAGTCATCCCCGATATTAACCGCCTGCGCCGCCTGATTGCGCAACATCTTGATGGCTTCGGCAAAAACCAACGCATACCCGATGATCTTAAGCGGGTCATTATCCAAGATATAGAGCGCTTCGACGGTTCCAAATGCCATGTGGTCGTTTCGTCTTGGTTCCTGTTCAGCGGCCGCCAAGCCTCAAGCTGGCAGCAACTATATAAGGCCGAGTGGTATTACAAATTACCGTTGTCTGATTACCCTGTGGCCGACGATTACTTAGACGGCTTGGAGATAACGCGGCAGTCTTATATAGACCTAATCCCGCAATTTTCAGACAACCCGCAGGCGCTACTTGTGCTCGACCCGCCGTATTTATCTACCACGCAAGCCGCCTACGCACAAGCCAACCGCTTCGGCTTGGTGGACTATCTCAAGCTGGTAAGCCTAACCCGCCCGCCGTACCTGTTTTTCAGTTCCACCCGCTCCGAGTTTATCGACTACATCAACACAATCGTATCAATGCGGCTGGATAACTGGCAGACATTCGACCAAGCCACACGCCTAACCGTGCAGGCCAAATTAAGCAAGGATGTCTCGTATGAGGACAACTTGGTGTACAAGTTTTAAATAAGATTAAACCCCGCTTAAATAACCTTTAAACGGGGTTCCTTTAGTGCAAAAGCTGTTAAGATTGCCTAATGCGACGCGGTGCAAAAGCTGGTGATTTATTGTGCAAAAGCCGCCGCCGCTTTACATGAGCCGTTAAAGGTTTTGCAAACGCTCGACAGAAGGTGCGTAGTAGTAAGCACCTGATACGGCTTTAGACAAATGTTTCAACAGCAAGTCGGTTTTGCCGTCTGCATCGCCGAACATATTGAGCAGTTGAACTTCAATATTGTGCAGCGTGTTGCAATAGGATGTGAACATCAAACCATGTTCGCCACTGAGTTTGCCGAAGGGCAGGCTGCGGCGGACAATTTTCAAGCCAACGCCGTTTTCTTTGACATTGACACGGCCGAGATGGGAGTCGGGCAGGCGCACGTCTTTGCTGAATTCGTCATTGGTTTCTTTGCTGCGGCCCACGCTGGCTTCTTGTTCGACAGTAGAAACGGCATCCCATTTTTTCAAATCGTGCAGGTATTTTTGCAGCAAAACATAGCTGCCGCCGGCATCCGGCTTGCCTTCGGGAATGATGGCAACATTGCGTACATTGTCATCGCCCTGCGGATTTTCCGTACCATCGACAAAACCGTCCAAGCCGCGGTCTTCATACAGGCGCAGGCCGTGTTCTTCAGTGGCTACGCGAATGCTGTCGCCGAATGCGCCTAAAACAGATTGGGCCAAGGCATAGGCGGCTTTTTGCTCGGTGGCTTGAATGTGGATATAGAGGTCGTGTTGGGTGGAAGGGGCAAGGCCGTTTCCCAATTCAGGGAAAGGTTTGATTTCGCTGCCTTCGTCAGTATGGCCGAACGATTGCCATGCGCGGCTGCCGAAGGCAATGGTCAAACCCAAAATATCATTCGGAAAACGGGTTTTTAATTTGGCCAGTGCCTCCAAAGAAAGACGGCAGGCAGATTTGATGTCTTCGTTGCGGCCGTCTGAAATGTCTGCTTCGATAAAAATACCGGCTTGTGCGTGATCAGGAATAATGGCTGATTGGGGATGGCTCATGATGATTCCTTTCAAAATATTATGGGTTTTTACGCGTGGGATTATACACTGAAAGTTTCAGACGGCCTAAAATCTTCCTTTTGATTTTTTAGTGCGGAAAGGCATGTTTGGCAAGATGTTTTTTGTGAGCGTCATTCTGTTGCAAGTGTTTACATTCGGGCTCGGGCGCTCGCTGCAATGGATGTTTGCGCCTTGGATTGGCAAAATCGGCAGACGTTGGCTGATGGGTATTTCCTATTTCATTACAAACGGCTTGTTGGTCGGCTTGCTGCTGGAGTTGGGACATATAATGTTCCGCATGGTGGCGTTTTGGATGGTAATCTTGCTGTTTGTGATGTATGCCGCGCTAGCGACATTTATCCTATATCTTTTGCTGCGCCGTTTTATGGCGCGCCAACCGCTGTCACGAAGCCTGCGGCTGTTTGCGCCTTTGTTTGTGGCCGGTTTGCTCGGTTTTGGGATGTATAACGCCTATACGCCCGTTGTCCGCCATCAAACCGTATTCATCAATAAGAAAATGGATAAGCCGCTGCGTATCGGCGTAGCCAGCGATTTGCACTTGGGGATTTTGTTCGGCGCACGTCAATTGGACAAGCTGGCGGACATCATGAAGCAGGAACAAGTCGATATGGTGTTGCTGCCGGGCGATTTGATGGACGATACCGTCGATGCCTACCTTAAAGAAAACATGAAACCGCATTTGCAGAAGCTGACTGCGCCGATGGGCGTTTATGCCACTTTGGGCAATCATGACTGGTTCCGTGATCAGAAGCGTATCAAGCATGAATTGGAAGCCGCAGGTTTGACGGTTTTGGCCAATCAGGTTTTGGAAGTGAATGGTGTGTTGCTGGTAGGGCGGAGCGATGATTTGGATCGCAAGCGTCCCAGCGCGGAGCAGCTTTTGGAAGGTCAAAATACCCAATTACCGGTTTTATTGATGGACCATCGTCCTACTTCAATCGAAGCCCATGCCCGTCTGCCGATTGATGTGCAAGTTTCCGGCCATGTTCACAACGGCCAAGTTGCACCTGCCAACCTTATTGTCCGTACGCTTTATCGTCTTGCTTACGGTTATGAGGCGATCGGCAACGGCCATTTCTTCACCACTTCGGGCTACGGCTTCTGGGGCATTCCCCTTCGTTTGGGTTCGCAATCAGAAGTGTGGGTTATCGACATCAAGTCAAGGCATTGAAATAGAAATATAAACTTCAGGCCGTCTGAATTTCAGACGGCCTTTTTTATAAAAACTGGGAAAAAATATTGGAATTGGATTATAATCAATGTAAAAAATCAGCCACCGATATGAGTGGCATCATAACTAGGGAACTCACTATGGGCATTATTAGTCTTGCACTTATCTTCGTATCAATCGCTGCCGTCTTATTGTATTTCAAACAACAGTTGAAAGACCGCAAAAAAGACTGTCGCGAATCCTTTGTCTCTTTGCGCATTGCGCTCGACTGCCGACATCAGGCTGTCCGTCATGTATTGGATGCATACAGCAAACATCTGCAAGAGCAGGGCATTGCATCGGATCCAAACGTTCAGCAGATGTGTGCTGAAGTCGAAACCGCATTGGCGCAAACTGCCAAAACCTTTTCCGAATCCAAAATCAAACATCTGTGCGAAGCCGAAACAGCATTGAATCACGCGCTGAAAAAATTGCAAATTGCCGTCAACGGCCTTTTGAAACAGTATCCTGATGAGAAATTGGCCGGTTTGATGAAAATGCTGGATGCTGCAGAAGCGGAAGTCACATCGGCACGCCGCACTTACAACCGCAGAGCCGGAAGCTACAACCATCATTTGAACAAATTGCCCAACCGCCTTGTTGCCAAGCCATTAGGCTTTGATAAGCAGGCAAGATTGGTTCGTTTTACGGAAAACCAAACGCAACGAATGAGCAGCAATATGTTGGCTTAAAAATTAAGCAGTTTGCTGAATAAGCGATAAACAAAAGGCCGTCTGAAATATTAATTTCAGACGGCCTTTTGTGTGCTGTTAATGAAAAATACTTAGGTTTTTGCCAATTTATTGGGCAAAGCGGATCAGGCTGTCGGCAAGCTTATCGGCTGCAGTTTCATAACCTTGTGCAGAGAAGTGAACGCCGTCTTTGGCTGCCAAGCCTTGAGCCATCCAGTTTTTCATGCTACATGCTCCGCCCATTGCATCCTGCCAAGACCAGAACATGATTTTTTCATCACGGGCAACACGTTGCTGCATTTGTTGTATTTCGCTGAGCAAGACAGGTCGGTTGCCGCAGCTGCCGTAGGCGGTTTTCAAAGATTCCGGAGCGCCGAGGATCAGGATACCTGCGTTGGGCAGGGTGTTTTTGATTTGACGGATGTAATTGCGCCATGTCTGCTCGGTAGAGGAAATATCGAGATTGCCGGAAAAGGCTTCATTGGTACCGTAGGCAAGGATGATTAAATCGGCTTTGGTTTGTGCCAAATCTTCCCACATGCCCGGCCGCCATTTTGACCATTGGGATAACTGCGCGCCGTTGATGCCCATAGCGGAAACGGTTATGCCGCGTCCGGGGCGTTCGATATTAATGAAGCCGATTTGCCAAGGCATGCTGCTGCTGAGGGTCATCGGCAAGGAGGCATTGGTACGCAGCAGTTGCCAACCGTTTTGTGTGGCAGGGATTTCGCGTCCGTTGACGGTCAGGGTTTGCTCGGACCAAACGGGCTTGCCGAAAATGGAGATTTGTTGCATATCCATACTGCCGTCGGCTGCGCTTAAGGTAACGCTACCGCCATCGGCGCGTGCTTCAATTCCTCCGAAAGAAAAATCGCTGTGTGATTTGCGGCTGCTGATGGTGTTCCAACCGCTGCCGTTGTAACGGACGGTTGCCATGCGTTGGCCTTTGACAGTATTGGGGTAAACCCAACCAATGCCGCCGTTGCCCCATTGTTGTTGCAAACGGCGACGCAGGCGGTCGGTGAAATAGTCGCCGGCGGTGTGGGAGTCGCCGACTTGGATAATGCGGAATTTGCCGTCTGAAGTATGGTTAAGCTGTTGCAGTTTGTTTAGCCAGGCAGGGCGGTTAGAGCCGTAGTTGCTTAACAGGCCGTCATTGGTTGCGCAGGCGGTAATAGGGAGTGCGAGAAGCGTGAGGAGTAAGGTTTTATTAAATTTCATGGTTGTGTATCGTGTGTAAAATTAATTTTTTCCATAATTTTTCCGGCCAGTAATTTTTGGCCTTCTGCGGAAAAGTGAATGCCGTCCTTGCTGCGGTAACGGATGATTTTTCCATCTACTTTGACAGAGTCGGCATATTCTTCTGCGCCATTGCTCAACAGTTTGTCGGTCGGCAGCCAAATGGCTTGAGGCGACACCGTACCCGACAGGATTTTGTCGAGGTAGCGCATCTGTTCGTTGAGCTTGGCTTTTTTCATGTAAGGAATGCCCAGCCAAATGACTTGGACATCATGTGCGGAGGCTGCATCAAGAATACGGCGGACGCGGTTGAGGTATTCTGCCTCCCATTCGGGGGAGGCGAATTTCAGGTATTTTTTACCCATTGGGAAATCCCAAGGGTCGTTAGGGCCTAAGAATACAACTAAAACGCGGATGTCGGGTTCTTTTTGCAAAGTTTGTTCGATGGTTTTCGGCCAGTCGAAGAAATTGGGGTAGGATAAACCGGTACTTTGTTTACTAAGGTTGACCGATTGTACGCCATATTCTTGCTTGAGGTGTTTTTGTACGAAAGGTGCAACGCCCTGCATCAGCGAGTCGCCGGCAAATAAAACTTTATTACCTTTTTTCAACACGACCTGTGTTGCCGACTGATCAACCTGATTGCTTGGCTCGCTGGCGGCGGTATCCGTATTGTTAGCCGCATCGGAAGCAGCAGAGCCTTTTTGATTGTCTGATACTTTAATGTTTTCCGTATTTTCAGACGGCCTTGCTGTTTCAATGCCAGAGTCTTCCGAGGCCAAAGCGTCTTCTGTTTCCAGTGAAGCTTTCAGGCCGTCTGAAAATTCGTAGGCTTTTTGTTGCCAATCTGCACCGATACGCCACCAAGCGTATTCGGATAAAGGCTCAAGCGGACTGCTTTCATGATAGGTCTGCTGCCAATAGGCATTGATGGAGTTTTGGGAAAACCACGTCAGCGCAACCGCACTGAGCAGAATCGAAACAAACAGGGAGATAAAGCGTTTCATGTTCTGCTCCTTAGAAGTTGGCGTAAATAAAGCCGGGAATGCCGGACGGGGCGAAGATGATAATCAGGGTGAGGATAAGCGTGATGGGGATAAACCACAGCCATGCAGGCAGTTTGTCCAAGCCTTTTACCGATGCTTCAAATAAGCGAAGTAAATACGGGTACAGCAAAAGCATCATCGCAAATGTACCCAGCAACATGAGGTCGGTCGGCAGAGGCGTGTTCCAACCTTTGTCATTGGCAAATAATGCACTGAACAGCATTTCCGTATCGGCAAGCGTTGCGCTGTTGAACACAACAAAAGCGAAACAAACGAAATGGAAGGTAAACAGCCAGGCAAGCGGTTTGCCGATTTTCAGACGGCCTAAGGCATTGCGGCCGACGATTTTATCGCCGCAGTTAAGGAACACCAAAGCCGAACCGTGCAGCGCGCCCCAAATCAAAAAGCTCCAGCCGTAGCCATGCCAAATGCCGGAAAGTAACATGGCAATCATCAGATTGAGCTGGGTGCGTCCGAAGCCTTTTTTGCTGCCGCCCAAAGGGATATAGATATAGTCGCGGATCCAAGTGGACAGGCTGATGTGCCATCTGTCCCAGAAGTCGCGGATGTTGATGGCGCGAAGCGGTGCGGCAAAGTTTTTCGGTAGCTGGAAGCCGAGCAGCATGGCCAAGCCGATGACCAAATCCGAGTAGCCGGAAAAGTCGAAAAAGAGTTGGAAGGTGTAGCCATAAATTGCAGACAACACGCCCCAGCCGTCGAACTGGGCCGGATTTTCAAAAACAGGCGATACCCAGCCTTCCGCCAATACGCCGGCAAGCCACCACTTTTTGGCAATGCCCAATACAATCAGGCCGACCGCTAACGCCGGATAAATCAGCTGGCGCGCCTGTTTGGTGCGGATTTGCGCCAATGCGCCCGCTTGTTCGCCGTCTATACTTTTAAAAGCGGCCGCACGGATAATCGGACCGGATGTGATGGTGGGGAAGAAGCTCAGATGAAGCAGGAGCTCGTGCCATTCAAAACGGTCTCCCTTAGGCTCACGGTAGCAATACACCAAGTAAGCCAGCGATTGGAAAGTGTAATAAGACAAGCCCAAAGGCAAAAGGATGTCGATGACGGCGCTTTGCCCCGTATATTGCTGAATAATCGGGCGGAAAAAGTCGAAATATTTGAAGAAACACAAAACAGTCAATGCCGCTGAAATACCGCAACCCAGCCAAAATTTGCGGATATTCTCGTTTTCAGAAAACATCAGCACGCTGACCAGGTAAACCACAGACGAGTAAACCAAAATCAGCGCGGCAAAAATAGGGTCGATACGGTAAAGCCAGCCCAGTCCGGCAACCAAAAGTAAAACGTTTTGAACTTGCGGCAAACGTGCAAATGCCCAGTACAGCGGCAAAAATGCGATAAAGAATACCGCAAACTCAATAGACAGCAACGGCATGGCAATTCCTTGATGTGTTTAAACTTTCAAACTTTTCGATTGATTGTTATTTTTTGGCGTTAAGTTTGGCACGGATGACTTCGACTACCGCGGGTAAAATCGAAATCACGATGATTGCCGCCATGACTAAGCCCAGATTGTTTTTGACGACGGGGATGTTGGCGAAGAAGTAGCCTGCATAGGAAAACGACAATACCCACAACACTGCGCCGATAATGTTGTAACGGATAAACGTGCCGTAGTGCATATCGCCCATGCCTGCGACAAATGGCGCAAACGTCCGCACAATCGGCACAAAGCGGGCAATGATGATGGTTTTGCCGCCATGTTTTTCATAAAAAGCATGGGTTTTTTCCAAATACGAACGGCGGAAAATTTTGGAATCCGGGTTGGCAAACAGTTTTTGTCCAAAATACTTGCCAATCATAAAGTTGACCGCATCGCCTAAAATGGCGGCCGCTAAGAGCAGCAATACTATGACGTGGATGTTCATGCCGCCGATGGCCGCAATACCGCCGGCAGCAAACAGCAGCGAGTCGCCGGGCAAAAATGGCGTTACGACCAAACCGGTTTCGCAGAAAATCACAACAAACAAAATCGCGTAAATCCACGGGCCGTATTGGGCGGAGAGGTGGACAAGGTGTTGGTCGATATGGAGGATGAAATCAATAAGGGTAGAAATCACTAAGGTTCCCCAAATAAAAAGGCCGTCTGAAAAAGAACAGACAAATGTTTCGGCGAGAAGTTCGACATTGTAAAACCAAAGCGGAATAAAACCAATGCCGTAAGCGCATCAAGATATGTTTAGAAGTGCAGATATGTTGCAGGTATAGGCTTCAGACGGCCTTTATCCTTGATGGTGGACGGCAAAACAACGTAAAATAAAGCCGATTTCAACCTAACCGGTGCGCCTTTGTGAACCAGCTCATCTTCGATTTTGCCAGCCATGATTATCCCGGCTTCGACAAATTTCTGGGAACAGAAAATGCCGAGCTGGTGTATGTGTTGCAGCACAAACATGGGCAATTTATCTATGTTTGGGGCGAAGAAGGCGCAGGCAAAAGCCATCTCTTGCGGGCGTGGGTTGCACAGGCGCTCGATGCCGGACGAAATGCCCTCTATATTGATGCCGCCGCCACGCCGCTGACAGAAGCTGCGTTGGATGCGGAATATCTTGCCATTGACCAAATCGAAAAACTTAATAATGAAGAACAGGCTTTACTGTTTGCCATCTTCAACCGCTTCCGCAACAGCGGCAAAGGCTTTTTGCTTTTGAGTTCCGAATATACGCCGCAGCAGCTCGTTATCCGAGAAGACCTGCGCACACGCATGGCGTATTGCTTGGTTTACGAAGTCAAACCGCTGACCGACCGGGAAAAAATCGATGCGCTCGTCAGCATGGCGGCCGCCCGTCAGGTAACCATCGACCCGGAAATCTTCGAATACCTGCTGAACCATTGGCGGCGCGATATGGACAGCCTGATGCAGATGCTCGATACCCTCGACAACTACGCCGTTATGATGGGCAAGCGCATTACTTTGCCGCTTTTGCGCCAGCTTTTAAAACAACAGGAAACCCAATGAAAAACCTTGCCATTTTCGACCTCGACAATACTTTGATCAATACCGATTCGGATCACTCCTGGCCGCAATACCTGATTAAAAAAGGCATAGTCGATGCGGCTGAAACCGAGGCTCAAAATGAAAAGTTCTACCAAGATTATCAAAACGGTTGTCTTGATATTGATGCCTTCCTCAAATTCCATCTCGCGCCTTTAGCCCGTTTCAGCAAGGAAGAATTGGCTGAGTTTCATCGTGAGTTTATGGCCGAATATATTGTTCCGCATATTTCACCGATGCAGCGTATGTTGGTGCAAAGCCATCAAATGGCAGGCGACGAAATGTTGGTTATTTCTTCGACCAACGAATTCATCATTACCCCTATCTGTCATCTTTTCGGTATTCACAACATTATCGGCACACAGCTTGAAACCGGCGAAGACGGCCGATATACCGGCAACTATGTCGGTACGCCCAGCCTGAAAGAAGGCAAAATTACCCGATTGAACCAATGGCTTGCCGAGCGCGGCGAGACCTTTGAAAGCTACGGTAAGGTTTATTTTTACAGCGACTCCAAAAACGATTTGCCGTTGCTGCGTATCGTGGACGAACCTGTTGCTGTCAATCCGGATGCCGAGCTGGAAAAAGAAGCCAATGCAAAAGGTTGGCCGATTTTGAATTTCAAATAACGATCAATCAGGCCGTCTGAAATATTTAACCTAACCACAACCCTAATAAGGACTAAAACATGAAAACGACTAAACTCCTCGCCTAAGCCCTGTTGTTTGCCGCTGTATTCGGTACTGCACAAGCAGCCGATACCGAAACTCTGGAAGCCATGAAAGCGCAAAACGGCAGCGTTAAAACCGTTTTGATGGATGTCTTCACAACTCCTGCCGGTAATGTCGACCGCGTGAATATCATTCAATCCAGCGGCAATCCTGAAATGGACGAACGCGCAGTGAAAAGCGTTTCCAAATATCCTTATCCGAAACGCAAAACAGCATCTAAATATCAACACACCGTTACTTTTGAAACTAACGTTGAAGTAATCAACAACTAATTCGAACGCAAGGCCATCTGAAAAACAGAAGGCGTTTTGATTGGGAAATTCCCTGTCAAAACGCCGTTTTATTCTTTAAACAAGTATAACCAAAATTGCCGTAAAACCACACGCTCCGGTGCTATACTGAAACAAATAAACCGCTTCATCACACATCATGTCTCCCCGTCCAGTTACCATTACTTCCTACAATATGCACAAAGGCATGTCTGCGCTCAACCGTAAAGTGCAGGTCAACCGCATGGCTGACGCGCTGGGTGCATTGGGTTCGGACGTTTTGTTTTTACAAGAAGTCCAAGGACAACATCTCAACAGAAGCCGCCGTACCAACTTTCCTGATGCACCGCATTATGACATCATCGGCGACAGCCTCGATTATCATCGCAGCTACGGTAAAAATGCCGTCTATCCTAAACGCCATCACGGCAACGCCATTCTCAGCCGCCTGCCGCTGAAAACGGAAAACAACCTCAACATTAGCGTCAACAAACTCGAACAACGCGGCCTGTTGCATTGCGAAGTCGTGCCTGAAGGCTGGGAAGATCCGCTGGTGTGTTTGTGTGTCCACCTCAACTTGCGCGAGCCGGACCGCCTTAAACAATACCGAGCCATCAGTGACTACGTTGGCCGATATATTCGTCCGGAAAGCCCGTTGATTATCGCCGGCGATTTCAATGACTGGCGGCAGAAATCAGCGCGTGAGCTGGGCAGGGCATTAGATTTGAACGAAGTATTTGTCGATAATACAGGCAAACGCCCCAAAACCTTCCCTTCGCGCCTACCCATCCTCAGCCTCGACCGCATTTACACTCGCAACCTTGATGTCATCGATTCTGAAATCCACAACAGTAAAGACTGGCAGCATTTGTCAGATCATCTGCCATTGAGTGTAACGGTTAGACCTCATCGTAAAATGAATATGAAATCAGATAGAAAAATGTAAGGCTGAAATCTTTGTTAAAGCGCTATTGGTAATGTATCGAAAGAAAAAGTTTTTTCACTCAGATAGTTGAGACCAAAACAGGCCGTCTGAAAAGTTTCAGACGGCCTGTTTAAGTTTATAAAAAAGCGCAAACCTTTTTATATCAGGAGTTTGCGCTTCAAATCTGGTGGAGGCGGGGGGAATCGAACCCCCGTCCGAAAGTCCTCTACAGAGCGTTCTACATACTTAGTTGTGTCTATTTAGAATCTCGTCCTCATCATGCCGACCAACAGGCCTTCAGGGAACCAGTTACCTTAAATCTCGTTTCCTGCCAAGTAACCCGACAGAAAACCAGTCAATGTAGAATGACGTTGCGGTAGCTTGCGCTACACAGCCCATTGACCAACTGCTGCAACGGCAGGCCTTAAGCGGCCAGTGCGTAAGTTTCGTCGTTTGCGACTATTTAAATTCAGTGTTTTACGGGAAATCTGAGACCCCGGTATGCCCGCATCTGCTTTGCAACCCCCGTCGAAACCAAGATCGCCCCCAGATAGGAAAAGTCGATTATACGCATGTCAGCGTGCTTTGCCAAGTTGCCGATTGATTGAAAAGGCCGTCTGAACAGCAGTTTGCTTTTTCAGACGGCCTGTTTAGTTTAGGTTTATTGATGGTAGTTTTGCAAGAAGCGTTTGAGTTTGTCCATGGCTTCTTCGATTTGATGAACGGGCGGCAGGGTAACGATACGGAAGTGGTCGGGGCGTATCCAGTTGAAGCCTGTGCCTTGGACGAACAAGACTTTTTCACGTACGAGCAAGTCGTAGACGAATTTCATGTCATCTTGAATGCCGTACATTTCGGTATCGATTTTAGGGAACATATACATCGCGCCCATCGGTTTGACACAGGAAACACCGGGGATTTGGTTGATTAGTTCCCATGCTTTATTGCGTTGTTCCAACAGGCGGCCGCCAGGCAGGATAAACTCGTTGATGCTTTGATAGCCGCCCAAGGCCGTCTGAATGGCGTGTTGCATCGGCGTATTGGCACAAAGACGCATGGAAGAGAGCATATCGAGGCCTTCGATATAGCCTTTGGCATGATGTTTCGGACCGTTGAGCACCATCCAGCCTTGGCGGAAGCCGGCCACGCGGTAGGCTTTGGAGAGGCCGTTAAAGGTAATGGTCAGCAAGTCGGGGGCGAGGGCGGCAATGTGATGGTGTACGGCATTATCGTAAAGAATTTTATCGTAAATTTCGTCGGCAAAAATAATCAGGCCGTGTTTCCGCGCCAGTTCGGCAATTTCCAGCAGGATTTCTTTGCTGTACACCGCGCCGGTAGGGTTGTTGGGATTGATGACGACGATGGCTTTGGTTTTCGGCGTAATTTTGGCTTCTATATCGGCCAGATTCGGGAACCAGTCGTTTTCTTCGTCGCACAAATAATGACGCACATTGCCGCCTGCCAGTGTCGCAGCGGCGGTCCACAGTGGATAGTCAGGCGCAGGAATTAGGATTTCATCGCCGTCGTTGAGCAATGCCTGCATGGACATGGTAATCAGCTCGGACACGCCGTTGCCGATGTAAACGTCGTTGACGGTAACGTCGAGCAGACCTTTGGTTTGGTAATAGTGAACGATGGCTTTTCGGGCGGAATACAGCCCTTTGGAATCGCAATAGCCCTGCGCGGTCGGCAGGTTGCGGATCACGTCAACCAAGATTTCATCAGGCGCTTCAAAGCCGAATGGGGCAGGATTGCCGATATTGAGCTTGAGGATTTTGTTGCCTTCTTCTTCCAGTTGCAGGGCTTTTTTATGAACCGGGCCGCGGATGTCATAGCAAACGTGGTCCAGCTTGGACGATTTGGGAAATTTCTCCATGATGTGTGTTCCGTAAAATTGTAAACAATGGGACAAATGTACTCTTTTTGCGGGGAAATTAAAAGGGTTTCAGACGGCCAAAGCTTATTTATTGAGCGCTTCGGCACGGCGAACCGTCACGCTTTTTCCGCCTATGCCCCAGTTGTCCATATCGATTTCGTCAATGACGACGACGGTTGTCTCAGGGTTTTTGTTGAGAACGCGTGAGAGTAATTCGGTTACGCCGCGGATTAATTCGGCTTTTTGCTCTGCATTCGGGGCTTCGCTGCCACCGGTTACTTTGATGTTGACGTAGGGCATGGCTTTTTCCTTTTAAAATAGCGTTCATATGTTATCTTATTTTTATCAGGCCGTCTGAAATTTAATTGCAGGATTTTTCATTGCTCATGACTGCTTTTACAAAGAATTAAGTTTTTTGGAATAGATTGTTTTTACAATGCGGTTTTATTTTGGATGGATATCGTCATGAACCGTTTTCTTCAGTCTTTGATTGTGGCTGCACCGATGGTAATTGCCGCGCCTTATGTGGCAGCGGAAACGCATCCGGCGCAAAAGCAGATGCAGCAGAACATTGATGCTGTGTTGAAAATTGCACGCAATACGTCTTTGACAGAAGCGCAACGTGTGAAACAGGTTGAGCAGTATGCCAACCGTTACTTGGATTATGAGCGTATTTCGGCTTTGGCGGTTGGTGCGCCATGGCGTGAATTTTCTGCCAAACAGAAAACCGATTTTATCCGTGCATTCAAAGATATGATCATTGCGATGTACTCGCATTCCGCGTTAATTGGCGCGGCGGATGCAAATGTGCGCCTGTTGCCGAAGATGACGGCAAACGGCAATAAGTTTGACGTTTTCTCGGAAATTCAGACCAAAAAAGGTACTAAGTATGAAGTGGCCTATCAGCTTTATCAAAGCGGCGGTGCGTATAAGATTTACAACATCCGCGTGGACGGTACCAGCTTGGTAACGGTATACCGCAACCAATTTGGCGAGCTGATTAAGAGCAAAGGTATTGACGGTACAATTGCGACTGTCGAAGCCAAGGGCTTGAAGAAACAATAAGGCAGATTGAGAAAAAGGCCGTCTGAATATTCAGACGGCCTTTTTGTTTTACGGGCTGATTAAGCACGTTTGCGGAATTCGCCGGTACGGGTATCGATTTCGACTTTGTCGCCGTTTTCGATGTAAGACATCACTTGGATTTCAGTGCCACCGACCAGACGTGCGGTTTTCATCACTTTGCCGGAGGTATCGCCTTTAACGGCAGGCTCGGTGTATTCAACTTCGCGAACGATGATGGTAGGCAATTCTACGGAGATTGGGTTGCCTTCGTAGAAAGTTACTTCGCATACGTCTTCCATGCCGTCAACGATGAATTTCAACGCGTCGCCGATGTTGTCGGCTTCGATTTCGTATTGGTTGAATTCTTCGTCCATGAAGACGTACATTGGGTCGGCAAAGTAGCTGTAAGTACAGTTTTTGCGGGACAAGATTACGACGTCGAATTTGTCGTCGGCTTTGTAAATGGTTTCGGAAGCGGCACCAGTCAGCAGGTTTTTCAGTTTCATGCTGACTTTGGCGGAAGAGCGACCGCCTTTGATGTATTCAGTTTTTTGAACAACCATAGGGTCGTTGCCAACCATAAATACGTTGCCGGCGCGCAGTTCTTGTGCTGTTTTCATTGTAGTTTTCCAATCAAATCGGTTGTAATAAAACGCGCTATTTTAGCGTATTTTTTTGTGCTTTGAAATAAAAGCGGCAAGTTTTTCAACGGCACTTTTTTGGGCAAAAAGCCCATTCCGCCATTTTGCCGCGCTTTGCCGCCATTCATTTTGATGTGCCGTCAGGGTTTGCCATGCCTGTAGGCGTTGGCTGTCGCTGAGTGCTTCTCCGTTGTTGAGTTCATCGGAAAGGCAGCGGTGTGCCGTGGTGACAACATCCGGATAAACCTGATGCGCTTTGTCCCAAAACGCGTGCAGTTTGTCGAGATGGATATTTTCTTCTTGCGGATAGATGTGCCAAAAGAAAGGTTTTCCGGTAAGCTGGGCGCGAACAAAGCTGTCTTCGCCGCGTATGACGGCGCCGTCGGCAAGGTTGAGTAGTTTATCGAAATTCTGTTGGGGGACAAAAGGGGTTTTGATCAGGGTAACGTGTTCGCTCTGATACATATCGCCGTCTTCAAGCAGGGCATTTTGCGGCACTAGGCCGCCGTTTTTCAGGCTGGCGATGATTTGTGTACCTGCCAGCAGCAGGGTTATGGGTTGGCCGGCCTGTTGCCACATGGTCAGCCATTTTGCCCAAATATCGCTTTGATAGCCGAAAAGCAGCCATTCGGGGGCAGTTTTGGCGGGAAGTTTAAGTTGTCGGCGTAAGGCTTCCGTATCAAATCCGGCAGATTCGGCATAATCGCGTTCGCGCAGCAGGCCGCCGCTTTTTTCGCTGAAACCCATAAACCAAAAATATTTCTGTATGCCGCCGGCCTGGGGCGAGGGCATTAAGTGCAGCCTTTCGTTGCTGTCTTCCGCGCTGAGGTATTCCCAGTTGAGCCAAAGCGGTTGGTGTCGGCGGATGATGGTTTGAACGTTGTCGGGCAGTTCGCAGGCGAAGGTTTCGATGACGATGTCGGGGGTAGGGGCTGTATCGGTATCTTCGGCATGGTCGGCTTGCCAAGCGTGAATGCCGATGCCTTGATGGATATTGGGAATCGAGGCCAAGTCAGGGCAGAGTGCCTGAAGGGAGGGGAAGTCGTCTGTCCATAAATGCACTTGCCAGCCGAGTTCGCGTTGCAAAACACGCGCCAGCCGCCATGAAACGCCGATGTCGCCGAAGTTGTCGATGACGTTGCAGAAAATCCAGCAGGTATAAGGTGGGGTGGTGTTCATGGAAAAAATATGCCCAAGGCCGTCTGAAAACATCAGAATGCGCCGAAATAGTGGAACAAATAAACAATCAGCAAAACAATCGGGATAAACATCCAAATGCTTTGCCGTTTCAGTTCAGGCTCTTGTTTGAGGTGGTGTTTGATGACATCAAAGAGGACGAACTTGAATAGGAACGTGGCTTCGCAGGCAAGGATGATGCCGTTGATGAGGTGTTGCGTTTTGTCTTCGGGCGGGTTGAGGGCAAACCACAAGAGGGTGGCGAGCGGAATCAGGCAGACAACGAGCCAGCGCAGAAGGATGGGTTTGGACATGGTGTGCGTGCAAGAAATAAAAAGGGCATTATACCCTGTCGTCTTTCAGACAAGTGCAAATCAGGCTATCATTCGTTTTATTTGAAGCGAACATTTATCCCTATGCAAACCCAAGCCATCATCCGCCATATTGTTCAATGGCTCAAAGATTACGCCGAGCAGGCGCGTGCCAAAGGTTTTGTCGTCGGCGTATCCGGCGGCATCGATTCTGCCGTGGTTTCCACACTTGCCGCGCAAACCGGTTTGTCGGTTTTGTTTTTGGAAATGCCGATACGTCAGAAATCCGACCAAGTCAACCGCGCGCAAGAACACATGGGCCGTCTGAAACAGCGTTATCCCAATGTAAAAGCGCAAAGCGTTGATTTGACCCAAACTTTCGATATTTTCGCAGATACTGTTGATGTCAGCGAAACCGAATTTCCCAACAAACAGCTGGCACTTGCCAATGCACGCAGCCGCCTGCGCATGACGACGCTTTATTATTACGGCCAGCTTCATGGTTTGCTGGTGGCGGGGACAGGCAACAAAATTGAAGATTTCGGCGTCGGTTTCTTCACCAAATACGGCGATGGCGGCGTGGACATCAGCCCGATTGCCGATTTGACTAAGACTCAAGTGTATGCGTTGGCAGCCGAGCTGGACGTGTCGGAGGATATTCAAAAAGCTGTACCGACGGACGGACTTTGGGATACCGAGCGTACCGATGAAGAACAAATGGGCGCATCTTATCCAGAACTCGAATGGGCGATGAGCGTGTACGACAGCCACAAGCCTGAAGATTTTGAGGGCAGACAGCGCGAAGTTTTGGCAATCTATACCCGATTGCACAAAGCCATGCAGCACAAAGTCAATCCGATTCCGGTTTGCAAGATTCCGGAAGAGCTGTTTTAAGTTTGAACATCAAAAGGCCGTCTGAAAACGCTGGATTAAGGTTTTCAGACGGCCTTTTATATTTTATTTCAATAAGAATTGGGAATATGCTTGAAAAACAGCATCATCAGATACCAAAACAGCGTAGCGGCCGCCGCGCCCAGCAATACCCATGCGCTGATTTTGGCGATTTCCCGAATGGTGCGTTTTTGTTTGCGGCTGAACAAACGGTTCACAATCAATGCTGCTATGGCGCAAAAGAAAAAAAATCGCAAAAGCCTGCCTATCATCCTACATTCTCCCAAAAATATTGCCTTTAATCAGGGCAGGCCGTCTGAAGCCTCATGCACAAAACAAAGACGAAACGTTATAATACCCCTTTTGCCGCTTCACTTGGAAATTACAAATGACAACAAATGCCTCAGTGGGCATTGTAACGCCCCAGAAAATCCCGTTTGACACACCGCTTGCTCTGGAAAACGGCAAAACCTTACCTCGTTTCGATCTGATGATTGAAACCTACGGCACACTCAATGCCGACAAAAGCAATGCCGTCCTTATCTGCCACGCCCTGTCAGGCAATCATCACGTTGCCGGCAAGCACAGTGCGGAGGATAAATACGCCGGCTGGTGGGACAATATGGTCGGCCCCGGCAAACCCATCGATACCGAACGCTTTTTCGTTGTCGGTTTGAATAACTTGGGCGGCTGCGACGGCAGTACCGGCCCTTTGTCCGAAAATCCTGAAACCGGCCACGAATATGGCGCGGATTTTCCGGTTGTAACCGTCAAAGACTGGGTGAAGTCCCAATCCATGCTTGCCGATTACCTCGGCATTCAAAAATGGGCGGCCATTGTTGGCGGCAGCTTGGGCGGTATGCAGGCATTGCAATGGACGATTTCTTTGCCTGAACGCGTTGCACACGCGCTCGTTATCGCTTCTGCGCCTAAACTTTCCACTCAAAACATCGCGTTTAACGATGTTGCCCGTCAGGCTATTTTGACCGATCCTGATTTCCATGAAGGCAATTACCGTAGCCATCATACCGTTCCTTCACGCGGTTTGCGTATTGCGCGCATGATGGGGCACATCACCTATCTTGCCGAAGACGGCTTAGGTAAAAAATTCGGCCGCGATTTAAAATCAGACGGCTATCAATATGGCTATGGCGTTGAATTTGAAGTGGAATCGTATCTGCGCTATCAAGGCGACAAGTTTGTCGGCCGTTTCGATGCCAATACTTATCTGCTGATGACCAAGGCACTCGACTACTTCGACCCGGCCGCCGATTACGGCCACAACCTCACGCGCGCCGTAGAGAATGTGCAAGCCAAGTTTTTTGTTGCCAGCTTCAGCACTGACTGGCGCTTCTCGCCGCAACGTTCGCATGAATTGGTCAAGGCATTAATCGCCGCGCAAAAATCCGTGCAATACATTGAAGTCAAATCCAATCACGGCCACGATGCCTTCTTGATGGAAGATGAAGCCTATATCCGCGCGGTTGCCGCTTACATGAACAACGTTTATAAGGACTGCCAAAAATGAATCTGCGCGACGATTTGCAACTCATTTACGATTGGATACCCGAAGGCAGCCGCGTACTTGATTTAGGCTGCGGCGACGGCGAACTGTTGGCCGCGTTGGTGGAACATAAAAATTGCACCGGCTACGGCGTTGAAATCGATACCGACAGTGTGATTGCCGCCATATCCCGCGGCGTGAACGTCATTCAAGCCGATTTGGAAGAAGGTTTGGTGGCTTTTGGCGATCAAAGTTTTGATGTGATTGTCTTGAGCCAAACCATTCAGGCGATGCAGAACACGGAAAAAATCCTGCGTTGCCTGATGCGCGTAGCCAAGCAGGCCATCGTCAGCTTCCCTAACTTCGGCTACTGGCGCAACCGCTTTCAAATCGCCATCGGTGGCCATATGCCGGTTTCCGAGCGGATGCCGTATCATTGGTACGATACGCCCAATATCCATTGGTGTACCCTCAAAGACTTCGATTTATTGTGCGCCAAAAACAAAATCCGCGTGCTTGAGCGTGCGGTCATGACGGGCAATAAACAGATTAAACATCTGCCGAATTTATTGGGCAGTCTGGCGTTTTATCGCGTAGGTTGATTGCGGTGATCAATAAAGGCCGTCTGAACAGGTAATCACGAAAGCATGGCTTTTGCGGATACCTGTTCAGACGGCCTTTTATTGTTAAAGCCGGTTTAAGCCTGTTTCAATTTTTCCAATAAGGCCAAGCTGCCGGCATCGACCAGACGGTAGGTTTCGTCAAAGTTGCCTGTGTACCACGGATCGGGAACGTGGTTGTAACCTGAGTCGGGGATAAGGTCGGTCAGTTTGAAGATTTTGCCGGGGTGGAAACCGAGCTGCTTTTCGGTTTCTCTGAGGTTGTTGTCGTCCATCACGATGATGTAGTCGAAATGCTCGGCATCGCTGGGTTTGATTTTGCTGCTGGTAAAGCCTGACGGGTCGATGCCGTGTTGCTTGAGTGCGCAGCGCGTGCCTTCGTGCATGTCTTCTCCGTCGTGCCAGCCTGATGTGCCTGCGCTGGCTGTAATGATGGCATTGCCCATGCCTGCTTCGCGGGCGCGATGGCGCAGGACGTATTCGGCCATGGGGGAGCGGCAGATGTTGCCGAGGCAGACGAAAAGGATTTTGTGGGTTTTCATATGCGTGAAAATGAGCGGTAAGGTTTGAAAATCAATGCAACACGCTAAACCGTTTTCAGACGGTCTTGGCGTGTTGCATTTTCAACTTAGTTTACATGGCTGAAGAAAGGATTGTGGCCTTCCAGTTTCAACGCTTGGGCATAAGTAGGGATGTTCTCGTTTTCGCCCAATGGGTTGTGCAGCAGGTAGAGGTGCTCGATTCGGCATTCGGCCATCAGGTCGAGGAAGTTTTGCTGAACGATGGCGATATTGTCGGTTGAGGCCAGCTCCCAAGTGAAGGTCTGCGGAACGATTTCAAACGCGCTGTCTGTCGCGTTGAAGCTGAACTGGAGCTTGCCATCCGCTTTTGCTGCGGCAACAACGCCGACACGCGGGCTTTGCATACGGATGGCGCGGATGGCGTTGGTGGCAAAAACGTCCATGGCCATGCGTTGGCGGGTGTGGCTGCCGTCGGTAAGCGCGTCAAGCGGCGTATTGGGCGAGAGCGGGTTGGTAAAGAGGGTAACGCCGTCGAGGGCGAGATGTTCTTGCCAAACCTGCATTAATGGCAGGCCCGCCTGTTGCAGGTTGAGGCCCAAGGCCGTCTGAATGTCTTTATTGCCGTAGCCCAGCGCGTAAACCACATGGACGGATTGACCTTCGGGCAGCGTCAATGGTTTGTATTCGAATTTTTGCAGGAATGCGCCTGCCGCTTCATCGTTTTGCTTGGCTTGGAACCACTCGCCCGGGGTAACGCTGCTCAAGTCGGTCGATTGGACGAGGTAGGGCAGCCATTGCGTGTTTTGCGTAAGGGCGCGCAGGTTGGGGTAGTTTTGCAGACAGGCGAAGAGGGCTTCGGTAGGCAGCGTGAGCGGCAGGGTTTGTTCTTTTTTGCAACCGGCGACCAAAACGACAGGCAGGGCAAACCATTGGGCTTCGTTATCGTTTTCTGCCTTCAGTACTTCGCCCACGCTTTGAATCAGGCTGGTGTAAGTGCCGACATCGGGCGCCATGGTCATCGCCAATGAAAGGTTGATGTAATGGTTTTGGCTGAGCATGGTACGGATTTCGGTTTGCAGTTGGCCGGCCGAAAGTTTGCGTGATGCGGAGGAGGAGTTGTGCGCCAGCTGATAGGCATTGAGCAGAAGGTAGTTTTTGATAGGGCTCTGCGGATAAGGGCGGGTATCTGGAAGAACAAAGGTTTTCATGACGGTTTGAAGTGTTGTGTTGTAAGTGTGGCGATTATAGCAATTTAGTCAGTCGGTGTGCTTGTTAATAAATTAAATTCAAATGGCGATAGGGGATACGCTTCATTTTTATATGGTTTAAGTATCGGCATTTTCTAAGTTGAGGAGGGTAAATGCCCGATATGTTATAATCCATGACCAAACATAATTCAGAAAGGAACAAAATCATGCGCTTGCTTCATACTATGTTGCGTGTTGGCAATCTCGAACGCTCTTTGGATTTCTATCAAAACGTATTGAACATGCAACTGCTGCGCCGCCGTGATTATCCTGAAGGCCGTTTTACTTTGGCTTTTGTCGGTTATGGCGATGAGGCGGACCATACTGTTTTGGAACTGACCCACAACTGGGATACCGAATCTTACGATTTAGGCGATGCTTACGGCCACATCGCGATTGAAGTCGATGATGCTTACGCCGCGTGCGAACGTGTCAAAGAAATGGGCGGCAAAGTGGTGCGTGAAGCCGGTCCGATGAAACATGGCACGACTGTGATTGCGTTTGTCGAAGATCCGGACGGCTACAAAATTGAATTTATTCAAAAGAAAAGCGGTAGCGATTCGGTACAATATTCATCTTAAGACATAAGATAATGGAAAAGGCCGTCTGAACATTCAGACGGCCTTTTTTTGATCAGCCCAACCGTTTTTGCTTTTCGCTCAACAGGGCGTGTACGTGAAGCGCGGTAGCGTAGCGGTCTTCTCCCGCTTCAATCGGATCGAGGAAATGCAGCTCGACCGTGCTGGAAGGTTGGCTGATGACCATGCAGATAGATTGCCAAAGGCTGATGTCGCCGTAGTAGGCAGTGTGCGGATTAGGGCTACTGCCGTCCGGATTCGGATAGCGGCAGAGTACCGGAATAATCGGTACGCCTGCATCATAGGCCGTCTGAAAAAAGCTGGGTTTGAACGGCAGGATTTCACGGCCTTCGGTACTGGTGCCTTCGGGGAAAATGGTGACGGTATCGCCGTTTTTTAGTGCTTCGGTCACGCCTGCAATTTTGGCGGAATTGCCTTTGATGCCGCGGTTGCGCGAGACGTAAACCGTTTGCGCCTGTGTAGCGAGATAACCGACCACCGGCCATTTGGCTACATCGTCTTTAGCCACGAAACGGCCGGGGAAAGCACCGTTGACCGCCATAATGTCCAACCATGAAATATGGTTGCTGATAAGCATTTGGCCGCGGCCTTCTTGCGGCGGCGTGCCGAAGGTTTGCAGTTTCATGCCGCAGGAAGCGAGTACGCGCAGCGACCATAATTGGATTGCGCGCAGTTTGCGTTTGCTGCTGTAAAAGGGAAACAGAAAAAACATTTCGGCCATGCCGTACAAAAGGCAGCCGGCAATACAGAGAAGACGGAAGGCGAAGCGTAGTTTGGCAGTCATGTCAAAGGGGGAGTGTTTGTGTGTGTCGGGCGTGTGGGTTTGAATCGTTTCAGGCCGTCTGAAAGGCTGGACTCGCACTTTCAGACGGCCTGTGTGCCCTGACGTTTATGGGCGGGGGGCGAATTTTTGCAGATAGCGGTCGCTCAGTTTCGTGATGTCCATCATGATCAGCACATCCGCGCAGTTGAATGCTTCATCGACGCAAGGCTCGCCGCAAAACCACGCGCCTGCTTTGAGATAGCCTTTGATCAGTGCGGGTACAGGCGGATTTTCAGACGGCGTGATGCTGTCCCATTTGAGCGGGTTGAGTGGTTTGACGCGCCATTGTTCCGGAGCGAGGTATTTGTCTTTCAAAGCATGATACAGGCCCGCCGCATCGTTGCCGCCGTCGCGCATTTCGATACTGCCGCAACCAATCATAAAGCGCAGGTTTTCGTCTTTCATGAATTTGACCAAACCGGTCCACAACAGCATGACCAAGCCGCCGTTGCGGTAGTCCGGGTGGGTGCAGGCGCGACCGAGTTCGACGGTTTGCGGCAGAATGTCTTTCAAAGGCTCAAGGTCGAATTCATGCTCGCTGTACCAGCCGCCGACTTTTTTCGCGGTTTCTTCGGTGATCAGGCGGTAGCAGCCGATAACTTCGCCGGTTGCATCGTCGAAGGCAAGCAGGTGGTGGCAATGCTCATCATAAGGATCGACATCACGGCCGTCATCGCTTTCGATTTCCGCCCCCAACTCTTGGGCAAAAACCTGATAGCGCAATCTTTGGGCGGCATCGATTTCAGCTTGGGTTTCTGCAAGGCGTACGCTCAGGCCGATTTTGGGGCCCGTTTGATTGAAACGGCTGGGGGACATGATGTTTCCTGTTTGAATAAAATGGCTGATTATAGCGGATATACGGACAGATTTATATTGATTTGCTTTGCGGTAGGGCAAATTATGTCGGGTTGTTGGAAAAAGGCTTCAGGCCGTCTGAAACTGATGGCTGTTTAGAAAGATGGCCAAGAACATTTGCCAGGATGTTTGAAATTTATGACATAAATCAAAATATTTATCCGAATTATTTAATATGAGAATAAAAATATATACAATATAACTAGTTCAAAAGTATTAATATGATTGAATGGGATATTTTTAATATTTAAAAAATGGAGAATATAAAGATGAAACTGAATGTATCGCTCAGTCCTTTGTGTTTGGCTTTAGCGCTTTTTTTCGGTACTGCGTATGCGGACGGAGGTATCGTTGCCGGAACCATGCACAAGACGGGTTCTTTGGCTGTCGGTAAAGAATCCGTATCGGGCGAAAATGCCACTGCAGTTGGCGACAAGGCTAAAGCAGGTGGCTATAAGGCGGCTGCTTTGGGTTATGATTCTGCCGCTTCCGGTTTGAGCGCAACCGCTTTGGGTGGTGAATCCAAGGCGGAGGCATTGCGGTCGGTGGCGGTTGGCTTTCGGGCCCATGCCAAGGGAACAAATGATGTAGCAGTCGGTGGCGCAGCAGCTGCTTCTGGCGGTCAATCTGTTGCAGTTGGCCTGCTGTCCAAGGCTTCGGCTTTGCGTGCCGTTGCGGTAGGTAATGGCGCGCAGGCAAGTAATATTGATGCAGTAGCTATCGGCAGAGATAGTGAGGCGGATGCGCTCAGTGCAACGGCCTTAGGTGATCGAGCTAAAGCACGTGGGACTCAATCACTTGCACTAGCATCGGCTGCTGAAGCAGAAGGTTATCAAGCAGTGGCGGTCGGTACGCGTGCGGTATCGAATGCCGTAAACAGTGTAGCTTTGGGTGTTGAGTCTTCCGCCACGGCCTTGAACGGTCTGGCTGTCGGCACCAGCTCCAGCGTGCGTAAAGAAGGTGGTACCGCAGTCGGCGGTGGCGCATCGGCTTTGGAAGAGAAATCTTTGGCACTCGGTTTCCAAGCCAAAGGTAAAGCCGAGAAAGCAGTGGCTCTGGGTGCGCAAAGCATCGCAGATTCGGCTGCAGGGCAGGCAGGCTATGATTTTGCGACACAGTCGGCAAGTCAATCTGAAGAAACGGCATGGAAATCGACATTGGGCGCGGTTTCGATTGGCAATGAAAAGGACAGCCGTCAAATTACCCATGTGGCTGCCGGTACTCAGGATACGGATGCGGTAAATGTGGCTCAGGTCAAAAGGCTTGCGGAAAGATGGCAGGCCGACAGTCAGCAAAAAGAGTCGGCGGTGGCTGCTCAAATCAATCAAATACGAGCTGAAACACGCGTAGAAATGAAAAAACTGGAAGACCGTGCGGATGCCGGCTCTGCCGCTGCGATTGCGGTGGGTAATCTGGGACAAGCTTACCAGCCGGGACAGGGTGCAGTATCCATTGGCAGCGGCGTTTGGCGCGGAAAGGCCGGTTTTGCTGTCGGAGTATCGAAAGTATCCGCCAGTGGCAGATGGCTGGTGAAAGGTTCGGCTGTTGGCGCATCTAAGGGTGGTGCAGGCGGTGGAGCCAGCGTAACCTATCTGTGGTAGAAAATTTCAGATGGCCTTGAATGTTGAGGCCGTCTGAATTTGGCATGCCAAGCGGTAGAAGCGTAAAATCAACGTTTTTGCCGCTTTTTTTATTATGGAAACTTCTTTCCTGCTTGCCGGAAAAATTACCGAGCTGACGCTGATTGTTTTGATGGGTGTGGCCTTGGTGAAGGCCGGGCTGTTGAAATCGGAAAACAGCTACACGCTCTCTGTTATCGCACTTTATCTGATCAGCCCGTCCGTCATGATTCACGCTTTTCAGATGGACAATACGCCGCAGATTATTGAAGGGCTGAAGCTTTCCGTCATGCTGGCGGTGTTTTTCCATGTGGTGTTGATTGTTTTGGGCAGGTTGTTTAAGCACTTGTTCAAACTCGATGCGCTTGAACACGCGGCGACGGTGTACAGTAATTCGGGCAACCTGATTATCCCTTTGGTGATGTCGGTCTTTGGTGCGGAATGGGTGATTTACACCAGCGGTTTTATCATGGTGCAGACGTTTTTGTTTTGGACGCATCTGCGCCTGTTGATTTGCGGCCGCGGCAATGTGGCTTGGAAAACCATTTTCACCAATATCAACATCTTATCCATGCTGGTCGGGCTGCTGATGTTTACCTTTCAAATCAAGCTGCCGCATATTGTCGATAATACTTTGGCGACAGTAGGCGGCATGATTGGCCCGGTTGCCATGTTGGTGGCGGGCATGCTTTTGGCTTCTTTGCCGCTGCGCTCGATTATGTGGACGCCGAGGCTGTATCTTGTTGCTTTTTTAAGGTTGATTTTGATTCCGATATTATTGCTTTTTGCCGTCAAAGTTTGCGGTTTTGCCCATCATGATGCGCATGCGGATACGGTTGTTTTAATCAGCTTTTTGGCAACGACTTCGCCTGCCGCCTCGACAGTTACCCAAATGGCGGTTGTTTACGGCAAAAATGCCCAAAAAGCCAGCGCGATTTACGGGCTGACAACCTTGCTTTGTGTGGTAACCATGCCGGTGATGATTGCGTTATATCGTTGGATTATTTAAGAAAAGGACAGGCCGTCTGAAACTTTAGTCTTATGTTTCAGACGGCCTGTTTGTTATTTTAAATTTGAAAATAACTTTTATTATCAATTAATTAAACAATTAAAAAACTATACAAAGATGATAGCTGCGTGTATCCTTACGCCTAACATTCATCCAATATAAATCTTTAAAGGAACACAGCCATGACTGACTTTACCCTTTGGGAAACCGCGCCTTTCAATTCTACGATTGACCATATCCTGCAACGTTATCACAACGTTCACCGCGCCCAGTTTGAAGAGTTGGTACCACTGGCGCAAAAAGTGGCGCAGGTTCATGCCGACACTTTCCCTGCCGAAGTGACCGATTTGTTGGCCTATATGCAAAACGAGCTGTTGATGCACATGATGAAAGAGGAACGCATGTTGTTCCCGATGATTAATCAGGGCGTGGGCCGTGGCGCGGCAATGCCCATCAGCGTGATGATGCACGAGCATGAAGAACACGACCAAGCCATCGCTCGTCTGGAAGAATTGACCAATAATTTTGAGCTTCCCGAAGGCGCTTGCGGCAGCTGGACCCGTTTGTACACATTGGCTAAAGAGATGGTGGACGATTTGAAAGACCATATCCACTTAGAAAATGAAATTTTCTTCCCCCGCGTTTTGGCTTCTTAAAATTTGCGGTTAATCAAGGCCGTCTGAATGTTCAGACGGCCTGTTCTTTAATCCCTTGCTAAGTTAGTACAATAGTTCTAAAATTTTAATAAAGAAATAAAATTAGGCAGTAAAGGCACACATCCGTTCTTTTGTTTACTTGAGAAGGAATTTATGAATGAAACATTCTAAAGTTTTACTATCGGGTATTCTGTTTGCTGCTGTGACTGCATGCGCCCAAACGACGGACGGAGGCTGGAGCGCCCTGCTGCAGGATACGAAAACAGGCGTGCAGTCGCGACCTTATTATGAATTTGGCAATGTGGTTCAGAAGATTTCTTTTAAGAAAACCGGTAATCCGGAAAATGGTCTGAAAAAGCCTGTCGTGACTGTGTATCGTCAGGGCAAGCTGTTGGGCGAAGCATATAATTTGGAAGCCTCTCATGGCAGCCCCTTGTTGCCAACCCTGTTTTTAGTAAACGGCAAGTCATTAAATATTAATGACGGCAACGATAGAAAATTGTTGGCTGCTGCTAAGAGAATCGATTTTTACGATTTCGGACGTGGCCGGATCGGCCATGCAGTCTTTACCGCGCCTAATGGCATCTGTCAGGATATGAAACACGGCAAAGGCGTTTCCTACAAGCTGGTTACCAACTATATTGATTTTCCGGATTATCCTTCGCCTGAAAATATCTTGATTATTACTGCGCAAGGCAAATATGAGCAAGACGGCTTTGTGTTGGATTCTACCGAGTCAAGGGTGACCAGTGCCAATAAAGAATTTGCCAGAAAATATGGCGAAGCCCTGAAATCCAAGAATGGCCCTGAGACCAGACAGGTAAATATGGCTAATGCAGCCAGTGCGGAAAAAGGCAGACTGTTGGCTGATTATGTATGTAGGTGATGAGAATAAAGGCCGTCTGAAATTCAGACGGCCTTTTTTAATCATGAATGCATCTCTTGTTCAAACGACAGCAGAATCTGTTTCACTTCATCTGCTTCTTTGACGGCGCGGATGCGGTCAAACAATACCTGCGCCTGTTCAAACTCTTTTTTCATCATGCCCAGCCACTGTTTCAAACGGGCAACCGGATATTTGTTGTTGGCCTCTTTGGCAAGGCACAAGTCGAAGAATTGGACTATCCATGAGGAGACTTCGGCAAAGTCGGTGTCTTTCACTGTTTCGCCGTTTTCATATTGCTTGATTTGCCGCGCCAAGTCGGGACGGATCACCGCGCCGCGCCCAAGCATCACGCTGTCGCAGCCGCTGACGGTTTTAATGTCGAGATAGTCTTGAAGGCTGAACACATCGCCGTTGGCAGTAACGGGAATATTGACTGCATCGCGGATTTTGCGCACCCATTCCCAATGTGCCGGCGGTTCGTAGCCTTCGACTTTGGTGCGCGCATGGACGGTTAACGCGCATGCGCCGCCGTTTTCAATCGCGGAGGCGCATTCCAATGCCAGACTTTTGTCTTCATAACCGAGCCGCATCTTGGCCGTCAGCGGAATGTGTTGCGGCAGGTGTTGGCGCAGGGTGTGGACGATGTGGTAAATCAAGTCCGGCTCTTTGAGCAAGACCGCACCGCCTTTGTGTTTATTGACCGTCGGCGCGGGGCAGCCGAAGTTGAGGTCGATTTTGTCGGCACCGAAACGCACGGCTTCCAAAGCGTTGACGGCCATGTTTTCCGCATCGCTGCCCAAAAGCTGGACAGTACAGGGCGTGCCGGCCGGCGTGCGGTTAGCATGGGTGATTTCGGGAACATATTTAAGCCAAGTGGCGCGTGAGTGGACCGTGTGCGTAATGCGGACAAATTCGCTGACGCATTCGTCAAATCCGCCAATACGCGTCAACAGGTCGCGCATCACATCGTCCACCAGCCCTTGCATGGGGGCAAGAATAAGCTGCATGAGTCAGGCTGTCTGAAAAAAAGGAGGACATATTGTAGCGGTATATCGGTTAAAATACAGCTTCCTTTTTCAGACGGACTTTTTATGATGCACACAATTCCGGCAACCGCCGCCATGTTGGTAAAAAATTCAGAACGTTATCTTTCAGAAGTTTTGAGTGCGCTGAAAGACTTTGACGAAGTCCTGCTGTTGGACAACGGCTCGACTGACCGTACTTTTGAAATTGCCAAGGGCTTTCCGAATGTCAGCTATTACAAGCATGACTTTATCGGGTTTGGCCCGATGAAAAATCTGGCGGCCAGACTGGCGCAAAACGATTGGATTTTCAGCATAGACAGTGATGAAGTGGCGGATGAAGCTTTAATCGAATCCATTCGTGCGGCCGTTTTGGAAAATGAGAAGGAACACATCTTTTCGCTTTCCCGTTTGAACCATTACCACGGCAGACTGATTAAAGGCTGCGGCTGGTATCCGGATATTATTCCGCGCCTTTACCATCGCAGATTTACCCGTTTTTCCGACCGTCAGGTGCATGAGTCTTTGGTGTTGCCGCAGGAAGCCAAGGTTAAACAACTTGATGGCCGTCTGAAACATTATTCTTTTGAAAACGCCGAAGGGCTGATTCAGAAAATGCAGCAGTACAGCTCACTGTATGCGGAAGAAAACCGCTTTAAGAAAGACAGTTCGCCGTTTAAGGCTTTGCTGCATGGCGGCGTATCGTTTGTGAAGAATTATCTGCTCAAACGCGGTTTTGCCTATGGGGCGGACGGCCTGACGATTTCAGTGTCCAATGCGCAAGGTTCGTATTACAAATATGTCAAACTCTACGAGCGCAACCGCACGATAACCGTCTCCCTCATCATCACCACTTACAACCGCCCCGATGCTTTGGAGCTGGTGTTGAAATCGGCTTTATCGCAAACCCGTCTGCCGGATGAGATTATTGTTGCGGATGACGGCTCAAGGCAGGAAACCGCCGAAGTGGTTGATTTTATCCGTCGTAGGACAAGCATTCCGGTCAAACATTCATGGCAGCCGGATAGGGGCTTTCGTGCCGCCGAATCGCGCAACCGTGCGTTGGCACAGGCGAAAAGCGATTATATTGTGTTGATTGACGGCGATATGGTTTTGGATCCGTCTTTTATCGCCGATCATTTGAAGATTGCACGCAAAGGCCGTCTGATACAGGGTTCCCGCGTGATTTTGACTGAGGATAAAACGCAGGATATTTTAGACGAAGGCGATTTACCTGCCTTGTCTATGTTCAGCTCGGGGATAGAAAAACGGCTTTCCGCCTTGCGCTGCCGTTGTTTGGCCAAATTGGCAGGCCGAAAAGGCAACCGCAAACATAAAGGCATCAAAACTTGCAATATGGGCTTTTTCCGCAGCGATGCGCTTGCCGTCAATGGGTTCGACAATAGCTTTGTCGGTTGGGGCAGGGAAGACAGCGAATTTGTCGCCCGTTGTTATCATAACGGGATGAAACGCCATAATCTGAAATTTGCTGGTATTGCGTACCACCTCTGGCACAATGAGGCAGAACGCGATTGCTTGCCGCAAAACGATGCCTTGTTGGAGGCAACCTTGTCGGAACGCAAAATCCGCTGTGTTCATGGCGTATCAGATTTTATAAAAGATGAAGAAGTAGCCGGAAAATAGCCTTATCATCTGTTTGAATCATAAAGGCCGTCTGAAAATTTTCAGACGGCCTCTTTTGTGCTTTTAATGAGTCTATTGGTTAAATGAGAATATTATTTATTTGATGTAGATTGGTATGTATAATTAGGTAAAGTATAGTTAAGGAAGAGGGTTTACTCTATAATCCAACTATTTGTAATTTTATTTCGGTCAAGGCCGGATTTTGGGAGTTGTGATGTCAACTATGTTTTTTATCCAGTTTGCCATTGTGCTGCTGTGTATCCTGATTGGTGCGCAGGTTGGTGGGATTGGTTTGGGCGTGCTCGGCGGTATCGGCTTGGCCGTATTGTCTTTTGGTTTCCATCTGCAGCCGACTAGCCCGCCGATTGATGTGATGCTGATGATTATGGCGGTAGTGTCTGCCGCGGCGGCCATGCAGGCCAGCGGCGGTTTGGATTATATGATTAAGATTGCCACGCGCGTGTTGCACCGCAATCCGAAATACATCACCTTTATCGCGCCGGCGGTAACTTACACCTTTACCGTCTTGGCAGGTACGGGCCATGTGGCTTACTCGGTCTTGCCCGTGATTGCCGAAGTCAGCCGTCGCAATGGCATCCGTCCCTCCCGTCCGCTGACGATGGCGGTTATCGCTTCCCAATTTGCGATTGTCGCCAGCCCGATTGCCGCCGCCGTTGTTGCCTGCGTCACCATGCTTGAGCCGCAACACATTACAATGGCGGACGTGTTGAAAGTTACCGTTCCGTCCACGATTTTGGGTATCGGTTTGGCTTGCGTGTTCGTAAACAAATTGGGCAAAGAGTTGAAAGACGATCCGCATTATCAGGCTTTGCTGAAAGACCCGAACTATGTGAAAGAATACATCGATGTGGAGGAGCAACAAACCGACGTCGCCATTTCGCCAAAAGCCAAATTGTCGGTCGGTATTTTCTTGACTGCGGCATTGCTGGTGGTCGTGATGGGTGCGCTGCCTGAGTTGCGTCCGGCTTTTGAACACGATGGCGCGATCAAGCCTATGGGCATGGCGCATACGATTGAAATCGTGATGTTGTCTGCTTCTGCACTGATTATTTTGGCATGTAAACCCAATGGCGATGCGATTACCCGAGGTTCGGTATTCCATGCCGGTATGCGTGCCGTAATTGCGGTGTTTGGCGTGGCTTGGTTGGGCGATACCTTGATGAACGGCCACTTAACAGAAGTGGAATCGACCGTCAGCCATTTGGTTGAGTCTGCACCGTGGACCTTTGCCTTTGCCCTGTTTATTTTGTCGGTATTGGTCAACAGCCAAGGCGCGACAGTGGCGACGCTCTTCCCAATCGCCATCAAACTGGGGATTCCTGCGCCCATCATCATCGGCACATTTGTTGCGGTAAACGGCTATTTCTTTATACCAAACTACGGTCCGATTATTGCTGCTATCGACTTCGATACAACCGGCTCGACCAAAATCGGCAAATTCATCTTCAACCACAGCTTCATGATTCCGGGCTTATTGAGCATGGCATTTAGTCTGGCCATCGGTTTGTTGTTGGTTCAACTGTATTATTGATAGGCTGAAAAATGAAGGCCGTCTGAAATTAAATTTCAGACGGCCTTTTTGATATTGTTATTTGAGAGCTTAATTGCAGTATTTGTTGACGTCGTTTTGGTATTGTTTAATCAGGCTGTCGCGATTGGCCAAGCGTGCGCTTTCGGCGACTTGACGGTTGATTTTGGCGATTTTGCAGTTTTCCAGCTTGTTTTGGCGGTTTTGCTCTTCGATTTTTTTATTGCGTTCTTCGATTTGTTTGTTTTGTTCCGCAACCTGTTCGTTGGGCTGCTCGGCAACCGGCTCAGATGCCGCAACAGCAGGCGCAACGGCAGGTTTGACATTGTGCGTGCGGATGTTGACCACGCCGGAACGCTTCGGTTGCAGACGGTTTGGCGTATCGGAATAGCTGTTGCCCGACGTGCCTTTCCAAGTGTAAACCTCGGCCGCGCCGGTCAGGGCGGCGGAAGAGAGAAGGGCTGCTGTCAGACAGGTTTTGAGTACGGAAGATTTCATGGGTTTCCCTTATGTAAATGATGTTCTCATCCAACCTATTTTACTTGAAACTGCAATGCGTTGGCATATTTTTGTACTACAAATCAAATCATGTAAAAAAATAACGTTAAAACATGTATTGCCAATGTTAGCATCAAGCCGGTGTGATATAATGCCGTGCATCTTGCACAAACTGAAAGACCGAGCATCATGCGTATTGTAGAAAAAGCCTATACTTTCGACGACGTTTTGTTGGTTCCAGCGCACTCAAACGTGCTGCCTCGAGATGTCAAACTTCAAACCAAACTCACCCGCGATATCACGCTCAACCTCCCTCTACTTTCTGCTGCAATGGATACCGTTACCGAAGCGCGTCTGGCCATTTCTATGGCTCAAGAAGGCGGCATCGGCATTATCCATAAAAACATGACGCCGGAGTTGCAAGCGCGTGCCGTTTCCAAAGTGAAGCGCCATGAGAGCGGCGTGGTGAAAGATCCCGTTACCGTTGCGCCGACCGCATTGATCCGCGAAGTTTTGGAAATGCGCGCACAACGCAAACGCAAAATGTCCGGTCTGCCTGTTGTTGAAAACGGCAAAGTGGTCGGGATCGTGACCAACCGCGACCTGCGTTTTGAAAACCGTGTTGATCTGCCGGTCTCTGCCATCATGACCCCCCGCGACCGTTTGGTTACCGTTCCTGAAGGTACGAGCATTGATGAAGCCCGCGAAATCATGCATGCGCACAAAGTTGAGCGCGTTTTGGTATTGAACGACCAAGACGAACTCAAAGGTCTGATTACAGTTAAAGATATTCTGAAAACAACCGAATTCCCTAATGCCAACAAAGATGCCGAAGGCCGCCTGCGCGTCGGTGCCGCGGTAGGTACCGGCGGCGATACCGAAGAGCGCGTCAAAGCATTGGTGGAAGCCGGTGTGGACGTGATTGTGGTTGATACTGCCCACGGCCATAGCCAAGGCGTGATCGATCGCGTGCGCTGGGTCAAAGAAACTTATCCGCACATCCAAGTCATCGGTGGCAACATCGCGACTGCCAAAGCCGCTTTGGATTTGGTCGCTGCAGGTGCGGATGCCGTTAAAGTCGGTATCGGCCCGGGCTCAATTTGTACGACCCGTATCGTAGCCGGCGTGGGCGTGCCTCAGCTGACTGCGATTCACAATGTTTCCGAAGCCCTGAAAGGTACCGGCGTTCCCCTGATTGCCGACGGCGGTATCCGCTTCTCCGGCGATATTGCCAAAGCTCTGGCAGCAGGTGCATACAGCGTCATGCTCGGTGGTATGTTTGCCGGTACGGAAGAAGCACCGGGTGAAATCGAACTCTACCAAGGCCGCTCTTACAAGTCTTACCGCGGCATGGGTTCGTTGGGTGCGATGAGCCAAGGTTCTGCCGACCGCTATTTCCAAGACAAAACCGACAGCACAGACAAATATGTTCCTGAAGGCATCGAAGGCCGCGTTCCTTACAAAGGTCCGATTGTGAACATCATCCACCAGCTGACCGGCGGTCTGCGCTCCAGCATGGGTTACTTGGGTTGCGCCAATATTGCTGAAATGCACGAGAAAGCAGAATTTGTGGAAATCACTTCTGCCGGTATGAGCGAATCTCACGTTCACGACGTACAAATCACTAAAGAAGCGCCTAACTACCATCGTTAAACCAGTATAAAAAGGTCGTCTGAAAATATTTCAGACGGCCTTTCTGTTTTTATAAGGTTTTAAAAATGAAGCAAATATTGCTTGCCGCCGGTTGGTCTGGCGTTTCAGGTGGGGTATTTTCAGAACTTGCCGGATAAATTGGGAAGACAAACGCTTCACGTGCTCAAACCAGGGTTCATCTGTTGAAATAACATGTATCAAATAGTACGTTCTGCTCAGGGAGATTAAACCGAGTTTCAGACGGCCTTTTAAAAATCGTATTACAATAAGCCAAAATTAAAAACACATTCCATTATGTCCAAAAAAATCCTGATTATTACCCCAAGCTGGATTGGCGACTGCGTCATGACCCAACCGCTTTATCGCCGTTTGCATGAGCTGCATCCCGGCTGCACCATTGATGCTTTTGCGCCCAAATGGTCGATGGCCGTATTTGAGCGTATGCCTGAAATCAACCGTGTAATAGAAAACCCTTTTGGACATGGTGCGTTGGAATTGAAAAAACGCTGGCGTATCGGGCGTGAATTGGGAAAAGAAGGCTATGATCAAGTGATTGTTTTGCCCGGTTCGCTCAAATCCGCCCTCATTGCCTTAGCTACGGGCATTAAGCAGCGTACGGGCTACGTCGGTGAGTCGCGCTATTTTTTGCTGAACGATATCCGCAAGTTGGATAAGGCCGCGTTGCCGTTGATGGTTGACCGCTATACTGCGCTGGCGCATCCGACCCAAGCGGATTTTAACGGGCATTCTGATAATCCCTGTTTCACGATTGATCCCGAAAGCCGTCAAGCCGCTTTGTCAAAACATGGTTTGGCGACGGATAAACCGATTTTGGCATTTTGTCCCGGCGCTGAATATGGCCCGGCCAAGCGTTGGCCTGCGCGTCATTTTGCCGAACTTGGCCGCCGATATTTGGCCGAGGGTTGGCAGGTTTGGCTGTTTGGTTCGCAAAAAGATTTTGATATTGCAGATGAAATCAACCGACTTTCAGACGGCCTGTGTACCAATCTTTGCGGTAAAACCAATCTTCCGGAGGCGATTGATCTGTTGTCTTGCGCCGATACGGTCGTGTGCAACGACAGCGGTCTGATGCACCTTGCGGCCGCGCTTGATCGGAAATTGGTTGCAGTTTACGGCTCATCCAGCCCTGACCATACGCCGCCTCTAAGCCAAAAGGCAAAAATCGTCAGCTTGAATTTGGATTGTTCACCTTGTTTCAAACGCGAATGTCCGTTAGGGCATACGGATTGTTTGAACAAGTTGACGCCGGATATAGTGCAAAAAGCGGCGGAAGAGCTGGCTCGTTCGGCGTAATCCTATAAAGATTAGATGGAAAACAGCAAAGGGCAGATTTGAATCTGCCCTTTTGATTTGTGTTTCTTTTATTTTTTAACAAAAGGCCGTCTGAAACCTGAACTGCACCCCAAAAGTTGGACACACCCCCTCCAACTCACAAGGTGCAGTTTTTTTATGAGCAAATATACATTACACTTCAAATACCAAGCCGTACTCCACTACCTGCACATACGCAGCCAACAGC
>NZ_JBQCVL010000009.1:0-78174 GCF_051958425.1 Neisseria sp. P0013.S005 | reverse complement strand
ATATGGATTACTACAACCGGGAGCGTTGCAGTTTGAAATTGAAAAAGCTGAGTCCTGTCGCATACAGAACCCAGCTTGCACAGAGCGCCTGAATAGGCTTTTATGAGTGTCCAAGATTTGGGGGCCAGTTCAATGTTTTTCAGACGGCCTTTTGAATATTGATGCGTTTATTTGGCAGGGACGGCGGGCAGGGAACCGTTCAAGAGATAATGAATGGTTTCTTGAACCGTACGGATGGCATTGCCAAACGGCAATGGGTCTTTGCCTCGGAAAAACAGGCCTTTATCAACTTCACCGCGGAATGCCGCGGAAAGTTGGATGTCGATACAGAATTGGCCGGCTTTGGCCAAACCGTCGCGCAAGCCGCAGCTGGTCAGGCAGTTCAGGCCTTGGGTGCAACGGCGCGGATCGTTTTTGGCATTGGCTTGCAATTTGGCTTCGCGTTTGATGTAGCTGTCGAGGAATTTGGTGCGCACGCCGCGAGCAGGCAAACCGGCAACAGACATGAATTCAACCACTTGTTCGGTTTCCGCACCGGTCAGCGTTTTTTTGAAGTTGATGTGGGCATCGCCTTCTTCGGTCACGGCAAACGCGGTACCGATTTGGACGGCGGACGCGCCCCAGTTTTTCAAGGCTGTTTTGACTTTTTCAAAGTTTGCCATGCCGCCGGCGAGTACCAACGGGATTTTTTCGCTTTCCAAGCCCAAGTTTTTGAATACTTCAAACGTTTCTTCAATAACGCGTTTGAACTCGAATTTGGCATCGTTCACGCCGTCAACGGTCGCCGCGCCCAAATGGCCGGCTGCGTGGGCAGGGTGTTCGATAACGATGGCATCGGGCAAGATGCCTTTTTTCATCCAACGTTTCAAAACGATGTTGATACCGCGTGATTCGGACAGGATAGGGAAAAGGGCGACATCTTTGTGGTAGCCTTCGGTCATTTCCGGCAAGTCCAAAGGCAAACCTGCACCCATTACAACCGCGTCTGCACCGGATTCACAGGCCTGACGGACGTAAGCGGCATGGTCTTTTACGGCTTTCATGACGTTGACGGCAATCATGCCTTTGCCTTCTGAATCGGCTTTGGCTTTTTTGATTTCACGGTCAAGCGCGATGCAGTTGAGGCGGGTGTATTTTTCTTCGCTGGAATCGATTTTTGATTCGGCCAGCAAATCTTCGTGCAAGTGGCGCAAATCGACGCTGGCAATCGTACCCACGCCGTTTTCGCGCGCAACCGCGCTGGAGAGTTTTGATGCGGAAACGCCTACGCCCATACCGCCTTGTACGACGGGGATCAGTGATTTGCCACGGATAATCAATGGGTCAAAGTTGTTTTGCATGGATGCTCCTTCATAGATTCTGGATAGTGCCGTCTGAAATCCTATGAAATGGATTGGATAACGGGCTGATGTGTATATAAATAAGTGTGTTTTTCGCCGCCGTTTTTCAGACGGCATGAGGCGTGTTTTTAAAATTTTAGGGATTATACTCTAAGTCAGTGTAAAAATTAGAGTATTAATATAGTCTTTTTAAAGGAAAAATTGAAAAGTCTTGTTAATAAAAGAATAAATTTTATGGTGGATTGGATTAAGAAGGAGAAATTGCAAACAAAATCTACAAAGAAAAAGGCCGTCTGAAATTTCAGACGGCCTTAAGTATGGGAATCAGACAGATGTCGGATTACATTTGTTTTTTAGCGGCGTCAATGGCGTGTTGGTCGGGGTTGATCAAGATTTCAACGCGGCGGTTTTGTGCGCGGCCTTCAACAGTAGCGTTGGAGGAGATGGGTTGACGGGAGCCGTAACCGAAAGTGCTCAAACGGGTGCTGCTTACGCCACGGGATTGCAGGAAGATGGCAACAGATTCGGCGCGGTTGCGAGACAATGGCTCGTTGATGGCGTCGTTACCGGTATTGTCGGTGTGGCCGTTGATGGTCAAAGTAGTGTCAGGATATTGAACCAAAGTTTGTGCAGCGGCAGACAAAGCGCTTTGAGCTTGGCCGCTCAGGGCCGCGCTGCCGGTAGCGAAGGTTACGTTTTCAGGCATAACCAGTTTGATTTGGTTGCCTTGACGTTCAACTTCGATGTTGGTGTTGGCCAGGCTTTGACGCAGTTTTTTCTCTTGGTAGTCCATGTAACCGCCGATACCGGCACCTACTGCACCACAAGCCAATGCGGAGTTACGCGCGCCTTTACCGCCGTGGGTCAGCGCACCAACGATGCCGCAAACAGCCGCACCGCCTAAACCGTACATAGCGGTTTTGCTGGCGGATTGTTGACCCGTAGCAGGATCGGTCACACAGCCGGTAAGTGCCAAAGGAATGGCAGTAGCAATAACGGTCAGGGGTTTCAAGAATTTCATGTCGTATCCTCTTTTTAGATGACGGATCGGGCCGTCTGAAAAAATGAATAAAAACCGCGTGGGTCATTACGAATTAATGATACCGAATATCCGAAACGCAAAAGAATGGGTTTAACCCGATATTACGCAAATATTTGCCAGTTAACATAATACTGAAACATTTCTGCATTTGTCTGACCGTTTGGCCACTTTGTCGCCAGATAAAAAGCAGGTTTCTTTACGATTTCTTCCGTTTTTCCTTTTTACGGCGATACCAGCTGACAAAAGCCCATTTCAGTCTGACTTTGACATCGTATCCCACCGAGCCTGCGCCCAGTATGAACAAAACGGCGGAAACGGGCAGGGCGAAATGATGGCCGACCAAATGATAACCCCATACGCCAACGATGCCGCCCAGTAAAAACGACAGCATTAGGCCACTTAAAAGCCACATTTTCGGTTTGTTGACACGGACGTGCGGCAGGCGCGGATGATGTTGCTTGGAATAATAAAGTGCGCGTGAAATTTCAATGCCCAAATCGGTTGCCGTGCCGGTCATGTGGGTGGAGCGGATGGCGGAGCCGGACAAAAGCGTAATGACTGTATTGTGCATGCCCATGATAAAGCACAATAAAAACAATGCTAAAGACGGCATGATGAAATCCAAGCCGCCAAAATCCCATTCCATCGCGGTAATGCCGAACAAGCCGAAGATCAACAGATAAATCGCTTCCAGCCACATGGAAAAACCAAAGCTGCCACGGAAACGCATTTGCTGCGTCCACAAAATCACCCAGCCCGAATGCGCGGCTCCGGCAACAAAACACAACACGCTGATTGTGGCAATAATGGCCACACTCCACTCTTGAAGATACAAAACATCTGCCAACAGCGACATTGAGCCGGTAACGTGGGAGGTATAACGTGAGAATGCGAAGTAACCGCCGGCATTAATCGCACCGGCAAGAAAGGCCATGATGTAACCCAGCCGTCTGAAACGGGCATCGGAAATATTGTGTTCGTGCAGGTACGGGCGGTCTGCCTGCCAAAACGGCGGCGTGTGTTGCCTATGGTGGCGCGGTCGGTAAGAGTGGGGCCGTTTGTCGTCGTTCATTGATTTGAGGATTGGGTCGAGCGTTTATACTGGGTGTATTTTATATGCAACTGCCTGCTGCCAAGAACAAATAATATAAAGTGTCCCCAAGTTGCCACACTTGCTCATTGCAAGATGAGGGCGTACATTAATAGCCATACATGAGTATAAGGAAACATCCGATGAATTCTATCCGCCTGACCTTATTGATTGGTGCTGCCGCATTACTTGCTGCCTGTGCCACCACGCCTGAGCAAAAAGCCGCACGCGCCCAAGCGCAGAAACGTTATGAGCAGGATCTTCAAGTACATCTTGCCGCTCAATGCGACCAAGAGACTGCCGCGCTGATCCGCCGAAAATTTGACGAAGAAGGCAAACCCGGTGCCGCAACTGCGGAACAAAAAGCCTTCCGCCTCAAATATATCGACAAAGTTTCCGATCCGATGTTCCAAGCCTGCTACAAAATGGCATGGCAAAACTATATTTCCCAAGAACAGCTGCGCGAAGCCCGCTACTATCGCTATTACGACGATTGGGGCTATCCGTTTGGCCGTTATCCTTGGTGGTGGTAAGGTATTAACAAACTTTAAGGCCGTCTGAAAGCATATATTTATTGGTTTCAGACGGCCTAAGGTTTATTGAAACGGCAATAACGTTTACAATAGCCGCCTATTCAAACACAATACCACCACCCATGAACATCTGGCTTGGACAGCGACACGCGCCCAAATTTCCGCAAGGAGCCGCCGTAACCATCGGCAACTTCGACGGCGTACACCTCGGGCATAAACACATTCTACAAAAACTCAAACGAGAGGCAGACCAGTGCGGTCTGCCTGTTGTCGTTGTTGTTTTTGAGCCTCAGCCCAAAGAATTTTTTGCGCGTAAAGCCGGGAAAAAGCTGCCTTATCGCATCAGCCCGCTACGTACCAAATTGCGCCTTTTGCGTGAAACCAGTTGTGTAGATGCCGTTTGGGTCTTACGTTTTAACCAAGCTTTCTCCAATATGAGTGCACAAGCGTTTATCGACCAGCTTTTGCGCCAAACGCTCAATACGCGTTATCTGCTGATTGGCGACGATTTCCGTTTCGGTGCCGGCCGTGAAGGTTGTTTTGAACTCTTGGCACAACAGCCCGATATGCAAACCGAGCGCACGCCGTCCGTTATCGTTGAAGACATCCGCACCAGTAGTACTGCCGTCCGCCAAGCCCTTTCAGACGGCGAGTTGGAATATGCCAAAAAACTGTTGGGCCATGATTACGTGTTAAGTGGCAAGGTCAAACACGGGCAAAAACTCGGCCGCACCATCAACGCGCCTACCGCCAATGTACAGCTTCCTCCGTATCATTATGCGCTAAGCGGCGTATTTGTAGTTGAGGCAGACGGCACATTCGGTACGCGCCGAGGCGTTGCCAGCTTTGGTTTTAATCCCACTGTCAGCAACAACCGATCGCAGAAGCTGGAAGTCCATCTGTTCGATTTCAACGGCGATTTGTACGGCCAGCGTATCTTCGTCCGTTTCCTGCACAAACTGCGTGACGAGAAAAAATTTGAGAGTATCGAAGCATTGAAAACTCAAATTTTGCAAGATATGGAAGATGCGAGGGTTTGGGAAGCATAGAAACGCTTCTAGAAGCTTATAAAATCAAGACAATTGGGCTACAATAAGTCCTTTGAATTTTTTCAGACGGCCTGTTCTTTTCAAAATGAGCAATCAGGCCGTCTGAAACCGAAATACCGCAACAATAGAGATCAAAAAATGACCGATTACAGTAAAACCGTAAACCTGCTCGAGAGCCCGTTTCCAATGCGCGGCAATCTTGCCAAGCGCGAGCCTGCATGGCTGAAAAGCTGGTACGAGCAAAAACGCTACCCAAAACTGCGCGAAATCGCCAAAGGCCGCCCGAAATTCATTCTGCACGACGGTCCTCCGTATGCCAACGGCGACATCCACATCGGTCATGCCGTCAATAAAATTCTCAAAGACATCATTATCCGCAGCAAAACCCAAGCCGGTTTTGACGCGCCTTACGTACCGGGTTGGGACTGCCACGGTTTGCCTATCGAAGTGATGGTGGAAAAACTGCACGGCAAAGACATGCCTAAAGCCCGTTTCCGCGAATTGTGCCGCGAATACGCCGCCGAACAGATTGCCCGTCAGAAAAAAGACTTTATCCGCTTGGGCGTGTTGGGCGACTGGGACAATCCTTACCTGACCATGGATTTCAAAACCGAGGCGGATACTGTGCGTATGCTCGGCGAAATCTACAAATCCGGCTATCTCTACCGCGGAGCGAAACCGGTTCAATTCTGTTTGGACTGCGGCTCTTCATTGGCCGAAGCCGAAGTGGAATATAAAGACAAAGTATCGCCTGCGATTGACGTTGCCTATCCGTTTAAAGACACTGCCGCGCTTGCCGCCGCATTCGGTTTGGCAAGTATCGAAGGTAAAGCATTTGCCGTTATCTGGACGACCACGCCTTGGACGCTGCCTGCGAGCCAAGCAGTTTCAGCTGGCGCAGACGTGGTGTATCAACTGATTGATACGCCTAAAGGCAAATTGGTGTTGGCCAAAGATTTGGCAGAAGATGCGCTCAAACGTTACGGTTTTTCAGACGGCATTGCTATTCTTGCCGAAACCACCGGCGACAAGCTGGAAAATCTGCACATGAATCATCCGTTTCTCGAACGCGATATTCCCATGCTCAACGGCGACCACGTTACCACCGATGCGGGTACCGGCTTGGTGCATACTGCTCCTGCTCACGGTCTGGAAGACTACGCCGTCTGCAACAAATACGGCATCGAGCTTTACAACCCTGTCAACGCCGAAGGCAAATACATCAGCGAAACGCTGCGTGTTGCCGGTATGAGCGTTTGGGAAGCCAATCCCGTCATCCTGCAATGGCTGGAAGAAACCGGCAACCTCTTGGCAAGCAGCAAAATCGAACACAGCTACGCCCATTGCTGGCGCCACAAAACCCCGCTGATTTACCGCGCGACAGGTCAATGGTTTGTCGGCATGGACAAAGCCGGCAGCGACGGCAAGACCCTGCGCGACAAAGCCATCAAAGCTGTGGACGACACCGAATTCTTCCCGTCTTGGGGTCGCGCTCGCCTCGAAGCCATGATCGAAGGCCGCCCCGACTGGGTCGTTTCACGCCAACGCTATTGGGGCACGCCGATGACTTTCTTTGTTCACAAAGAAACCGGTGAGCTGCATCCAAACTCCGCTGAGCTTTTGGAAAAAGTTGCCCAAAAAATCGAAGAAAAAGGCATCGAAGCGTGGTTCTCTCTTGAAAAGAGCGAATTCTTGAGCGCGGAAGATTGTGAAAATTACGACAAACTTTCCGACACGATGGACGTATGGTTCGACTCAGGCTCGACCCATTATTCCGTTGTGAAACAACGAGAAGAATTGGAATGGCCGGCTGACTTGTACCTCGAAGGGAGCGACCAACACCGCGGCTGGTTCCAATCATCTATGCTGACCGGTTGCGCCTCATCCATGGGTCGTGCGCCATACAAACAGCTGCTGACCCACGGTTTCGTGGTTGACCAAAACGGCCGCAAAATGTCGAAATCCATCGGCAACGTCGTTGCACCGCAAGAAGTCTATAATGAGTTTGGCGCGGACATCCTGCGTCTGTGGGCGGCATCCACCGATTACAGCGGCGAATTGGCAATTTCCAAAGAAATCCTCAAGCGCGTAACCGAAAGCTACCGCCGTATCCGCAATACCTTGAGCTTCCTGTTTGCCAACCTCAGCGACTTCAATCCTATTGAAGATGCCGTGCAACAGGCAGACATGGTGGAAATCGACCGCTACGCCGTGGTATTGGCTCGTCAGCTGCAAGAGCGTCTGGCAGGTGATTACTATCCGCGCTATGCTTTCCATTTTGCCGTAAAAGACATTGTTTCTTTCTGCTCGGAAGACTTGGGTGCGTTCTACCTCGATATCCTGAAAGACCGCCTCTACACCACCAAAGCAGACAGCCATGCACGCCGCAGCGCGCAAACTGCCTTGTATCACATCACACGCAGTTTGGTTCTGTTGATTGCTCCGATTTTGTGCTTCACCGGCGAGGAAGCATGGGACATCATCGGTGGCGGCGAAGAAGACAGCGTCCTCTTCCATACATGGCATGAGTTCCCATCTATCAATGAAAAAGCCGAAGCCGAATTGGTGAAAAAATGGACGGCAATCCGCGAAGCACGCGAAGCAGTAACTGCCGCCATCGAGCCTCTGCGTACGGATAAAACCGTCGGTTCTTCATTGCAAGCTGAAGCCGAAATTACGGCTCCGGAAGAAATTGCCGATTATCTGAACACTTTGGGCGAAGAATTGCGTTTTGCTTTGCTGGTGTCTAAGGCTGAAGTGAAAGTAGGTGATGAACTTGCTGTAACCGCTAAAGCCAGCGATGGTGAAAAATGCGAACGCTGTTGGCACTACACCCACGATGTGGGCGCAGTTGCAGGCCATGAAACCATCTGTAAACGTTGTGCCGATAACGTTGACGGTAAAGGCGAAGACAGACATTACGCTTAATGGTTTGGTCTAAGATAAAGGCCGTCTGAAAACTTTGAAAATAGGTTTTCAGACGGCCTTTGTTTATTGAATCGTTTCGTATAGCGAATAGATTTTGAAGGGTAATTGGGATTTGTAGTTTTGATCAATAGAGATAGTCAGTATGGGCATAGTGGATTTGACGTATATTGAAAAAATATTCTCGTAGAAAGCACTTTTCAAAGGGCCTTACTTATCTGTAGAGTATGGACGTATTTTGAACCTTCAAATAGCCTCATATTTGCATTTTCTCATTAAACGGAAACTTTCGTTTTATCCAATATAAAAGGCCGTCTGAAACAAGTTTTCAGACGGCCTTCAGCTATTCTATTGCTAAGTAGAAATTAGCGTGCAGAGCAAGAAGTTTCTACTTTGTTGCCGTATGGGTCAGTGAAGCCGAAGAATGCTTCGCTGCCTTTTTGATGCCATTCAGCGCCTTTGCCGAACAGGCCTTGGTTGGCAACATAGCGTTCGCCTGAACCTGCAACGGCAGAAGACAGGGTGGCAACTTTGTCGTCCAGACGCAGTTCAACTTGGTTGGTGCTCAGGTTGCGGACTTGTACAGACAGGCCGTTTTCGCAGCTGAATGATTGAACACGGCCATGGTTGTGCATGTCATGATGTTGGTGGCCATGTTCGTGGTCATGATTGTGCTCATGACGTTGACCATGGTCATGGCGATGGGCTTCAGGTGCGGCACAGGCAGCGAGGCTCATGGCGGCGGCAATTGCAAGCAGGGCTTTTACTTTCATTTTTGACTCCTATGGTCAGTGTTGAAGGAAGAATGTAGCGGCATGTTATAAATATCTTTATGGCTTCACAATAGGGATAACCATTATTTACTTTTTCTTCCTGTTTCCGGGAGTATGGCAGGATTCTTTGTAGTTTTGATATGAATGATTAATGCAGTTTGAAAAAAGCCGCACTTGCGCTAGAGGTAAACGAAAGTGCGGAAAATTCAGAGAGTTACATTGAAAGAAGGATAGGACAGCTTAACGCTGGCGTGCTTTAAAACGTGGATTGCTCTTGCAAATGACGTACACTTTGCCTTTTCGGCGGACAATTTGGCAGTCGCGGTGTCGTTTTTTTGCAGTTTTTAGGGATGAGAGGACTTGCATCATTTATCCTTTCTGAAAGAAGACATCATGGATTGGTAACGTTGGTTGAACTTGCTGGCGCGACCTTCGACATTAACATTGCGTTGTTTGCCTGTGTATACGGGGTGGGACGCGGAAGAGGTATCAAGAGAGAAGAGGGGATACTCTACTCCGTCTTTCCAAACCATGGTTTTTCCGTGGGTATTGGCACATGAACGGATGAGCCATCCTTGGTCTGCACCGCTGTCGTAAAACAGGACGGTACGATAGTTGTCTGGGTGGATATCGGGTTTCATTTCTTTCTCCAGTAAGTGTTATGGTATAACATTATACTCCTAGAAAAAGAGCAGGCAAGTGTTTTTTGGTTTTTCTTTATCACGGGGGTGCGGCATTTTGATAAAATATGCTGTTTCAGACGGCCTTTTTTTTCATGAGGCCGTCTGAATATTTTGTTTTCTGATGATAGGGATATGATGTATTTGTATAAGGGTTTCAGATTGGGTGGTGCGGTAAGCAAGGTTATGCCGATTATCCATGTATTGTCCAAGCTGGGGCTGTTGTTTTCACTGCTGTTGGCAGTGCCGACACTGATGTCGTATTTTTATCACGACAGCGCGTTTATCGTGTTTGCATATACGGCTTTGACGGTATTGTTGGTGTCGTGTATTACTTGGGTGCTGACTTTGCGTTTCAACCGTGAATTGCGGCCGCGTGACGGATTTACCCTGGTATTGATGCTGTGGCTGGCCTTTGCCATCGTGGCGGCGATGCCGATTTATTTCTATATGCCGTCCATGAGTTTCACCGATGCGTTTTTTGAAGCGATGTCGGGGCTGACGACAACGGGGGCAACAGTGATTTCCGGCTTGGATACGCTGGCACCGTCGGTGAATTTTTGGCGGCACATGCTCAACTGGCTTGGCGGTATGGGTATTATCGTGTTGGCTGTGGCAATTTTGCCGATGTTGGGCGTGGGGGGGACGCAGCTTTTCAAAGCGGAAATTCCGGGTATGGATAAAGAAAGCAAGATGGCTCCCCGTATTTCGCAAGTGGCCAAACGATTGTGGTTTGCCTATGCACTGACAACTGCTGCGGCCTTTGTATCCTTGCATATTGCCGGCATGGGCTGGTTTGATGCCTTGTGCCATGCGATGTCGGCTGTGGCCTTGGGCGGTTTTTCGACACATGATGACAGCGTTGCCTATTTTGATTCCGTAGCAGTCGAATGGACGTTGATGTTTTTTACTGTCTGGGGCGGTATCAATTTCGCCAGCCACTTTACTGCACTGGGCAACCGCTCTTTACAGGTGTATTGGAAAGATGAAGAATGCCGTTCCATGTTGCTGGTTTTGTCGGGCAGTATTTTGATTTCGGCATTGTATTTATGGCAGCAGGACGTTTATCAAAGCCTTGGCGAAGCTTTGCGCTTTGTCAGCTTCAACTTTGTATCCATCGGATTGGCAAGCGGTTTTTCCAATGCTGACTTTGCCCAATGGCCGCTGATTGTGTCGTTGTGGATGTTTTTCCTGTCGAACGTATTGGCAAGTTCAGGCTCTATGGGGGGTGGTATTAAAAACGTTCGGGCATTGGTGTTGTTCAAATTCAGCTTGCGTGAAATGTTGATTTTGCTGCACCCGCGTGCGGTTCGTACGGTAAAGGTTAACAACCGTTCTATTCCGGATCGCATGGCGCTGACTGTCATGTCGTTCATCTTTATTTATTTTATGACGGTCATCGTATTCAGCTTTTTACTAATGGCGGCAGGCTTGGACTTTTTATCCGCCTTTACGGCAGTCATTGCCTGTATTACCAATGCAGGGCCGGGTTTGGGGGCAGTTGGTCCGTCGCATAATTACGCCGCGCTGAGCGATGTACAGAAGTGGCTGTGTACGGCGGTGATGTTGTTGGGACGTTTGGAGATTTTTACCGTTCTGATTTTGTTTACTCCGGCATATTGGAAGAAATAAGTATGAGAAAAAGGCCGTCTGAAATTTCAGACGGCCTTTTTATAATGGCTGGGTTTAAGCGTATTGCTTGAGCAATTCTTTGAATTGTTCCCCAGTTTCAGGGTGTTTCAAACCATAAGCCACGGTTGCTTCAAGGTAACCCAATTTGCTGCCGCAGTCGTAGCGTTTGCCATCAAACTCATGAGCCAACACAAACTCATGGTCGAGCAGGCGGGCGATACCGTCTGTCAGTTGGATTTCATTACCGGCGCCGCGAGGCAGGTTGGTCAACAAGTCAAAAATACGCGGAGTCAGGATGTAGCGACCGACAACAGCGAGGTTGGAAGGCGCTTCTTCCGGTTTTGGTTTTTCAACGATATTGGTGATACGTTGATAGTTTTTCAGCTGTTCAACTTCGACAATACCATAAGAGCCTGTTTGGGAAGGATCAACGGTTTCAACGCCTAAAACGCTGTTACCGCTTTGGTTGTACACATCAACCATCTGTTTCAACGCACCTTTAGGCGCATCAATCAAATCGTCTGCCAAAATAACGGCGAAAGGCTCGTTACCAACGGCAGCCTGCGCGCACAATACAGCATGACCCAAACCCAATGCTTCAGTTTGACGGATGTACATACAGGTAATGTTGGGAGGTAGGATGTCACGAACGTGCGCCAACAGTTTGTCTTTTTGACGTAATTCCAATTCGGTTTCCAACTCGTATGCTTTGTCGAAGTGATCTTCGATGCTGCGTTTGTTACGGCCGGTGATAAACACCATTTCGGTACAGCCGGCTTCAACCGCTTCTTCAACTGCATATTGAATTAGAGGTTTGTCCACAATAGGCAGCATTTCTTTGGGGCTGGCTTTGGTTGCAGGCAAGAAACGGGTGCCCATACCGGCAACGGGGAAGACGCATTTTTTAATGGGTTTCATATTGGTATCCTATTTTGTCTGAGGGATTAGCCCCCGAAAGTGTAGTTGTGTGTAACGATAATACCACATGATAAAGTATCAGGCGGCTCGAAAAAGACTGTATATACTGTCTTATCCCAGCAACGTCAGTAATTCTTCTTCGCTCAATACGGCCACGCCCAAAGCTTGGGCTTTTTCCAATTTACTGCCTGTAGCTTCTCCGGCGACAACGTAGTCAGTTTTTTTAGATACGCTGCCGGAAACTTTACCGCCTGCAGCCTCAATCATGGCTTGTGCTTGGTCGCGTTTGAGTGTGGGTAAAGTCCCTGTCAATACAAAGGTTTTACCTGCTACGGCTTCATTAATGCCGTCTGAAATAGTTTCATCTTGAAGATTAGACCGCGTTTGAGTAAAGAAAGTTTTCATATTTTCAAGCAGGGCTGCGTTTTGCGGTTTACTGCGCCATGTCTGCCAATCGGTAGGCAACGCTTTGTCAGTTTGCAAGCCTTCTATGCTTTGTCCGGCAAGCTCCCACAAGGCCAGTGCTTTGGTTTCGCTGATTTTAAAATCGGGCAGGCGGGCAATCCAGCGTTGCGGCTCGGCATGGCGCAGAGGAGGGATAGTGACAGCTTGGCTTTGCGGGGCAACACCTACAGACAGTAGCTCGTCTATCATCGCCTGTTGTGCTTCTTGGGCAAAAAAGTGAGCGATGGAGCGGGCAACCACCGTGCCGATATCAGGCAGGCAGGCGAGGATGGGTTCAGGTGCATGGCGGACATGTTCGAGTGTGCCGAATGCCTGCGCCAACGTTTTGGCCGTGCGTTCGCCGACGTGACGGATGCCGAGGGCAAAAAGGAAGCGGGCGAGTTCGGGTGTTTTGCTGGCTTCTATGCCTGCGAGGATATTTTCCGCCCATTTGGTCGGCTGTTTTTTAATGTTTTTGGCAAGCAGAGTATTGCCGGTCTCACTTTCAAAGTCTTCAATCTCACTGTTTGATGGTTCTTCCTCATTAGCCGATGCTTTATCCGCTGTTTCCTTCATTTTTTGCAGGGTTGGAATATCAAGGCGGTAGAGGTCGGCGAAATGACGAACCAAATCTTGTGCGACCAGCTGCTCGATTTGTTTTTGACCAAGTCCGTCGATATCCATGGCTTTGCGTGAGGCAAAGTGGATTAAACCTTGCGCACGTTGTGCTTGGCAAAGCATACCGCCGCTGCATCGGGCAACCGCTTCGCCTTCTTCGCGTTCGATTTCGCTGCGGCAGATAGGACAATGGGTGGGCAGGCGGTAAGGTTTGTGAAGCGGTTCGGATCGGGTTTCAGAAGGTGTTTCGGCGAATAAATCATCTTGCAGGCCGTCTGAAACGGAAATGTTGGTCTCCTGCATTGGGCGGCGTTCAAAAATTACGCGCACCACCTCGGGAATCACGTCTCCGGCGCGGCGCACGACAACGGTATCGCCAACGCGTACGTCTTTTCGCGATACCTCATCCTGATTATGCAGGGTGGCGTTAGTAACGGTAACGCCGCCGACGAATACAGGTTGCAAACGGGCGACGGGGGTTACTGCGCCGGTACGCCCGATTTGTACATCAATGGCTTCGACAATGGTCAATGCTTCTTCGGCAGGAAATTTGTGGGCAATGGCCCAACGTGGCGCGCGTGAGATGAAACCCAGCTTTTCTTGTTGTGCCAGACTGTTGACTTTGACCACCATGCCGTCGATTTCGTAGGGTAGAGTAGGGCGTTTTTGCTGCATTTTTTCGTAAAACGCCAATACTTCGTCGATATTTGGGAAACAGCCGAAATTGCCATCGGGCAGGCTGAAGCCAAGCTCTTTACAGTAGCTCAGCTCTTGCAGGTGTTCTTCTGCGATAAAACCGCCTTGTTGTCGGGCAATGGAATAGGGGAAGAAATGCAGTTTGCGCTGTGCCGTAATGTGCGAATCGAGTTGGCGCAGACTGCCGGCGGCGGCATTGCGCGGATTGGCGAAAGGTTTTTGTCCGTTTTCAGCCTGTCGTGCGTTTAAGGCGGCAAAATCGGCTTTGAGCATCAGTACTTCGCCGCGTATTTCGATAAGCCCGGGAATGTTTTCTCCATGCAGGCGTAGGGGGATGTTGGATACGGTTTTGACGTTTTGGGTAACGTCTTCGCCTGTGGTGCCGTCGCCACGGGTTGCCGCTTGAGTCAATACGCCGTCGCGGTACAGTAGGCTGATGGCCAGACCGTCAAATTTAGGCTCGATAACGTATTCTGGTTTTTCGCCGTTTAATCCGCCACGAACGCGCTCATCGAAAGCGTACATTTCGGCATGGTCAAACACGCCGTTTTCATCTTGTGGCGAGAAGGCGTTGGTCAGTGACAACATAGGCACTTCATGACGCACTTCATCAAAGCCTGCCAAAGGCTCGCCACCGACGCGCTGAGTCGGGCTGTCGGGCAGTTTCAACTCAGGGTGATTCAACTCCAATGCTTCAAGCTCGCGGAACAATTTGTCATATTCGGCATCGGGTACGCTGGGCGCGTCTAGGGTGTAATATTCGTAGGCGTAGCGGTTGAGGAGGTCGGTCAGGTATTTGATACGTTGTGCGGTCGGATTCATGTGCAATCGAAATAGAGTTTTCAGACGGCCTGATGATAGAGGCCGTCTGAAAATCAATGAATATTGAAGATAAAGGGATTTTACCTGAAAAAAACGGATATGCCGTCATTGCATATCCGCTTTTTGATTGGGGAAGTTTAAGAGAACAGACGCAGGGCTTGTTTGCTGCCGGGTTTGATGCCGACTTTAAGCATTTCTTCCTGACGGGCCAAAACGTAGTTGCGTACGTCTTTGAGCCATTGGGTGGAAACTTCTTCCATTTGGTTGTTAACCAAATCCAAGCTGAGTTGGCCGGAGAGTTTGACTGCCAAGTCCATAAATTTGTCGAAAGTTTTTTCGCCGGCCGGAACATGCGGAATATCCAGAAGCATGCTGAAACCGCGGTAGGCTTGGTTGTCCAACAGAGGGTTGGTAAACGGTTTGTTGTCCAAAGTATGGATGGAGAACAATTGAGGGTTGTTGTTGTCGCCGAAGTGGAACGCACCGTCTTCGCCCAGTTTGAAGCCTGTATCTTCCACGGCGGCACGCAACTCTACGCCGCTGATATTGGAGTGGGAAACCAAGTGAATGGCGATGGTTTGGTCAACACGCGCACAGAATTGGTCGAGGGCTTGTGCAACTTCGGTAAAGGCATCCAAGTCGGTATGCAAAACTTTGCCATCCATCAGTCGGGCAAAAGCATCAACCTGTTGGTCGAAGTGTTGCAGCTCTTCACGCGCGGCCAAACCGTTGCGGCTGACAGCCTGCAGGCCCATAACGAAGCCTTGGTAGTAAACGCCCGGAATCGGCTCGGCAACGCGGAAATGGTCGTCCATGGTGCAACCGATGATTTGGAAGCGGTGAGTGCCGGAAAGGCGCGGCAGGGCGTGCAATTCTTGGGCTTGTTTCAGGGAGACGTAGGCCATGTAGTCGAAGCGCGGGTCAAACCAAGGAAGCTCGACTTGAGACAATTCGTCCAAGCTGATCAATGGGACTTGTGCCACAGGTTCGGCAGCGGTTTCAACCGGAGCAGAAGCGGCTTCGGCAGGGCTGACGGTAATTTCGTTGTTTAAGCCGATAACAGTGTGTTGGACTTTTTCTTCTGCGGAAAAGTCGTCTTCCACAGTCAACTCGACATCCGTTTTAATCTGTGTAGGGTGGGCCAGTTTGGCTTTTGCCGCGTAGATTTCATCTTGCTCTTGCAGGTTGCGTAATGCCTCTTCGGTTTTTTTGTTTTTCTTGATAAACAAACCTTGGCCGCCGGTTTCTTTGCTGTCGCGGACGTGTTTGGTTTTGCTGGTCAAAAGTGCATCTTTATCGGAATGGCCGAATTGTTCGCGCACTTGTTTGCGGTATTGGTTTTCCTGGTACATGTTGTAACCGATGACCGCCAAAAGGGCGGCGAGGGCTAAGACGATGAAAATCATGGAGTAATCACTTTTTAAAAAGGCAGCATTCCGTCTTTTTCAGGGTGCGGAATCTTGCTGCGTGGAAAGTTCGTTGGAGCCGGACTTTATGCGTCCGAATGAATAGCTGAATTATAACGAAAATAAACGGTTGTGACAGCATTATGTCTACCAATCATTTCAGGCCGTCTGAAAGTTATCCGCGCCGGACGGGAAAACCTGCTTTTTGAAGGCGAGGCCAATCGAAGAAATGTCCGGGATCGGTTTTCCTGTCCGGCGCGATGTCCTGATGACCGGTAACGACCTGAATCGGGTAATGTTCGGAGATAGCGGTCAGCAAGGCTTGCAGGCTGGTGTATTGTGCTTCGGTAAAAGGCTCGAAATCGCAGCCTTCCAATTCGATACCGATGGAGAAGGCATTGCATTTTTCTCTGCCTTGAAACGACGATACGCCGGCATGATAGGCCATGTCGTCGCAGGAAACGAATTGGACGGTTTCGCCTTTACGGCTGATGAAAAAATGGCTGGAGACGCGCAAGGTGTGGATGATACTGAAAAAAGGGTGCTCGTCAGGGTTGATTTGGTTGGTAAACAAATTTTCCACTGCCCCCGTGTTGTACTCAAAAGGAGGAAGGGAAATATTGTGGAGGACAACCAATGAGATGTCTTCATCCGGTTCGCGTGGGCTGAAATTGGGCGAATGAGTTTGGCGTGCATTCAGCCAGCGGCCGTTTTGCCAAATGTTTTTTGAAGGGGAATTCATGGTTTCAGACGGCCTTTCGGGATAGGAAAGCATAAGTTAGGGAAGGTGGTGGGCGTGGTGCGCTTGTTTTCGGTTATACTGTCGCCCGACACGTTCACAAACCAAGAATCCTACCATGCTGAAAAAATTGTTGAAATGGCTGGCCGTATTTTTGACGGCATTTGCCGCCGTGGTTGCCGCATTGTTGTTTGTTCCGAAAGACAACGGCAAACCATACCGTATTACCATTACCAAAAACCAAGGTATCTCTTCCGTCAGCCGCAAACTGGCTCAAGACGGCATCGTTTATAACCGTTATGTGCTGGTAGCCGCCGCATATGTGATGGGCGTACACAACCAACTTAATGCCGGCTCTTACCGCCTGTCTTCCAAAGTATCGGCTTGGGATATTTTAAAACGCATTAAAAAAGGCCGTCCTGACTCGGTCAGCGTGCAAATTTTGGAAGGCGCGCGTTTTGCCCAAATGCGCCGTATTATCGATAACACTGCCGACATTGCCCATGACACGCGCGGTTGGAGCGATGAAAAACTGATGGCCGAAGTAGCGCCCGATGCTTTGAGCAGCAATCCTGAAGGACAGTTTTTCCCGGATAGTTACGAAATTGATGCCGGTGGCAGCGATCTTCAAATTTACAAAATTGCCTACCGTAAAATGCGGGAAAACCTGCAAGAAGCATGGGACGACCGTCAAAGCGGCCTGCCTTATAAAAATCCGTACGAAATGCTGATTATGGCGAGTCTGATTGAAAAAGAAACCGCGCACGAAGACGACCGTGCCCATGTGGCCGCCGTATTCGTCAACCGCCTGAATATCGGCATGCGCCTGCAAACCGACCCGACCGTCATCTATGGCATGGGCGATGCGTATAAAGGCAGAATCCGCAAAGCCGACCTGCAACGCGATACGCCTTACAATACCTACACGCGCAGCGGTTTGCCACCAACTCCGATTGCGCTTCCCGGCAAGGCCGCGCTTGAAGCAGCGGGTCATCCGTCTGATGAAAAATATCTGTATTTCGTCTCAAAAATGGATGGTACGGGCTTGAGCGAGTTCAGCCACAACCTTTCTGAACACAACGCTGCCGTGCGCAAATATATTTTGAAGAAATAAACCGAATAGGCCGTCTGAAACATTTATAATCCCTGTTTCAGACGGCCTTTAAATTGACGATATCCATATGAAACCCAGATTTATTACTCTTGACGGCATAGACGGCGCAGGCAAATCCACCAACCTCGCCGTAATGAAAGCATGGTTTGAAAAACACCAACTGCCCGTATTGTTTACGCGCGAACCGGGAGGCACTCCGGCCGGAGAAGCATTGCGTGAAATCCTGCTCAACCCAGTCACCCAAGTCAGTCTGCGTACCGAAACCCTGCTGATGTTTGCAGCCAGACAGCAACACTTGGAAACGGTCATTCTGCCCGCCCTGAAAAACGGCACACATGTGGTTTCCGACCGCTTTACCGATGCAACGTTTGCCTATCAAGGCGGCGGACGCGGCGTTCCCTTGCAAGATATTGCCACGCTTGAGCATTGGGTGCAGGGTGATTTCCGTCCCGATTTAACTTTGCTGTTGGATGTGCCTTTGGAAGTGTCAATGGCGCGCATCAACCAAACGCGTGAGAAAGACCGCTTTGAACAAGAAGAAGCCGAGTTTTTCAATCGGGTGCGCGAAGTGTATTTGCAACGTGCTAACGAACAGCCGGAATGCTATGCTGTCATCGACAGCAGCCAAAGTCTGGACGCGGTAAAAAATCAGATTGAAACCGCGCTAGACAGTCATTTTGAATTGAATGTTTAAGTTTAAATAAAATGCCGTCTGAAAGAAGAATAGTGTGGCGAAGAAATATTATTACAGAAGTTTTTAGACATAAAACCAAATAAAACGAAATATCAAAACAAATGTAATAAATATCGGTATGCGCCACCAAAAGAACATGATAAAATTACGGCCTCTTACAAAGCCGGTCTGTTAACAATCCGACTTTAGAAATTTTAAACGTCTGAAGCAGCCTGTTTCAGACTTGTTCGCTGTAAAATCTCTCTCGCAAACAGGATCGATAAATGGAAAATTCATTAAAAGAAGCCGCCCTGCAGTTCCACGAATTCCCCGTGCCGGGCAAAATCTCCGTTACCCCAACCAAATCTCTTGCCACTTCTAAAGATTTGGCGTTGGCGTACTCTCCGGGCGTAGCCGCTCCTTGTATGGAAATCCATGCCGATCCTCAAACTGCCTACAAATACACTGCCAAAGGCAATTTGGTTGCCGTGATTTCCAACGGTACCGCAGTGTTGGGTTTGGGCAACATCGGCGCATTGGCCGGTAAACCTGTAATGGAAGGCAAAGGCGTATTGTTCAAAAAATTCGCCGGCGTTGACGTATTCGATATCGAAATCGATGAAAAAGACCCGCAAAAATTGGTAGACATCATCGCTTCTTTGGAACCGACTTTCGGCGGTATCAACCTCGAAGACATCAAAGCGCCTGAGTGCTTCTACATCGAACGTGAATTGCGCAAACGTTGCAAAATCCCTGTATTCCACGACGACCAACATGGTACCGCCATCATTACCGCTGCCGCCGTATTGAACGCTTTGCGTTATACCGGCCGCAAAATTGAAGAAGCGACGTTGGTGTGTTCCGGTGCAGGTGCCGCAGCGATTGCCTGCTTGAACCAATTGCTGGATTTGGGTCTGAAACGTGAAAACGTTACCGTCTGCGACTCCAAAGGCGTGATTTATAAAACCCGCGAAGACAAAGACCGTATGGACGAGTCCAAACAATTCTACGCCATCGAAGACAACGGCCAACGCGTATTGGCTGATGCCGTTAAAGGTAAAGACATCTTCTTGGGTCTGTCCGGTGCAAACCTGCTGACCCCTGAAATGCTGAACACCATGAACGAAAAACCAATCGTGTTCGCTATGGCAAACCCAAATCCGGAAATTCTGCCTCCTTTGGCAAAAGAAACCCGTCCGGATGTGGTAATCGGTACCGGCCGCTCAGACTTCCCGAACCAAGTAAACAACGTATTGTGCTTCCCATTCATCTTCCGTGGCGCATTGGATGTCGGCGCGACCACCATCAACGAAGAAATGAAACGTGCCTGCGTGTACGCTTTGGCTGACTTGGCAATGGAAGAGGTAACTGAAGAAGTGGTTGCCGCTTACGGTAAGAAATTTGAATTCGGTGCGGAATACCTGATTCCTACACCATTCGACTCTCGCCTGTTGCCTCGCGTTGCTTCTGCTACCGCTAAAGCAGCTATGGAAAGCGGCGTGGCTACCCGTCCAATCGCTGACTTGGATGCGTACGCTGCTAAATTGGCTGCATGGGAACTGTAATTCAGTAAGTAGTGCTTGATTGAAAAGGCCGTCTGAAAGTTGTATTTCAGATGGTCTTTTTGTTTATTGGGTATTTTAGAAACGGCTTAATGCAGCAATCGGAATGAAGAATACGATAATCTGCTGATTCAACAGAGACGTGGGAATATGGATTGCTTTCTAAGATAGGTTTCTTATTTTTGAGCGGCTTTGACTTTTCAGGGTTTGTACGGGATTGAATACAATAGTTTTTTCAGCTTTTTTAAACAACATCGGCCGTCTGAAAACGGGTTTCAGACGGCCTGAGTTAATGAAACGGTTTATTTTTGCCAATAGGTTTTGACGTTGACGAACTCGTACAGCCCGAATTCTGATAGCTCGCGTCCATAGCCGGAAGCTTTGACGCCGCCAAAGGGGAGGCGCAGGTCGCTGCTGGTGTGGCGGTTGATAAAGACAGAGCCTGCTTGAATTTTTTCGGCGTATTGCCATGCGTTTGCCGTGTCGGCTGTGTAGATACAGGCGCCAAGGCCGAAAGGTGTGTCGTTGGCAAGTGCGACGGCGTGATCCGGATTGTCGGCGCGTAAGATCATGGCAACCGGGCCGAAGACTTCTTCGTGCCAAACGCGGCAGTTGGGGTTGACCTGATCCAAGACGGTAGCAGGGTAAAACCAGCTTTCTCCCTCAGGGATATAGCCGCCGCTCAAGCATTGCGCACCGTGTGCAATTGCATCTTGAACCTGCTCGTGTACAGTTTGACGCAAGTCTTGGCGGTGAAGCGGGGCAAGGGTGGTATTCGGGTCTTTGGGATTGCCGGTTTGCAGTTTGGCGCACTCGGCAAGGAAGAGCGGGATAAATTGTTCGGCAATATTCTGGGTAACAACGATGCGTTTGGCGGCATTGCAGGATTGTCCGGCATCGCGGAAGCGCGAATAGCAGGCATCGATGGCTGCGCGTTGCAGGTCGGCATCGGGCAGAATGATAAACGGATTGCTGCCGCCCAGTTCAAGGACGGTTTTTTTCAGATGTTTGCCTGCATGGGCGGCCAGCAGGCGGCCGGTATGGGTCGAACCGGTAAATGCCATGGCATCGGTATCTTCAATGGCTTTAAGCGTGTCTTCATGGCTCAACCATGCGCCGATAAGCGGTAAACCTTTTGGGACAAGGCCGAAGAGGGTTTCGCTGATGCGGGCGACACTGGGCGCAGGTTTGACCGCGCAGGCATTGCCGGCACAGAGGGCAGGGATAGCAAATCGTAAAATCTGCCAAACAGGATAGTTCCACGGCATGACCGCCAAAACAACGCCCAAAGGCTCGAAGCGGACCTGGCTGAGGCTGGCTTGGGTGGCGATGGTTTTATGGGCAAGTAGTTCGGGGGCAAGACGGACGTAGTAGCGGATAAGCTCGATGGATTTGCTGATTTCGGCACGGCATTCGTGCAGGCAGCGTCCGACTTCTTCGCAAACCATTTCGGCAAGGCGTTCTTGGTTTTGGGTGAGGCTGTCGGCAAATTGCTGTAAGAGGGCGGTGCGCTCGGTAATGCTTGATTGGGCGAAAGTTTGCTGAAGGGTTTGGAGGCAGTTTAATTCGTCGGTGAACTCGGTATAGCTTTGCGCCGGTCTGCGGTAAATGGTTTCTCCGGTGAAGACATGGGTGCTGTGAAACATAGTTGGCTCCTTTGTTTTTATGTTTTTATGAGGCCGTCTGAAAATGTTTCAGACGGCCCTTTTATTGTGATGATTGTACTTCAAGCGACCAGTTGGGGGAAAATGGATTTTAAGCCGGCAACAATAATCTCTACGGAAATGGCGGCCAGCATCATGCCCATGATGCGGTTGAGGATGGTCAGGCCGGTAGTGCCCAAGCGTTTGCTGATGCGTCCGGCCACGACCAGAATGAAATAGCAAATCAGGCTGACCAAGAAGCCGGAGATGATAATCAGGGCAATATCGCTGTAATTCTTGGCGGCAGAGGAATAAATGATGACAGTGGAGATACCGCCGGGGCCGATGGTAATCGGAATGGCAATAGGAACGACGGCAATCGCTTTTTCATTGCGGTGGACTTGTTGCGCACTTTGATGCTCTTCTGAATGGGGATCAATTTTGGGTTTGGCAGGATTGTCGTTGCCGTTCATTAAGGAAATGGCAATCAGCAAAACCAAAATACCGCCGCCGACTTGGAAGGAGCCGACGCTGATACCGAGTACTTTCAATAAGATACCGCCGCTCAGTGCAAAGACGACAATCACGATGAAAACAGCCAATGCGGCAGTACGCGCGATTCTGCGCTTTTCTTTGGTGCTGTGGTTTTGTGTCAGATCAAGATAAATTGAGAGCGCGCTGAAAGGATTAATCAGCACGAGAAATGCTACAAGCAGCTTGCCGATTTCTACACCCAGTTCCATATTATTCCTTGCTTTCAGTTAGGTCATCGTTATCCGCATTACGGCGGCGGAGGTTTTTGTGTTCATTAGCAATACCCATCAACAGGGCGAGCACCACCATGATGGAAAGTGTAGCCGTACCGCCGTAGCTGACCAAGGGGAGGGGGACGCCGACGACGGGCAAAATGCCGCTGACCATGCCCATGTTTACAAAGGCGTAGCAGAAAAAGGTCATGGTCAATGCGCCTGCCAAAGTACGACTGTAAAGGGATTGCGCTTGCGCGGCAATCCACAATCCGCGTGCCAAAATGATAAGGTAAACCAGCAGTAAAAGGATATTGCCAATCAGACCGAACTCTTCGCCGAATACCGCGAAAATAAAGTCAGTCGTTGATTCGGGAATATAGTCCAAATGGGTTTGCGTACCGTTTAGCCAGCCTTTACCCCATACGCCGCCCGAGCCGATGGCAATCATGGATTGGATGATATGGTAGCCTGCGCCTAACGGATCTTTGGTTGGGTCAAGCAGGGTGAGGACGCGGGTTTTTTGATAGTCGTGCATGCCGTAATTCCACAAAAGTGGCAGTGCGGCCACAAAGGCAATAATAGCGGAAAAAATAGCCTTCCAAGGCAATCCGGCAAAGAAGATGACAAAAATACCCGAAGCCATAATCAGCGCGGCCGTACCGAGGTCGGGCTGCTTCAAAATCAGGGCGACAGGAACAAGAATCAGCACGAGGGCGACAATATAATGTATCCATTTCAGACGGCCTTCATAGCGTTGGAAATACCACGCGACAGTCATGGGAATACCGATTTTCATGATTTCGGAGGGTTGGATACGGGTAAAGCCGAGGCTCAGCCAACGGGTCGAGCCGTTGACGGTAACGCCAGCAACTTCGACGCCAATCAACAGTAATACGCCGACAATGTAAACCGGAAGGGCGACTTTGGCAGCCGTTTGCGGCTTGAATACGGCGATAATCCATAACAGGGCAAAGCCCAAAACGGTATGGATGGTTTTGTTTTCCAATTGGCCGAACTCTTGCCCGTCTGCAGAATAGAGCAGGAACAGGCTCATGATGTAGATGGCGAGCATGGCAAAAAACAGCCAAGGGTCAATCGGGGCTGTAATGGTGGATTTGAAATTTTTCCACGCTGATGTGTTATTCATGATGAACCTCCGGCTGTGGGGCAGGGCTTGTCGGAGTCAGTCCGTAGGCAGATTGGAAAATGCTGGTAATAGGCTGATGCTTGTCCGTTGTTTCAGTTTTGGCAGAGCCTGACTCAAGGCTGTCTGAAAACTGTTGCGGCTTGACGTGAAGCATATAAAAATCAGTCATTTCACGGGCCAATGGTGCAGCATACGCACCCCAACCGCCGTTTTCCAAAATAACGGCAATGGCGATTTCAGGTTTTTCCAATGGCGCAAACGAGATAAACCATGCGTGGTCGCGGTGTTGTTCGCGCAGGGCTGCGGCGTTGTAGCGGCCGCCCTGTTTGATTTGTACGACCTGGGCCGTACCGGTTTTACCGCCCATCGTATAAGCAAGTCCGCCACCGATACGGTGCGCCGTACCGCCCGGTTTTAATACCTTTTCCATTGCGCGTTTGACGTATTCGAAGTTGTCGGCTTTGAACGGAATTTGACGCTCGGGATTGGGGTTGATGCGGGTAATTTTGCGTGCGCCGAAATCCAATACTTCTTTGACCAAATGCGGCTGATGAACGACACCGTTATTGGCCAGAGATGCTGTCGCATGTGCCATTTGCAAAGGCGTGTAGGAGTTGTAGCCTTGACCTATACTAACGGAAACCATTTCGCCGGCGCGCCATTCTTTGGCGGTCGGGTCGGAAGATTTAGCAAAGCGTTTGGCTTTCCATTCGCGGCTAGGCAAAACGCCTGTGTATTCGCTGGGCAGGTCAATGCCGGTTTTTTGGCCGAAACCGAATTGCGCCAGATACGGAGAGGCTTTATCGATACCCATCTCGTAACCCAAGCGGTAGAAGAAGGTATCTGAAGATACTTGAATGGCTTTGCTTAAGTTGGCCGAGCCGTGACCGCTGCGGACAGAGTCGCGGAAAATATGGCGGCTGCCGGGTATGCTCCATGCGCCGGGAGCGGGGACGATGGTGTTTTGAGTAATTTTGCCGCTTTCCAATAAGGCCATGCCCATAAAGGGTTTGAATGTAGAACCCGGCGGATAAAGGCCTTGGGTAACGCGGTTGATCAAAGGCTTTTTCCAATCGTCATTCAGCATTTTCCAAGTGTCGCTGTCGATGCCGTCAATAAAGAGGTTGGGATCGAAGGAAGGCTTGGAAACAAAAGCCAAAACAGTACCGTCTTGCGGATTAATGGCCACCAATGCGCCACGGCGGTCGCCTAAAATGCGGTCGGCTTCCTGTTGCATACGGATATCCATGCCCAGGCGCAAGGTTTGCCCCATTTTTGACGGGACATTTTTCAATACGCGGACAATGTTGCCGTAAGCGTCTTTTTCGACTTCCTGATAGCCTGGAACACCATGAAGCTGGTGTTCGTAATATTTCTCCAAGCCGGATTTGCCGATATGCGTACTGCCGCGGTAGAGGGCGGTCAGGCCTTCTTCTTCCAGCATTTCTTTGTCTTTGTCGCTAATACGGCCGATATAGCCTAAGAAATGGGAAGTCAGTTTGCCGTAAGGATATTCGCGGAATGTACGTGAATTGACCTCTATGCCTTTGAATTCGCGCAGATGTACGGACAAACGGGCTGCCTCTTCATCGGTCAGCCTGAGTTTGAGCGGGATATTTTCAAATTTTCGATAGCTTTCGCGGTATTTTTTGAAGCGTTTTAAATCTGTCGGTGTGATATCGACGTATTTTTTTAATGCTTCGATAACATCTTCCATCTTGCCTTCAATGCGGCTGGGAATAACTTCTAGCGAAAAGACTGGATAGTTTTTGGCCAAAGGAACGCCGTTGATATCGACGATTTCGCCGCGTACAGGCGGCGTTGGAATCAAGGTGATGCGGTTGCTCGATGCCTGACCGGAAAACTCGTTGTGTTGAGTCACTTGCAGGTAAAAGAACCGCGCCAGCAAGATGGAAAAGAAGATGACGATCAGGATAAAAGCAACGAGCAGGCGCAACAAAGCGTCGGCTTGTGCTGCCTGAGCGGAAGGTTTTTTGGTATGTTGACCACCGGAAAGACGGCGTGGAAGAATCGGTTTCATCTTTTCAGTGGGAGCGGTAAATACGGGTCACGATCAGCATCAGCTGGCTGAGTATCGGCCAAAGCAATGCGCCAACAAATGGTGCAACAAAGCCTTGCAAAGTGATGACCTGATGATTGAGGAACAAACGGGCAACAGTTAAGACGGCTTGATTGAGAAGCAGCGCAGCCAATACAGCGGCTAATTGCATAATGTGGCCGTAAAGCATGATTTGGCGGCGGCGGTTTAAGATGAAATAAGTCATCACGACGTAAGACAGGGCGTGCAAGCCCAAAGTCGCGGCGGTTGCTGCATCGACAATTAGACCGATGGCAAAAGCCAGTCCCATGCCTGCGCTTTGCGGTTGGTGTAATGTCCAATATAGCAACATCAGTGCCGTCATTTCAGGCAGCCAAAAGAATCCGTCAAAGGAAAACGGCATAAAGTCCAGTATCATCATCACAATGAGACTGGCCGCCATGATGTGCAGCGGTACTGCACGGTAAGAATCGTCAAAATCGTTCATGAAATCAGCGTGGGGAAGAAGGGGCGGAAGAAAGTACCAAGACAAAACGGTTGCTGCGTAAAGCGGCCAAAGGCGTCAGTTGTGTATCGTAATAAGGCGTTCCCGATGCACGGACAACCTTGCTGACGGTTGCAACGGGAATACCTGCCGGATAAGTACCGTCCAAACCGGAAGTCAGCAGAACATCGCCGGGTTTCAAGTCGGAGCCGGTTGGAAAATAGCGCAAATCCAAACCGTTGCCATTGCCGTATGCCAAGTTGCGTTCACCGGTGCGGCTGACGGCTATGGGGACAATGCTTTGTCCGCCTGAAATTAGCCCAATTTCTGCACTTTGTGTGTGAACTTGTGTCAACAGGCCGATCAAACCGCTTTGATCGATGACCGCGTCACCAACTTTCAAGCCGTCTTGACTGCCCTTGCCGATAATCAGTCTTTCGGAAAGCGGATCTTTGCCATTGGAAATGACTTCCGCACCGATAACGTTGTGAATGCCTTTTTGTTGCAAACCGTACAGTTTTTTCAATTCGTGCAATTCATCGGTATTGACTTTATCCCGCTGCAAATCGATTTTCAGACGGCCATTTTCTTCCAGAAGCTGGCGGTTTTGTTCCAAGAGCTCGGATTTAGACTGGGAGAGGTCGGCAAAATATTGATAAAGTTGAACAGGTTGATTGGCCAGCCATTGAACAGGGTAGAGCATAGGCATGACTGCCGCGCGTACAGGCTGCATTAATGAAAAGCGGTAATCAGCTACCATCAGACCGGCAGCCAGAGCAATATAAACGACAAAACGAGGCAACAGCTTAGGGCCTTTTGCCTCGTCAAAGCGCAAAGAAGAGCGTTCCATAACCATCTACCTTATGGGTTTTCCGTGAATACGGTATCATCCCATTTGCCGATATAGTCCAAAGCCTTACCGGCACCATAGGCAACGCAGTTCAGAGGTTGGTCGGCAATACCGACGGGCAGGCCGGTTGCGTCGGCCAAGACGGTATCGATACCGTGCAGAAGCGCACCGCCGCCGGTCAACATAATACCGCGGTCGGCGATGTCTCCGGCCAATTCGGGCGGAGCCTGTTCTAAAGCCAGACGGACGGCACGGATGATTTGATTTACCGTTTCACTCAATGCTTCACGGATTTCAGTTGAAGTAACAGCCAAGGATTTAGGCGTACCTTCGGCCAGATTGCGGCCTTTAATGCGCATGGCTGTTTCGGTTTCAAAGCCCGAGGCCGAGCCGATTTGTTTCTTCAATTCTTCGGCCGTAGCTTCGCCAATCAAGACACCGCGATGGCGGCGAAGGTAATGGATGATGCTTTTATCGAATTCATCGCCGGCTGCGCGGACAGAAGCAGAATAGGACATGCCACCCAGCGAAAGAATACCGATTTCAGTCGTACCGCCGCCAATATCGACAATCATCGAGCCTGCCGCATCTTCAATTGGCAAGCCTGCGCCCAAAGCGGCGGCCATCGGTTCTTCAATCAAATGCACACTTGCCGCGCCGGCAGCAAACGCAGAATCCAAAATTGCTTTACGTTCCACTTGGGTAGAGCCGCCCGGAACACAGATAACCACACGAGGCGGAACCAAAGACCGTCCTTCGGTGGCTTTTTTAATCAACATACCCAGCATACGCTCGGTAATCACAAAATCGGCAATCACACCGTCCCTCATCGGGCGGACAATTTCGATATTGCGCGGCGCGCGGCCCTGCATTTTTTTAGCTTCCGTGCCCACTGCCATAATTTTACTTTTATTGCCTGCGCCGGATTGAATCGCAACCATGGACGGCTCATCCAAAACAATCCCTTTGCCGCGTACAAAAATCAGCGTGTTGGCCGTGCCCAAGTCGATGGCAATATCATTGGAGAGGAAACGAGATAAAAGACGAAACATAGGATACCTGAAATTCCGGCCCAGCCCGGATGTGTTAAGCAGTATTTAAAATAAGAAAAACAGGTACACGGTTTTAGACGGATAAATGCGCCCTTAAAAGGCCGTCTGAATTAAAACACCATGCCAACCTGTTTGGTTTTCGGTTATAATTCTTCGCTTCATAGAAGACGAAATGCAATGATACCCCAAACCCAAGGTGCATTGCTATCAGACAAGGATTTTTTATGGCTTTAAGCTTAAATGATGTGGAAAAAATCGCAAAACTCTCGCGCCTCACTTTAACGGATGAAGAAAAAAACAAAACGCTTGCCGAGTTGAACGACATTTTCGCCATGGTTGAAAACATGCAAAGCGTCAATACTGACGGCATCGAACCCATGGCGCATCCGCACGAAGCCGCTTTGCGCCTGCGCGAAGATAAAGTGACTGAAACCGATCACGCCGCAGAATATCAGGCTGTTGCTCCTGAAGTGCGCAACCGCCTGTATATCGTTCCTCAAGTGATTGATGAATAAGGTTTCAGGCGGCCTTTGCTTATCGGCAAGCCCCATTGCAAGGCCGTCTGAAAGGATATTCTGTTCAGACGGCCCGATTTATTGATTTAAACGGATGTTTTCAATATCTGTTTTGAAAGCAAAAACTGTTTTATAGAAAGTACGGCACAATGACCGCTTACACGCTCAAACAAGCCAGCAGCCTGCTGCAATCCAAACAAATTTCCGCAGTCGAATTAGCGACCGAATATTTGGCCGCTATTACAGCGAAAAATCCTGCCATCAATGGCTATGTAACCATCGATCAAGATAAGACCCTTGCTGAAGCCAAAGCAGCCGATGCGCGTATCGCGGCCGGTAATGCAACGGCTTTGACCGGTGTGCCGGTTGCTTACAAAGATATTTTCTGCCAAACAGGTTGGCGCAGTGCATGCAGTTCCAAAATGTTGGATAACTTTGTCTCTCCTTATACTGCCACTGTGGTGCAAAACCTGTTGGATGCCGGCATGGTCACTCTTGGCCGTACCAATATGGACGAATTTGCCATGGGTTCGACCAATGAGACTTCGTTCTACGGCGCAACCAAAAACCCATGGAACCTTGAACATGTTCCCGGCGGTTCCTCAGGTGGTTCAGCTGCCGTGATTGCAGCGCGTTTGGCACCGGCTGCGTTGGGTTCGGATACCGGCGGTTCTATCCGTCAGCCTGCGTCACATTGCGGTATTACCGGCATCAAGCCGACTTACGGTACGGTTTCACGCTTCGGTATGGTTGCCTATGCTTCCAGCTTTGACCAAGCCGGCCCTATGGCGCAAACGGCCGAAGACTGTGCGATTTTGTTGAACGCCATGGCCAGCTTTGACGAGCGCGATTCCACCAGTTTGGAGCGCGACAAAGAAGACTACACCCGTGATTTGGACAAGCCGCTTAAAGGTTTGAAAATCGGTTTGCCTAAAGAATATTTCGGCGAAGGCGCGGATACCGATGTTCAGACGGCCTTGCAAAGCGTTATCGATTTGCTTAAAGCTCAAGGCGCAGAGACTGTTGAAGTTTCTCTGCCGCAAACATCATTGTCGATTCCCGCTTATTACGTTCTCGCCTCTGCGGAAGCAAGTACTAACTTGTCCCGTTTTGACGGCGTACGTTATGGCCATCGTGCAGCGCAATTCGGTGATTTGGAAGAAATGTACAGCAACACCCGTGCCGAAGGTTTCGGCAGCGAGGTCAAACGCCGTATCATGATCGGTACTTATGTATTGAGCCATGGTTACTACGATGCGTATTACCTGAAAGCGCAAAAACTGCGCCGTCTGGTTGCCAATGATTTTCAGACGGCCTTTGGTCAATGTGATTTCATTTTGGCGCCGACTGCGCCGACTGCCGCGCCGAAACTCGGCAGCGACATCCACGACCCTGTGCAAATGTACTTGTCCGATATTTACACCATCGCCGTGAACCTTGCCGGTTTGCCTGCACTGACTCTGCCTGCCGGTTTCAGCGCAAACGGCCTGCCGATTGGTGTGCAATTTATCGGCAACTATTTCTCCGAAGCCAAAATTTTGGGTGCCGCACATCAAGTTCAACTGAATAGCGATTGGCACACTAAAGCGCCGGAATAAGGGTAGGGAGCCTATATGCCTGAAAAGTTTTCTTTTCCGGGATTTAAAACTGTTTATCAGAATGCGCCAAAGTTTAAAACGCAACATTTAAAATTTACATTGCGAACATTGTGGTATCGTAAAGAAATTAAGGCATTTGAGCAGTTTGTAAATGCTTCGGAAATATGCCAAAGTTTTTTTAGTCAAATGCCCCAAGATGCCTATCCTTTGATACATGAGTTTGTTGATAAGAAACTTAGTGGTCAAGATAGGTTAAAAATTATGCAGTCAGATTTTGAGGCTGCAGAAAAGCTGTTTGGAAAAGAAAGAGTAATGGGTATGAAAACCCGTTCCTTTCATATTGTTTTGGCAAAACCTTCAGACGGCCTTGAGATTTGGCTTAACCGAAATGACAATTGTGTCGATGAGGGAATGTGGTCTCTTTCTTTACGAGAAAGCAATGGAAGACGTCTGTATATGACAACATTCGCCTTTGTAAATAATATGCTGCTTGCAGCCTCCCTTCAGGGACCAGCAGGAGAAGAGGCGAAAGATACCGTACGGGATTTAACTAAGAAGCTACATGGATTGCGTCCTCAGCAATTGATGGTGCATGCATTGCAATATTTTGCTATTGCATTAAAGCTGGATGGTGTGATTGGTATCACACAAGATAGGCAAGTTAAGCTACGTTGGCGCTTGAAGAAACGTGTCAAAATGAACTATGACCAATTTTGGCAGGAGCATGGTGCTCAAAAGGGTGTTGATGGATTATGGCATCTTCCAAAAGAGCCGGTACGTAAAAATTTTGAGGAAATTGAAAGCAAAAAACGGTCTATGTATCGTAAGCGTTATCAGATGCTAGATGAAATAGAAGAGCAGATAAGAAATGGTTTAGCGCCTATAAAATAAACTATCATCTGATGAATTAAACATATATATGAATACAACCGACTTCATTCAAATCATTGGGACAGCCGCGTTTGCCATTTCCGGCTATTTGGTCGGCTACAACAAGCGGTTGGATGTACTCGGTGTCGTCATTACTGCGTTACTGACGGCTGTTGGTGGCGGCATGATACGCGATGGTTTGGTCGGCCGGATTCCGCAAGTGTTTTTGAAAACCGATGCGTTGATTGTTGTGTTTGCCACGCTTGCCATTGCATGGTTGATAAGGGTGCAACGCTATCGCAGCACCTATTTGGCCGCTGCTTTTATTATTGCCGATGCCATCGGTTTGGCAGCTTTCAGCATTACCGGCGCACAAATCGGTATGGCCTTGCAGCTCAATTTGTTTGGCGTTATTTCTTTGGCTTTTGTGACTGCCGTTGGCGGCGGTATTGCGCGCGATATTTTGGTCAATGATGTGCCGATGATTTTGCGCACCGACCTTTACGGCAGCGTAGCCATTTTGATTGGCGGGCTGATTTATCTGTTCGGGCATTTGGGCTGGATTAATATTTTTACGTTAAACCTGCTCTTTGCCGACGGATTGTTGTTTCGCCTGACTGCATACCGTTTCCATTGGCAACTTCCCGGGTTTCAACGCCGCAGGAAATAAACTTATCTTACAGACGGCCTCTTATGGATTTCTTATTCAGGCCGTCTGAAAAACGAATCACTCATTTAACCGATTAACTTTTTTTCGACAGAAAGACCCTTATGACTTGGGAAACCGTAATCGGACTGGAAATCCACGTCCAACTCAACACCCAATCCAAAATCTTCAGCGGCGCATCCACTGCATTCGGTGCCGAGCCTAATGCCCACGCCAGCGTGGTTGAGTGTGCGTTGCCGGGCATATTGCCGGTAATGAACCGCGAAGTCGTCGAAAAAGCCATCAAACTCGGTTTGGCTTTGGATGCGAAAATCAATCAGAAAAACGTGTTCGACCGTAAAAACTATTTTTATCCTGATTTGCCAAAAGGCTATCAAATCAGCCAGTTGGATTTGCCGATTGTTGAACACGGCAAACTGGAAATCGTAGTAGGCGATGAAGTTAAAACCATCAATGTTACCCGTGCGCACATGGAAGAAGATGCGGGTAAATCCGTACATGAAGGTTTGAACGGTGCTACTGGTATTGACTTGAACCGTGCCGGTACGCCTTTGTTGGAAGTTGTCTCCGAGCCGGAAATGCGTTCCGCAGCCGAAGCCGTAGCATACGCTAAAGCATTGCATGGTTTGGTAACTTGGTTGGATATTTGCGACGGCAATATGGCGGAAGGCTCGTTCCGCGTCGATGCCAACGTTTCTGTACGTCCAAAAGGTCAGGCTGAGTTCGGTACACGCCGTGAAATCAAAAACCTCAACTCTTTCCGCTTCTTGGAACAAGCCATCAATTATGAAGTGGAAGCGCAAATCGAAATCTTGGAAGACGGCGGTAAAGTACAGCAGGCAACCATGCTGTTTGACCCTGAAAAAGGCGAAACCCGTGTGATGCGTTTGAAAGAAGATGCGCACGATTACCGCTATTTCCCGGATCCGGATTTGCTGCCGGTTATTATTTCAGACGGCCAATTGCAAAAAGCCAAAGAGCAAATGCCTGAGTTGCCGCATGAAATGGCGGCGCGTTTTGTCGCCGATTACGGCGTATCTGACTATGATGCACGTCTGTTGACTGCCAGTCGCGCTCAAGCTGCCTACTTTGAAGAAGCAGCCAAAGCCTGTGGCCAAGGTAAATTGACTGCAAACTGGATGAACGGCGAGCTTGCCGCTACCTTGAATAAAGAAGGTTTGGAACTGGCTGAAAGCCCGATTACAGCTTCACGTCTTGCCGAGTTGGTTGCTAAAGTTGCGGATGGAACATTAAGCAGCAAATTGGCGAAAAAAGCTTTTGAAGCAATGTGGGCCGAGCCTGAAGCAGGTATTGCCGAAATCATCGAGAAACATGGTTTGCAACAAATTACTGACACTGGTGCAATTGAAGCGATGGTGGACGAAGTGTTGGCAAACAATGCGAAAGCCATTGAACAATTCCGTTCCGGCAATGAAAAAGCCTTGAATGCGATTGTCGGCCAAGTGATGAAAGCAAGTAAAGGCAAGGCTAATCCGGCTCAAGTTCAAGAGCTGATTAAAGCCAAATTAGCTTGATAGATAGGACAGGCCGTCTGAAAACAGGTTTATTTTCAGATGGCCTTTATTTTTGATTTTAAAACTATTCTAAAATACCATGACACATACTATTACCTTATCAGATCAAATCACATTTACGGCAAACGAGGATGAAACCGTTCTTGCTGCCGCGACCCGTCAGAATTTAAATTTTCCCCATTCTTGTAAAAATGGCGCTTGCGGACAATGTAAGGCCGAGTTGATGAGTGGCGAATTTGAAATGGGCGATCATATTGATAAAGCCATTAGCGCAGAAGAAAAAGCGCAGGGCAAAGTGTTATTGTGTTGCACTACTGCGAAGAGCGATCTGAAAATCAATGTGCCGGGGTTTAATCCGAATGCTTTGCCGGTGCGCACTTTACCTGTACGTATTGAAACGATTGAAATCAAACATGATGTTGCTTTGTTAAGGTTGGCTTTACCTAAAGTGCCGTCATTTGCATTTTATGCCGGACAATATATTGATTTGCTGCTTCCCGGCAATATCAGCCGCAGCTATTCAATCGCCAATTCGCCTGACCAAGAAGGTGTTTTGGAGCTGCATATCCGTAAACGTGAAAATGGCGTATGTTCGGAAATGATTTTTGGTGCCGAGCCTAAAATCAAAGAAAAAGGCATTGTCCGCGTTAAAGGCCCATTGGGTACGTTTACTTTGCAACAGGACAGCAATAAACCGATTGTTTTGTTGGCAACGGGTACAGGTTATGCCCCTATCCGCAGCATTTTGCTTGATTTGATTTATCAGAATAGCGAACGTCCGGTTCATTTCTACTGGGGGGCACGTCAGAAGGAGGATTTGTACGCATTGGAAGAAGCAGAAGCATTAATAGGCCGTCTGAAAAATGCGAAATTCTCGCCTGTCCTTTCTAAGCCTGATTCCAATTGGAAAGGGGAGAATGGGTACGTGCAAAACGTTGCCGCACAAAATTATCCTGATTTAAGCCAATATGAAGTTTATGCTTGCGGGTCACCAGCCATGACGGAGAGTGCGCAAAGTTTGCTGACTCAAAAATGTGCTGTACCGGAAGATGCCTTCTTCTGTGATGCTTTTTCACCGGCATAATCATGTTTATACAGAACTTATATGTTTGAATGTAGGTGTTAAGAGTAAAATTTGATGGCAATCTGTTTGAGAAAGAGTGTGTTTTTACACACTCTTTTTTCTATGTGGTAGTTATTGCATAGATGTTTATGGCTTGAAGAGATAGCTATTTTGTTTTTAAAAATTGAATTTATTATTTATCATAAAGAAAAAGCCGTCTGAATGTTTCAGACGGCCTTTGTTTTAAAGCAAGTATTAGCTACCGATCAGTTTCAAACGTTGACCAGGGGTCACAGTACGGGTATTGCGGTTCCAACGGCGGATATCATTAACATCAACATTGAAACGGCTGGCAATGGTGTTCAAAGTATCGCCTTTGCGTACAGTGTAGGAAACGTTTTGAATCGGGTTGCTGCGGACTTTTGCCGGAGCAGCTGTGACACGGAGGATTTGGCCTTTTTTGATATTGTTGCCTTTGATGTTGTTGGCAATAATCAAATCAGCTACGCTCAAGTTGTAACGTTTGGAGATATTAAACAGCGTATCGCCATCTGCCACGCGGTGTGTGCCTGCTTCAAGTGCTGCAGTTTGTGTGTTTTGTTGACCGTTTACACGGGCAAGACGCGCATTGATACGGCGTTGTTGTTTAGCGGTATTGGCTGCGATACGTGCGGCACGAGCACTTTCGGCAGTGACAACAGTTTGAACTTGTTTGGCTTCAGGAGTTGCTTCAGCGACAGTCGCTGCAGGTTCCTCCGCAGGTCGGCTTTGTACCAAAGCCATCAGGTCATCATGCTCTTCTTGAACCGGCGCAGCAGCAACAGATTCAACTGCTAGAGCAGGGGCTACATCGTTTGCGGCAACAGTCGGTGCAGTCAAGTCAGCAGGGATAGCTGCTTTGGGTGCTTCTGCAACATTTGTAGCAGCAGGATCAGAAGTAGTATGGGGCATGGCTACAACAGGGGCGGCTACATCCGCATTTGCAACTTGAGGCTGCGCCTTGGTTTCTGTTACCGCTACGGAAGTAACGTTTTCAGCTTTGCTGCGTGCAATAAAGTCAACCGGTTTGCTGGACTGTGGAACAACAGGAGAAACAATATTGGTCACGGTATTTTGAGCGACTTTAACTGGTTCTGCTACGTTAGAAGCAATAATCGGAGACATGGCCGGCATATTGGATTGGTAAGTATCCGGCGTATTGTCTTTGTCGATAAAGTTAATGATATCTTGACTTTGTGTAGCTGAGTTTTTAGCCACCAAAATGCTGCGGCCTTCAGAAATGGCACTGCCGCTCAGGCCATTGAGGCGTTTAAGTTCGGCTACGCTCATGCCGGTATCGTTAGCAATGGCATTAAGTTTTTTGTTGCCCAAAGAGGTATAAATATCCCAAGACATCAGGGTATCTGGATTGGCATTGCGGTAGTTTTTCTCAAATGCAGAAACCGCAGAAACTGGCAACAACAGACGACGGTTGTTTTTAGGGATAAATACTGGGGCATTGAAACCTGGGTTGAGTGCCAACAGTTCGCTTTCGCTGATGTTTGCAAAGCGAGCGATTGTGCTGTTATCAATAGGTTTGTCGATGCTGACAGATTTGAAATACGGTTGATTGCTGATTTCGCTGATATTCATGCCGAAAGTTTGCGGGTTGGCAACGATGTTGCGGACGGCCAAAAGTTTTGGAACGTAGTTGCGTGTTTCATTCGGCATACGTAGGTTTTCGTATGTCGGCTCCAAACCTTGCGCACGGGCACGGTTTACGGCGCGGCCGACGTTACCTTCGCCCCAGTTGTAAGCGGCAAGGGCCAAAGACCAGTCGCCGAACATACCGTGCAAGTATTGTAGGTAGTTCAATGCGGCATCGGTAGCGGCGTAAACGTCGTGGCGGCCGTCATACAAAGGCGTTTTTTCCAAGCCGAAGTGGCGGCCGGTAGCCGGCATAAATTGCCACAGGCCGGATGCGCCGACGTGTGATTTGGCTTTGGTCACGAATGCGCTTTCAATGAAAGGCAGCAAAGCGATTTCAGCAGGCATATTGCGTTTTTTAACTTCATTGGCAATATGGTACATATAAGGTTTGCTGCGGGAGATGGTGCGGTCGAAATATGCACTGTTTGCAGCAAATTTGTTTTCATGGCGGCGAACCAGTTCTGTGTTGACTTCGTTGATGCGGAAGTCTTTACGCAATGATGCCCACAAGCTGCCAGAGCCGAAGGTTTGTGCTTTGGCTTGGTCGAGCAGGGCGGAGTTGAGGCGCATCATGGCCATGCCGACTTGGTTGGGCGTGGCGTTTTGCGCGTAGGCTGTGGCGGAAACTGCCGACAGGCTTGAAACGGTCAGAGCGATGGTTTTTAGTTTTGCCATAGTAAATAGAGTTATCAAATATATAATAAAATTTCGTCTTTTCGATGGTATCGTTTCAGCATTCAAACGTCAAGTCGAGCAGGGAATTTGCTTGTATGATGTGGCCGTGGTGTTAAAATTCTGTCACACAAGCCAGAATGCATAGGGGAGTCTTTAATGGAAGTTTTTTTTATGCAAACGCCAATGGGACAATATCTTGCTCAAAAAGAGGCGGATTTTTTCAGACGGCATTTGCAATATTTGAATGGCCAAGTGGCAGTTCAATTAGGCGGTATATGGCAGAGGCCGTCTGAAAATATGATTGTGGTGCCGCGCGATGTGCGGATGGATGCTGAAATGTTGGCATTTGAAACGCATTCTGTGGATGTATTATTGATGCCCCATCTTTTGGAAATTTCATCTGCCGATTTGGTGTTGCAAGAGGCATTTAGGATATTAAAACCCGAGGGCAGGTTGATTTTGACGGGATTTAACCCTAAATCTTTGTGGGGATTGAGCTCGTGGTTTGATGGCAAAAGATTGCCTATGAAATCTCAATGCTTGGCGCTGGCTGAGTTGAAACGAAAAATTGCCGCTATTGGTTTTGAAATGGAATATGGGCAGTTTATGGATTATCTGCCTGCTGTGAATTCGCCATCTGCTTTGCGGTTTTGGCGGTTTATGGAAAAGGCGGGGGATAGGTGGTGGCCTCAATGTGCGGCGGTTTATGGTGTGGTTTTAACGAGACATTTAATTGGTGTCCATCCTTTGCCTGAATTGGAATCTGCATTCGATGGCAATACGGTTGCTTTAAGTACGGCGCGTTTGACCGAATAGTTTTCAGACGGCCTATATATGGATTTGGAGAATAATGATGCCTGAATTACCTGAAGTGGAGACGACTTTACGCGGAATCGCGCCGCATATTGATGGCAAGAAGATAGAAAAAGTCATTATTCGCCAGTCTAAATTGAGATGGCCTATCCATCCAAACTTGGCGCAAATTTTGGCCGGGCGCAAAATTTTGGCATGCAACCGTCGTGCGAAGTATTTGATTATTACTTTTGAAACAGGTATTTTACTTATTCATTTAGGTATGTCCGGCAGTTTGCGGATTTTTACCGCCGATGATGAGCGTATCGCCACACCAGATAAACACGATCATTTGGATTTTGTATTTGATGACGGTACCGTATTGCGTTATCACGATCCGCGTAAATTTGGTGCGGTATTGTGGTATGAGGGTATTGCCGAGCATCATCCGCTGTTGGAAAAACTGGGGCCGGAGCCGCTCTCGGACGATTTTGATGCAAATTACCTGTATCAGAAATTGAAAAACCAAAAGCGAGCAGTTAAATTAGCGCTGATGGATAATGCGGTGGTGGTTGGCGTTGGCAATATTTATGCGAATGAAAGTCTGTTTAAGGCAGGTATTTCGCCATTGCGTCCGGCGAATAAGCTGACCAAAAAAGAATGCGCATTATTGGTGGAAACCGTTAAAGCGGTTCTGCAAAGGGCGATTGAAACCGGCGGCAGTACGCTGCGAGACTTCGTTAATAGCGATGGAAAAAGCGGCTACTTTCAGCAGGAGTATACGGTCTATGGCCGCCACAATGAGCCTTGTGTCCAATGTGGCGGGCTGATTTTTAAAGAAACTTTGGGGCAGCGTGGAACATTTTATTGTCCAAATTGCCAGAAATAGTTTCAGACGGCCTTAAATGTCAGAGGCCGTCTGAAAATAATGAACACAATACAGAAGAAATTTTATGTCTAAACAAAAAGCTCCTTTTTTTAAACGACTGGGCAGACTTTGCCGTTTGGCAGCTTGGTTATTCAGAACCGGTCGGGATTTGCGTGCCATCGATGGCAACAATGCAGAGGAACGCAATCACGCTGTGGTTGTTTTGGGAAAAGGTGCGTTGGATGCTTTGGATATCGAATTGGAAATCGGCGTACCGCCGCAAGGAAATGTGAGCGGTACTTTGGTGGTGGCCAATCATGTGTCTTGGTTGGATATTTTTGCCATGAGTGCCGTTTATCCGAGCAGTTTTATTGCGAAACAGGAAATTAGCGGCTGGCCGGTTTTGGGGAAAATGGGTAAAAATGCCGGCACGGTGTTTATTAAGCGCAATTCCCGCCGTGATATCGAGCCGATTAATCAGGCGATTTGTGCGGCATTGAAAGCAGGGCAAAATGTCAGTTTCTTTCCCGAGGCACGCACTTCTTCTGGCTTGGGTATTTTGCCGTTTAAAGCAGCCCTGTTTCAATCGGCTATTGATGCGAAAGCGCCGATTCAGGCAGTAACTTTGCGATATTATGATGGCGAAGGACAACGGACGGATCTGCCATCCTATGCGGAGGTAAACCTGTTTCAGTCTTTATGGCGTATTGTTTCTATGAAGAAAATCCGTATCCGTTTGGATTTCTCGCCTCAATACAAACCGACAGACATGTCGGATAAAGACCGCTATGTTTTGAAGGATATTGCGGAAACAGCCATCGGTGAAATTGTGGCTTCGGATTCTCCCGTTCAGCCCTTACCTAAAAAATAATTTCAGTCAGGTACTTGTTTTATTTCAGACGGCCTCCATTTAAAGAAACAGCTGTTTTCGGTTTAATTGAATTGATAGTTTGATGTAATTAATATTATTTGAACTATAAATTATACAAATCGATAGGCCTGCATTAAAATGCAAGCATTGATTCATTTCTCAAACCCGAATTTTTAAGGAGCTTAAAAATGGCTTTGCAAGATCGTACCGGTCAAAAAGTACCTTCCGTAGTATTCCGCACTCGCGTTGGCGACACTTGGAAAGATGTTTCTACTGATGATTTGTTCAAAGGCAAAAAAGTAGTCGTGTTCTCTCTGCCTGGCGCATTTACTCCAACTTGCTCTTCTTCTCATCTGCCACGCTACAACGAATTGTTTGGCGCGTTCAAAGAAAACGGTGTTGACGCAATCTACTGCGTATCTGTAAACGACACTTTCGTAATGAACGCTTGGGCTGCTGAAGAAGAAGCTGACAACATCTACATGATTCCTGATGGCAACGGTGAATTCACTGAAGGCATGGGCATGTTGGTTGGCAAAGAAGACTTGGGCTTCGGTAAACGCTCTTGGCGTTACTCCATGCTGGTTAACGACGGCGTGGTTGAAAAAATGTTTATCGAACCTGAAGAACCAGGCGATCCTTTCAAAGTGTCTGACGCTGACACTATGTTGAAATTTATTGCTCCCGAGTGGAAAGCTCAAGAGTCTGTTGCCATCTTCACCAAACCTGGCTGCCAATTCTGTGCTAAAGCTAAAAAAGCTCTGCAAGACAAAGGTTTGTCTTACGAAGAAATCGTATTGGGCAAAGATGCAACTGTTACTTCCGTACGCGCTATTACCGGCAAGATGACTGCTCCTCAAGTATTCATCGGCGGCAAATACATCGGCGGCAGCGAAGACTTGGAAGCTTACTTGGCTAAAAACTAATTGCCTGTATGCTTAAGACGGCTTGAAAAGGCCGTCTGAAAGACCCAAATATAGAGTTATTCAAACGACGTTTGCAAATCGGCGTTCTGAATAACTCTATATTTACAAGTAGAATTTGAGATTATTGTTTTAAATCGATATTTAGGTATTGGCTATTAATTTTTAGATTTTGATAGTTTATGAAGTTTAGGCCGTCTGAAAACGGATAACCTGATGGCAATATCGGTTTGGATATAGACAGTAAGGATAAAATATGAAAAAGATTCAAGCAGATGTGGTAGTACTGGGTGGCGGTACAGCCGGTATGGGCGCATTTCGCAATGCCCGACTTCATACAGACAATGTTTACCTGATTGAAAACAATGTATTCGGAACAACTTGTGCACGTGTCGGCTGCATGCCGTCCAAATTGCTGATTGCGGCTGCGGAAGCGCGCCATCATGCTCTGCATACCGATCCGTTTGGCGTACATTTGGATAAAGACAGCGTAACGGTAAACGGCGAAGAAGTCATGCACCGCGTGAAGTCCGAACGCGACCGTTTTGTCGGTTTTGTAGTCAGCGATGTAGAAGAGTGGCCTGCCGACAAGCGTATTATGGGTACGGCAAAATTTGTTGATGAACACACCGTCCAAATTGATGACCACACTCAAATTACTGCAAAAAGTTTTGTGATTGCCACCGGTTCGCGCCCTGTGATTTTCCCACAGTGGGAAGTTTTAGGCGATCGCTTGATTGTGAACGATGATGTTTTTTCTTGGGATACCTTGCCTAAGAGTGTGGCCGTGTTCGGCCCTGGCGTAATCGGCTTAGAGTTGGGTCAGGCTTTGCACCGTTTGGGCGTAAAAGTTGAGATTTTTGGCGTAGCCGGTGCGATTGGCGGTATTTCCGATCCTGTTGTCGCTGAAGAAGCCAAAACCGTTTTTGGTGAAGAGTTGACTTTGCATTTGGATGCCAAAACCGAAGTCAAATTGGATGCAGAAGGTAATGTTGAAGTTCATTGGGAACAAGATGGCGAAAAAGGTGTGTTCCATGCCGAATATGCTTTGGCTGCCGCCGGTCGCCGTCCGAACGTGGACAATATCGGTTTGGAAAACCTGAATATCGAAAAAGATGCGCGTGGCGTGCCTGTTGCCGATCCGTTGACCATGCAAACCAGCATTCCGCATATCTTTATCGCAGGCGATGCGTCCAATCAATTGCCTCTGCTGCATGAAGCTTCCGACCAAGGCAAAATTGCCGGCCACAATGCCGCTATTTTCCCGAATATTGAGGGCGGTTTGCGCCGTAGCGTAATCGGCGTGGTATTCACCAGTCCGCAAATTGCCACTATCGGCTTGAAATACGCGCAAGTTACGGCGAAATATCAGCCTGATGAGTTTGTCATCGGCGAGGTTTCCTTCCGAAATCAAGGCCGCAGCCGCGTTATGTTGGTCAACAAAGGCCATATGCGTTTGTATGCTGAGAAAGCGACCGGCCGTTTCATTGGTGCGGAAGTTGTCGGCCCTGCTGCCGAACATTTGGCACACTTGATGGCTTGGGCGCATCAAATGAAGATGACGATTCCGCAAATGCTGGATATGCCGTTCTACCATCCGGTTATCGAGGAAGGTCTGCGTACTGCATTGCGTGATGCCGATGCAAAACTGAAACAGGCTTGATTATTTGATGGAATAAAGGCCGTCTGAAACTCGTAGTAAGGTTTTAGACGGCCTTTTCTATGCTTTGAAGCTGTTAAATCAATTCTAAATCCGGACCGGCATTTTGCGCACGACGGCTTCGTAATTGAATGTCTAGGCGCAAGTCATGGGGGGAGTCGGCATTTTTAATAGCGTCTTTATAGCTGATATCGCCGTTTTCATACAAATCATACAAGGCTTGGTCAAAAGTGATCATGCCCATGCCGGTTGATTTTTTCATCATTTCTTTGATGTTGTGGACTTCGCCTTGTTGAATCAAGTCGGCAATAATCGGCGAATTGAGCAAAACTTCGACCGCCGCCACACGACCCCGTCCGCTTTCACGGGGAATCAGTCTTTGTGAAATAAAGGCTTGCAGGTTGAGCGACAAGTCTGTCAGCAACTGGGTACGGCGCTCTTCGGGGAAGAAGTTGATGATGCGGTCGAGCGCTTGGTTGGTATTGTTGGCATGTAGTGTCGCCATACACAAATGGCCGGTTTCCGCGAAGGAAATAGCGTAGTCCATGGTCTCGCGGTCGCGGATTTCGCCAATCAAGATAACATCCGGTGCTTGGCGCAGGGTGTTTTTCAGCGCAATCGGCCAATTTTCGGTATCTACGCCGATTTCTCGTTGGGTGATGATGCAGTTTTTGTGTTGGTGGATAAACTCAATCGGGTCTTCGATGGTGATAATGTGGTCGAAGCTGTTTTCGTTTCGATAGTCGATAAGGGAGGCGAGAGAAGTGGACTTGCCCGAACCTGTACCACCGACAAAAATAATCAGGCCGCGTTTTCTGAGGGCGATGTCTTTCAGAATAGGGGGCAGATTGAGCGTTTCAAATTTCGGGATATTGCTGGTAATGGAGCGGAACACTAAAGCTGTTGCACCGCGTTGAACCATGGCATTGACACGGAAGCGACTGGTATCGGGCAGGCTGATGGCGAAGTTGCATTCGTTGGTGGAAGAAAATTCTTCGATTTGTTTGGAAGACATAATCGAAAAAGCGATTTCCATACATTTTTCAGCACTCAACGGCTCATCACTCAGTCGCGTAATTTTGCCGTCCACTTTCATGGCCGGCGGGAAATTGGTGGTAATGAAAAGGTCGGAGCCTTTGTATGTGTTCATATGGTGTAGCCAAGCGAACAATTCTTCTTTTGCACCCGGAGTATTTTCGTCAAACATAAGAATTCAGATAGTTAATATTAAGTTATTTCATTGAGAATAATTATAACAGAAGCAACCATTATTTGCTGTTTGCCAGCTCGAGCGTCAATCTGTTTTAAATTGAGTGTCGTTCTGGGAATATAGCAGATTTTTCAGTATCCCTGTGATTTTAAATTCTGCTGTTATAATGTTGCCCGATTAGTGAATGGAAAGGTAACGAGATGTCAGTACAAACAATTGCCGTGGTCGGCGCAATGGAGCAGGAAATCGAGCTTTTGCGTGAAAGCATGGCTAATGTCAAGCATGTGTCCTTCGGTAAATTCTCGGCGTATGAAGGCGAGTTGGCAGGAAAACGCATGGTATTGGTTTTAAGCGGTATCGGTAAGGTTAATGCAGCGGTTTCGACTTCTTGGGTCATTCATCAGTTTGCACCGGATTGCATCATCAATACCGGCAGTGCAGGAGGTTTGGGCAAAGGATTGAAGGTCGGCGATGTGGTCATCGGCGAAACTGTGGCGCATCACGATGTTGACGTAACGGCTTTTGGTTATGTTTGGGGGCAAGTACCGCAACTTCCTGCTGCGTTTGCATCGGATGAAAACTTGATTCGCCAAGCAGAAAAGGCGGCGCAAGTGTTTGAAGGTGCGGCTGTAACGCAAGGCTTGATTGTTAGTGGCGACCGTTTTGTGCACGGCAGCGAAGGTGTCGCGGAAATCCGCAGCCATTTCCCTGAGGTCAAAGCAGTGGAAATGGAAGCTGCGGCGATTGCGCAGACTTGTTACCAGTTAGAAGTGCCGTTTGTGATTATTCGCGCCGTATCCGATTCGGCAGATGAGAAAGCGGACATCAGCTTTGAAGAGTTTTTGAAAACGGCGGCCGTCAGCTCGGCGAAGATGGTAACCGAGATTGTCAAATCGCTATAAAATCATGCAGAAACGTTGAATTTCCGTTAGAATACGGAACGATTCAACCTTATTCTAAGGCCGTCTGAAAACCGAATCCCTGTTTTTTCAGACGGCCTTTCCGACTTTAATTGCATTTATCTTAATAACAATATGAAAAACATACGGAATTTCTCCATTATTGCCCACATCGACCATGGTAAATCGACGCTTGCCGACCGTTTTATCCAATACTGCGGCGGTTTGGATTTGCGCGAAATGAGTACGCAGGTGCTCGACTCCATGGACATCGAAAAAGAGCGCGGCATTACCATTAAAGCACAAACCGCCGCGCTCAACTATAAAGCACGCGATGGGCAGGTGTATCAGCTCAATCTGATTGATACTCCGGGACACGTCGACTTCTCTTATGAAGTATCCCGTTCGCTGTCGGCTTGCGAAGGCGCACTTTTGGTGGTCGATGCGTCTCAAGGTGTAGAAGCGCAAACCGTGGCGAACTGTTATACCGCGATTGATTTGGGCGTGGAAGTTGTGCCTGTTTTGAACAAAATCGACTTGCCTGCTGCAGAACCCGAGCGCGTGGAGCAGGAAATTGAAGACATTATCGGCATTGATGCCGTCGGTGCGGTTCAATGTTCTGCCAAAAGCGGTATTGGTGTGGAAGATGTTTTGGAAGAAATCGTTGCCAAAATCCCTGCGCCGACCGGTGATGAAAATGCGCCGTTGCAAGCGGTTATTGTCGATTCGTGGTTTGACAACTACGTCGGCGTGGTCATGCTGATTCGAGTGAAAAACGGCACCATCAAGCTGAAAGACAAAGTGCGCTTTATGAGCACCAAGGCGGAAACGCAGGTTGAGCAGCTGGGCGTATTTACGCCGAAATCGGTTCAAAAACAAGAACTGAAAGCCGGCGAAGTAGGCTTTTTGATTACCGGCGTAAAAGAATTGGGTCAGGCGAAAGTCGGTGATACGGTTACCTTGGTTGCCAACCCTGCTTCTGAGCCGCTGCCCGGCTTCCAAGAAGTGCAAAGTCAGGTATTCGCGGGTCTCTACCCCGTAGAAAGCCACGACTACGAAGCCTTGCGTGACGCTTTGGAAAAATTGCAGCTGAACGATGCTTCGTTGAAATTTGAGCCTGAAGTTTCCCAAGCATTGGGCTTCGGCTTCCGTTGCGGCTTCTTGGGTCTGTTGCACTTGGAAATCGTGCAGGAACGTTTGGAACGCGAGTTCGACATGGACTTGATTACCACTGCGCCAACGGTGGTTTATGAAGTTGTGTTGAAAAACGGCGAGAAAATCGAAGTTGAAAACCCGTCCAAACTGCCTGAAATCAGCACCATCGAAACCATTCTTGAGCCGATTATCACTGCGACCATCCTCGTGCCACAGGAATATGTCGGCAACGTCATGACTCTGTGTAACCAAAAGCGCGGCGTTCAGGTTAATATGCAATACATGGGCCGCCAAGTCATGCTGACTTATGATTTGCCGATGAACGAAGTTGTCATGGACTTCTTCGATAAGCTTAAATCGACTTCGCGCGGCTATGCTTCGTTGGACTATCATTTCAAAGAGTTCCAACCGTCTGATTTGATTAAGCTTGATATTATGGTCAACGGCGAAAAAGTCGATGCCCTGAGCCTGATTGTCCATCGTCAAAGCGCCGTTCACCGCGGTCGTGAGCTGGCAGCAAAAATGCGCGAACTGATTCCGCGCCAGATGTTTGATATTGCCGTACAGGCCGCCATCGGCAGTCAGATTATCGCCCGTGAGAACGTCAAAGCACTGCGTAAAAACGTTTTGGCGAAATGTTACGGCGGCGATATTACGCGTAAGAAAAAACTTCTTGAAAAACAAAAAGCAGGTAAGCGCCGCATGAAACAAGTGGGCAATGTGGAAATCCCGCAAAGCGCATTCTTGGCGATTCTGCAAGTGAGTGATAAATAATGAGTATAAATCTGACTTTAGGCGCAATCGTTGTACTGCTGGCCGGCTTGGTCCTCAACTTCAAAAGCAGTAAAGAGCGTCAGGAAAACGGCGAATGGAGCTCCGGCCTGCAATGGAGTTATCTCCTGTGTATGGTCGGCGTATTCGGCATTTTGTCCGAGTTTATGAGCTTTACCGCCGTATTACTGGTGTTTGTCGTGTTCACCGGTATTGTTTGGGCAATCCATAAAGGCCGTCTGAAAAAAAGCGAGACCGGCGAAGACAATGCGCATTTTACCGACTACATGGGTGGCTTTTTTCCCATCATCTTGGTTATCTTTGTATTGCGCAGCTTTATTGCCGAGCCGTTCCAAATTCCGTCCAGCTCCATGCGTCCGGGCTTGGTCAAAGGCGATTTTATCTTGGTGAACAAATTTTCTTACGGTATCCGCCTGCCGATTTTGAATAAGGTCATTATCCCTGTCGGCAACATTGCCAGAGGCGATGTCGTGGTGTTCAATTATCCACTTCAGCCTGAGATGAATTACATCAAGCGCATCGTCGGTATTCCGGGCGACGTTGTGGAATACCGTGATAAGGTTTTGACTGTTAACGGTGAAATTATTTCCGAAAAACCAAACGGCAATTATCAATACGCAGATGATACCGATCCGTCTATGATTCATACGCTTGAGCGTTTTCATACGGCCTTAAACGGCAAAAACTTTGATGTGGTCAAAGAGGCCGGTCAACCTTCCGTATCTATTGCTGTATTGAACAAATACATCTCCGAAGTGATGCCTGAAAGCAATTACTCGCTTGAAACAAGCGGTTTGGAAAATTGCGAATATGCAGAAGACGGTAATGGCTTTATCTGTAAAGTTCCTGAAGGCCGTTATTTCGCGATGGGCGACAACCGCGACAATAGCGCCGATTCCCGTTACTGGGGATTTGTTGATGACAAACTAATCGTCGGTAAAGCCTTTTTCGTTTGGATGAACTTTGGCGAACTCAGCCGTATTGGTACCAGTATCCAATAAGCAATAACAGATTAAAAGGCCGTCTGAAATTTTTCAGACGGCCTTTTTGTATCTATTTTTTGTCTTTTAACGAACCTAAATAAATCGCCAATAAAGTCAAAGTGGCGCCGCTCCATTGGACGGTATTAATCGGTTTATCCAGCCAGAAATAATCGATCAACATGGCGGCGACTGGTTCGGAGAGCAGTAGCAGGCCGGTCAGTGATAAGGATAAAAGCGGGATGGCGTAAGCAATTAATGCCCAAGCAAAGCATTGCATGACGATGCCATAGATGGAGACTAGAATCACATCGTTTAAAGTTTTGGGGTATAGATGGGCGGCATCGAATAGTAGAGATGGGATGACCAGCGCCATTGCGCCGCCGAAGCTTAAAATCATCATCAGAGGAAACAAACCGACTTTTTCCTGCTCATGGGTTTTGCGTACAAAGACCATAGACAGGGCCAGCATGGCACCGGACACTACGCCGCTGACAAATCCCCATGCAGCATTGTTGTTATGGCTGAACTCTGGACTGCCGATTAAGGCGACGCCTATGGTGGCCAATATCAAACTTAAAATTTGCAGGGTGCTTAAACGTTCTGAATAAAAAAAGAAGCCGATGGCGGCTAAAAAGAAAATCTGCAGGCTGTTGAGCAAGGTTGAAATGCCGGGGCCTACGGCGTGAATGCTTTCGTGCCAAAGTGCGAGGTCGAATGCGAGGAAAACGCCGGATAAGATTGCGTAGCCAACCGTTTTTCTTTTCGTGGGCATTTTTTGTCTGAAAAAACGCCCGAGTAGGAAGAATATAGGGGCGGCGATCAGCAAGCGCCAAAATGCGATGGCGTAAGAGCCGACATCGACAAATTTGACGATCAAACTGCCCAAGCCGAAGACGACGCAGCCGACGACCAGCAGGGGTGCTGCATGATTTCCCGAACGTGTCTCCATCGGCTTCTCCAAGAATGAAATGAAGACGATTATTCCATAAAATATAGTTGGGGCGCTAATGATAAATAGTGGTAAGCCAAGATAAAGGGTTTATGCTGAAAGGCCGTCTGAAAACTGTTTCAGACGGCCTTTTGATGATTTTCTAGCTTGATTTCGTATTGTTGTAGTATAAAATCGTTTTACGCCGTGTTTTCAGACGGCCTGATCAGTTTTGGTTTTGAGAAAAGGATATTGGAAATGGCAAACCCTATTCGTGCGTTTTTGGATTATGTGCCGTCGGTTGATGAGTCTTGTTTTGTAGATGAGACTTCGGTAGTGATTGGCGAAGTGTCGCTGGCGGAAGATGTATCGATTTGGCCTTATGCCGTATTGCGCGGCGATGTGAACAGCATTTCTATCGGCAAGCGCAGTAATGTGCAGGACGGTAGCGTTTTGCATGTGTCGCATAAGAATGCGGTGAAGCCTGACGGTTCGCCTTTGATTATCGGCGATGATGTGACGATTGGGCATAAGGTCATGCTGCATGGCTGCCGAATTGGGAATCGTGTGTTGGTGGGCATGGGCTCGATTATTTTGGACGATACGGTTGTCGAAGATGATGTGATGATAGGCGCGGGCAGTTTGGTGCCGCCGCGCAAGCGTTTAGAAAGCGGTTTTTTATACGTCGGCTCGCCTGTGAAACAAGTGCGTCCGCTGACGGATGAGGAAAAGGAATTTTTGACGTATTCCTCTGCGCATTATGTCCGCCTGTCCGGCCAGCATAAAATTTCAAAATAAGGAAAACCAATACAATGAACGCAATTTATCTGGCTTCGGGCAGTCCGCGCCGTCGTGAGATTTTGGAAAATTTGGGTTTCACAGTACGCCGCCTTCCTGCGGATATTGATGAAACCCCTAAAGAAGACGAAGCCGCAGTAGAGTATGTACGCCGTATGGCCTGCGAGAAAAATCAGGCAGCGGTGGAGCAATGGTTTACTGCTCATGATCAAGAGCCTGAGTTTGCTGTATTGACGGCGGATACGACGGTGGCGGATGGTGCGGTTATTTTGGGTAAACCGGAATCCGAAGCGGATGCGGTCGATATGCTGGAACGTTTGTCCGGACGGACGCATCAAGTGCTGACGGCTGTATGCGTTTACTGGCAAGGCGTGCGCCATGATGTGGTGCAGACGAGCGAAGTGCGCTTTAAAACGTTGACGGTTGAGGAGATTGCAGCCTATGTTGCCAGCGGTGAGCCGATGGATAAAGCCGGTGCGTATGGGATTCAGGGCTTGGGAGGCGTATTTGTCGAGCATTTGCAGGGCAGTTTTACCGGCGTGATGGGTTTGCCGGTTTATGAGACCGCGCAACTACTGAAATCTTTGGGTTTGGAAGCGCCGCCGTTTGCTTAAAATTAGGCAAATGCCGTCTGAAAGCGTGCCGACAAAAACGCCTGTTTCAGTTACAATACTGCCTTAAACAGCTTGCTTGAAGAAAGATATGAAAGAACATAAGGCCCGGAAACGCTTCGGGCAGAATTTTTTGCAGGATACGCGGATTATTAGCGATATTGTCAACGCAGTCAGACCGCAGCCCGATGATATCGTGATTGAAATCGGCCCGGGCTTGGCAGCTATTACCGAGCCTTTGGCGAAAAAACTCAACTGCCTACATGTTTGCGAAATCGACCGAGACATCGTACGCCGTCTGAAAACCTTGCCGTTTGCAGATAAATTGGTGATACACGAAGGTGATGTATTACAGTTTGATTTCAACAGCATTGAAGGCAAGAAAAAAATTGTCGGCAACCTGCCGTACAATATTTCCACGCCGCTTTTGTTTCGATTGAGCGAAGTGGCAGACGATGTGATCGATATGCACTTTATGCTGCAGAAAGAAGTGGTCGAACGCATGGTGGCGCAGCCGAAAACCAACGACTATGGTCGTCTGGGCGTGATGCTACAATATTTCTTCGATATGGAAATGTTGATTGAAGTACCACCCGAGTCCTTTGATCCTGCGCCGAAAGTGGATTCGGCCGTGGTGCGCATGATTCCGGTGAAACACCGCATCGGTAAAGCAGAAGATTTTGAACATTTTGCCAAACTGGTGAAACTGGCTTTCCATCAACGCCGCAAAACCATACGCAATAATTTGAAGGAACTTGCCGGCGATGATGATTTGCAGGCAGTCGGCATCAATCCGCAGGACAGGGCAGAACACATCGCCGCTGAGAAATATGTGGAATTGAGCAATTATCTGGTTCAAAAAGTCGTCTGAAAGGTTGAGAACGGAATGTTGAAAAAATATGTCTGGTGTGGGCTGGCTGTACTTATTACCGGTACGGCATTTGCATTAGGCACCGGCGGAGAAGAAAACCTGCGGCGCAAAGCAAAAGCCGGTGATGCTGAAGCGCAATATCTGCTGGCCATGCAGTTGGAAATGACAACAGATCCTGTAAACCTCAAAGAAAGCGAGTTTTACTATTGGCTGAAAAAAGCCGCAGAAAACGGCGAGGGAGCGGCGCAAGACTTACTTGATGATATTGAAGCCGAATATGATAAAACAGCTTTAGAAGACGAACTTGCACCTAACGGTTCACAAAAATTGATGAATGAAGTGTTCAAACTGGAAAATCAGAAGCAGAAAAATTATCCGCTGATCAAAGAAAAATTATTTAAAGCGGCAGCTTTGAGCAACTATGCAGCTTTAGTGGATACCGCATGGCTGTTTGGAAATCGGGATAATGCGCAGAAATACGGCGTTCCCTTCCATCCCCTGAAAGCCTGCATCCTGTCGGTATATACCAACAACCGTTATGGCGACTTGAACAAAGATGCGCTGGATATATTGTGTCGCGGCATTTATACCAAGGACAACAGTGAGAAAATCGAGCATTACGCCAAACAGATTAAAAACAGGCCGTCCAAAATCTGGTCAATTTTAGAGAATGTCAAATAAACATGATTAAATTCAAAAATGTACACAAACATTTTAAAGATTTGCACGTTATCAACGGCGTGAATCTGGAAGTCAAACAAGGCGAAGTGGTCGTTGTATGCGGCCCTTCAGGCAGTGGCAAATCTACGCTGATTCGTACGGTAAACCAACTCGAGCGCATTGAAAGCGGCGAGATTTGGGTGGACGGCATCAATGTTGCCGATCCGAAAACCGATTTGAACAAAGTGCGCGAAGAAGTGGGCTTTGTGTTCCAAGGGTTCAATCTGTATCCACATTTGACTGTCTTGGAAAATATCATTCTTTCTCCGATGAAAGTGAAAAACCAAAGCCGTGAAGAGGCGGAAAAGAAAGCGATGGAGCTTTTGGAACGTGTCGGCTTGGCGCATAAAAAAGACGCGCTGCCCGGTCAGCTTTCCGGCGGTCAGCAGCAACGTGTGGCGATTGCACGCGGTTTGGCGATGGAGCCACGCGTCATGTTGTTTGACGAGCCGACTTCCGCACTTGACCCTGAAATGGTCGGCGAGGTATTGAAAGTGATGAAAGACTTGGCGGAAAGCGGCATGACCATGATGTGTGTGACTCATGAGATGGGTTTTGCACGCGAAGTCGCCGACCGTGTGATTTTTGTCGATAAAGGCCAGATTCTGGAAGATGAAACGCCGGAAGAATTTTTTACCAATCCGAAACACGAGCGTGCCAAACAATTCCTGCAACAGGTGATGACACATTAAACTCGGGCCGTCTGAAATTTCAGACGGCATGATCGGTTTGAATGATTTTGAAAGTTGAAAATAATGTATTTTGTTGACCGTACTGCTGTCGTGCTGAAGCCGACCGCCCGTTTTTGGGAATGGCTGAAATCCGCCGATGAAAATATGCCCGACCTGACCGTCGAGCAACTGCGTACCAACTGCTCCGTATTCCTTGTGCCGCAATTTGACGAACCCGAATCCGTCATTTCTTATTTTGACGAACGCTACCAGCAGATTTTTGAAGCTGAATTGGCCGGCTGGGACATCGATAAAAGCAAATGGCCGCAAGACATGAGCTTGAAGGCTTTTTGGGAATTTTTTGATACCGAAATCCACGATATGGTTTTGGATATGGAAGAGGCGGAATTGAACATTACGCCTGTTTTCGACAATATGATGTAAAGCCGTGCGAAGTTTTCAGACGGCCTTAAAGCCCTCGCGTTCTTTGAAAATTCTGATTGTCTTCTTACACCTTTCGGCGTTTACCTTATGCCTTGCCGAGTTTTACGGCTGGATGATGTGGCTGGATTTGGCGGCATTGGCCGGCAGTTTTGCCTATGCTTGGCGTACCGTTAATTTTCACGCTCAAAATACAGTTAGAAAAATCATCATCGACCGCCAATACCGTGCGACGGTTTACTTGAATGGCGAGGAAGAGGGAAGAAGCGCGGTTTTGCAAGACAGCAGTATGTTGACGGTTTATGCTTTGTTTTTACAATGGAATGTTGACGGAAAAATAGTCAAACACTGCATCTTGCCCGATATGGCTGGCCGTGATGCTTACCGCCGTCTGAAAGTGTGGGCGCGCTGGTGCCGGGAAAAAGAAGACAAAGCAGAACTTGTGGCAGATATGGATTAAACGGCTGTTTCAGACGGCCTTTTGAAGCGATAAATACAATGAAAACATTACAAGACTGGCTTTCTCATTTGGAGACTGCCCATAGTTCCGGCCTTATCGATATGGGTTTGGAACGTGTGGGAGAAGTGAAAAAACGCATGAATTTGGTGCCGCAATGTCCTGTCGTCGTGGTGGCGGGTACCAATGGCAAAGGCTCCGTATGCGCCTATTTGTCGCATATTTATAAAGAAGCCGGTTTTAAAGTCGGTACGCTGACCAGTCCTCATCTTCTGCGTTACAACGAACGAATCGCCATCAACACTCAGCCGGTTTCAGATGAATTGATTGTTTCCTCATTTGAGCGGATCGAAGCGGCGCGCGGCGAAATTTCTCTGACGTATTTTGAGTTTAATGCTTTGGCGGCCGTCGATATTTTCATGCATGAAAATGTGGACGTAATGATTTTGGAAGTCGGTTTGGGCGGACGATTGGATGCTGTGAACGTATTCGATGGCGACTGCTCGGTTGTTACCAGCGTGGATTTGGACCATCAGGCATTTTTGGGTGATACTGTCGAGCAGGTTGGTTTTGAGAAAGCCGGAGTGTTCCGTAGCGGCAAGCCAGCCGTATGCGGTCAGAATCCTGCGCCTGAATCATTGGTTAAACACGCAGAAGAAATTGGTGCAAAATTGTTGATGGTTCAGCGAGATTTTGATTTTGCATCAATGGAAAGCGTACAGTGGAACTACCGCTTCCATCCGCAATCTTCAGACGGCCAAAGCCGTAACCGCAATTCCTTGCCGTTTCCTGCTTTGCGCGGTGCCTATCAGTTGTCCAATGCAGCGTGTGCATTGACGGTGTTGGAATGTTTGAACGAACAATTGCCGGTTGATATCGGCGCGATTAAACGCGGTTTGCTGTTGGTTGAGAATCCTGGCCGTTTCCAAGTTTTGCCCGGCCGTCCGCTGGTGGTTTTGGATGTCGGCCACAATCCGCACGCAGCCCGTGCTTTGCGCCGCAGCCTGATTAACCTTGCCTTTGCCCAAAAACGTACCGCCGTATTCAGTATGTTGTCCGATAAAGATATTGATGGCGTGCTGGAAATCGTTAAAGACCAGTTTGACGAGTGGAATATCGCGCCTTTAGATGTGCCGCGCGGCATGACGGTGGAGGCTTTGCAGGCTAAACTGGCTGAACACGGCATCGATAATGTAAATGTTTTTGAAACTGTCGCTGCAGCCTACCGCGCTGCTTTGGCTAAAGCAACCGAAAATGATAGAATCGTTGTTTTCGGCTCATTCCATACTGTTGCCGATGTAATGGCTGTTTTGAAAGAACACTAACGAGGAAATTATCATGTCCGACAATAAACAAAAAGAAACTCTAAACGGATACGATTTAGACGGTTACGAACGACTGAAACGTCGCAACCGCCGTCGCTTGGTCTTGGCCTCTGGCTTGGTGGTGGCATCGGGTATGCTGTTCGGTCTGGCGCTGACTTCCGGCGACGATAAAAATTCACCGTTTAAAGAAGCGCCTGTCGGTCAGAGCCAAGTCAAAACGGCTGATGAGCCGAGCAAGGCGGTTGTTTTAGAGCCGAATAAAGAAGATGTCGCTGCTGCTGAGGAGGCTGCCCGCCATGCGGATGCCGAAGCATCAAATAAACCGCAAAATGCAGGCGACGAAGAAGATAATGCGCCGGTTGAAGTATTGAAGCCAAGCCGTGAATCTGCTCCCGAAGATGTTGGCGAGCCGTTGGTTTTGGTCAACGATACTTTGGATGACGGTAATATTAAAGGCTTGGAAGAGTCCGAACGTATTCAACGCGTCGAGGCTGCCAAGCGTGAAGCTGCGGAGCGCCGAGCCGAAGAACGCCGCCAACGTCAGGCTGAACAACGTGCCGCTGCGGCCCGTAAGACACAAGCCCAACAGGAAGCTGCTGAGAAAGCAGAGCGTGAAGCCGCTGCCGAACGCAATAAATTGGCACAATTGGAAAAAGCAGAGAAAGCCATTGCCGAGCGTAAATCTGCCAAAAACAGCAAAGACAGCGTAAAAGATAAGGCCGAGCCTGCTAAGAAAGCAGAAGCCAAAGTTGAAAAACCAAAAAATGAAAAGGCTAAACCAGAAACGGCCAAAGCAGAAAAAGCCGATAAGGTAAAAACTGCCGAGAAGCCGTCTGAAAAAGCCAAACCTAAAGCTGAAAAAGAAACAGCAGAAGCCAAGCCTGCGAAAAAAGCCGCTATTCAGGCTGGTTATGCTGAAAAAGAACGCGCGCAAAGCCTGCAACGTAAAATGAAAGCCGCAGGTATCGATTCGACCATTACTGAGGTCATGACCGATAAAGGTAAGGTGTATCGCGTGAAATCAGCCAGTTATAAAAATGCACGCGATGCAGAGCGCGATTTGAACAAATTGCGTGTACATGGCATTGCCGGTCAGGTGACCAGTGAGTAATCTGCCTGTTGCCGATTTGTTGGCGGCCGCCGTCATCGTCATCTGCATCGTTATCTCGTTGACACGGGGTATTATTGCCGAAGCAGGGGCGATGGTGGCGTGGGTGGTGTCGTTTATTGCAGCCAGAACGCTCGCCGTGCCGTTTGCCGATGTGGTCTTTAAATCGGTTGAGCCGCATTCTTTGGCGGTTGCCATGGGTTTTGCCGCTGTGTTTTTTCTGGCATGGCTGTTGCAGAAACTGGCACGATCGCTGTTAAGCAGTTTGATGTCTGCCGTTGGTTTGGGAAGCATTAACCGTTTGCTTGGCGGCGTATTCGGTGCAGTGAAAGGTGTGATTTTGGTGACGCTGGCAGTGATGGTTTTTTCACACACTGATTTGCCGAAAACGGAAGAGTGGCAAAGTTCGTACACAATTCCGTATTTTGAATCACTTGCCGATGCTGCGATGCCTTATTTGCCTGGAAAAGATACCGCAATGCCGCATCTTTCGGGTAAAGCAGCTGAAGTTGAAGAATTGGATGATTGAGTTTGACGGATTCAGACGGCCTATGGGTCGTCTGAGTCCGTTTTTATTTGCGTAAATTTAGCATCATATTGTCAACAATTCGAGCAAACTCATCTAAATTATTTTATAATGACAGCTTACCCATTTAATCTTCAAACTCGGAGAAGCACGATATGTGTGGTGTATTAGGTTTGGTTAGTCATGAGCCGGTCAATCAGATGTTGTATGATGGTTTGCAGATGTTGCAACACCGTGGTCAGGACGCAGCAGGTATTGTTACTGCCGAAGGCAATATATTTCATATGCACAAGGGCAAAGGCATGGTGCGCGAAGTGTTCCGTACCCGCAATATGCGCGACTTGATCGGTAATGCCGGCATTGCACATGTCCGCTATCCGACTGCAGGCAATGCGGGCAGCAGTGCAGAAGCCCAGCCGTTTTATGTCAGCTCCCCATTCGGCATTGTTTTGGCACACAACGGTAATCTGACCAATACAGAAGAGTTGTATGAAAACGTATGCAACAAACACCTGCGCCACGTTAATACCAGCTCCGATTCTGAAGTTCTACTCAATGTATTCGCGCACGAATTACGCCGCGAAGTCTCTAAAAATACAGCCCCTTATCAACTCACCATCGACAATATTTTCAACGCCGTTTCCGAAGTACACCGCATAGTGCGCGGCGCATACGGTGTTGTAGCCATGATTGCCGGATATGGCATGGTTGCCTTCCGCGATCCTCACGGTATCCGTCCGTTGGTATTGGGTTCGCAAACCGATGAATCCGGTAAAAAATCGTATGCCGTTGCCTCTGAATCAGTTGCTTTCAACGCACTTGCCTATGACTTGGAACGCGATATCCAGCCGGGTGAAGCCGTGTTTGTCAGCTTTGACGGTTCAATCGTGTCGCGTCAATGCGGTGATAAAGTCAAACTCAGCCCTTGTCTCTTTGAATACGTCTATTTCGCGCGTCCCGACTCCGTCATCGACGGCGTATCCATCTATCAGGCGCGTCTGGATATGGGCGTTTCTTTGGCGGAAAAAATCAAACGCGAGTTGCCCGTCGACGATATCGATGTCGTGATGCCGATTCCTGATACCAGCCGACCCAGCGCGATGGAGCTTGCCGTCCATCTCGAAAAACCTTACCGCGAAGGTCTGATTAAAAACCGCTATATCGGCCGCACTTTCATCATGCCCGGACAAGCAACGCGTAAAAAATCAGTACGCCAAAAACTCAGTCCGATGGAAACCGAGTTTAATGGCAAAAGCGTTTTGTTGGTGGATGATTCCATCGTGCGCGGTACGACCAGCCGTGAAATCGTTGAAATGGTACGAGCGGCAGGTGCGCGCAAAGTCTATATTGCTTCTGCAGCTCCCGAAGTGCGCTATCCGAATGTGTACGGTATCGATATGCCGACCCGTGAAGAACTGATTGCAAACGGCCGCAGCGCAGCAGAAATCTCGGCCGAGATTGGCGCGGACGGTATCGTCTTCCAAAATTTAGAAGACTTGGAAGCAGTAGTCAAAGCACTCAATCCAAAAATTGAATCCTTTGATTCTTCATGCTTTAATGGTGTCTATCAAACCGGTGATATCGACGAGGCGTATCTGAACCGCCTCTCTACTGAAAAATCAGGTTGTGGCGGCTTGAAAGTACATCCAAGCAAAATGGAACACAGCATCAGTATCAGCGATAGTGATGATGAAGAATAAAGTAAATTGACTTACAATAAAGGCCGTCTGAAAATTAACGTTCAGACGGCCTTTAATTATGTTTTAGACACATCATGAGTACCGAAACCAAAAATTACATCACACCTACCGGTTGGCAGGCACTGAAAGATGAACTTTATCATCTGGTCAACAAAGAACGCCCGGAAATCGTCCAAATCGTTAACTGGGCAGCAAGCAATGGCGACCGCAGCGAAAATGGCGACTATCTTTACGGCAAACGCCGTATGCGCGAAATCGATCGCCGTATCCGCTTCCTAACCAAACGCTTGGAAGCTGCCGTCGTCGTCGATCCTGAAGCGCGTGAAGCGACGGACCAGATTTTTTTCAGTGCCACCGTTGGCTTATTGCGCGGAGACGGTCGTGAACAAACCGTCAAAATCGTCGGCGTAGATGAAATCGATACCGCTAAAAACAAAATCTCATGGATTTCCCCTTTGGCGCGCAGCCTGATTAAAGCACGCGAAGGCGATGAAGTTGTCTTGGATACACCGGAAGGACGCGAGGTTATAGAGATTCTGTCGGTGGAATATATTAAGATTGACTGATTATGCGTGAATAAAGCAAGTGAAACTACAAAAGGCCGTCTGAAAAATATACTATCAGACGGCCTTTTATTGATTGTATCTACGCTTTTAAGATTTTCCAGCTTTATCTCCGATTTTGCTTTCTTTACCTTGAATCAGGTTCTGAATATTGCTTTTATGGCGGTACAACACCAATGCTGCAATGAATACGGTTGCCCATGCCCAAGAGGTGTGCGGCATCATGAAGAAGGCGAAGATAGGGGCGCAGACGGTGGCGACCAGTGCGGCGAGTGAGGAGACTTTAAAACCGAATGCCATGACCAGCCAAATCAAGGCGCAGAGCAGGGCGGTTGCGGGGGAAAGGGCGAGCAAGACGCCCAATGCGGTGGCTACGCCTTTGCCACCTTTAAAATTGAAAAATATTGGCCACATATGGCCGACCAATGCGGCGATGGCAACCAGTGCTATCGTTGCATCAGACAAATTTAAAGCATCTTGCAGACAGCGTGCCAAGATGACGGCAATCAAGCCTTTTAATGCATCGCCGAGCAAGGTCAGTGCGGCTGCTTTTTTCTTACCGCTGCGCAAGACGTTGGTGGCACCAGGGTTGCCGGAGCCGTAAGTGCGCGGATCGTCCATGCCGTAATATTTTGATACGATGACGGCAAAAGACAGGGAGCCGATAAGATAGGCGGCAATAATGGCGAGTACATTGAACATTTTGGGTGCTTTACTTAAAATGGGAACGGTTATTCTATCAAAAAAACGGACAGGCAAATGGATAAAATCTTTTTGTACGGCATGAAGGCCGATACTTTAATCGGCCTATATGATTGGGAACGCGAGCGTAAACAGACTTTGATTTTGGATTTGGAAATCAGTGTTCCCGAGCGTACCGGCACGAGCGACGACATCGGCGACACCATCCATTATGGCGAAGTATGCGAAGTCGTACGCCGCAGCCTTGCAGAACAGGATTTTTTACTGTTGGAAACTTTGGCGGAACATATCGCCCAATTGATTTTAAATGATTTTGGTGCGGCCAAAGTGCGCGTCCGTATTGTGAAACCGGGTATCTTGCCCGATGTGGCGCAGGTTGGTATTGAAATTGAACGTACTCGGGAATAAACCATAAATATATAAATTTTTAGTTTTAAATAAAAAAGAAAACGTCATGATTGAACAAATATTGGGAAGTATGTCAGGTATATTTTGGATTTTTCTGATCATTATTCCTTTGCTTTTATTAAAAGCGCTGTTGAAAAACCCTAAAATAAAGGGAAGTATGGGGGAAATAGCAGTTCGTTCTGTAATTGGAAAAAATTTAGATGAGAAAACTTATTCTGAGTTTCACGATTTAATTATTCCATCTCGAGATGGTACGACACAAATTGATCATATTTATGTCTCAATTTTTGGGATATTTGTGATAGAAACTAAAAATTACACAGGTTGGATTTTTGGTAGTGAAAAGCAATCTAAATGGACGCAAATCATCTATAAACAGAAACATTATTTCCAAAACCCGTTGCGTCAGAATTATGCTCATATCAAAGCATTGTCAGAACTATTGCAATTTCCTGAGGAGAAGTTTCATTCAATGGTAGTTTTCTTGGGTGATTGTGAGTTGAAATCAAAAATGCCACCAAATGTTTGCCGTATTAGGCAGGCGGCGGCTTATATTAAGAATTTTCAGACGGCCTTATTGCTTCCTCATGAGGTAGAGGCAATAGTTGCTGTATTGTCTTCAAGTGACTACCAAGCAAATAGTGAGAAGCTGCGAACACATACGGAGCGTTTGCAACAACGACATCAGCGGTAACTATTAGAAAAGGCACCCTCTGAGTTTATTTCTGTAAAATTTCAGACGGCCTTTAATATTTAATAATTTTGGAAATGAGGTAAAAAATGGATTTGAAGGAAACTAAATTAAGCAGCGAGCCAATCTACGAAGGTTCTTTTGTTACCATCAGCCGCGATCGGGTGCGCCTGCCCAACGGCAACGAAAGCCAACGGGTTGTGATCCGTCATCCGGGTGCTGCGTGTGTATTGGCGGAAACGGAAGACGGTAAAGTTGTTTTAGTGCGTCAATGGCGTTATGCCGCCGATCAGGCGACGTTGGAATTGCCGGCAGGTAAATTGGATGTGGCGGACGAAGATCCTGCCGAATGTGCTTTGCGTGAGTTGGCGGAAGAAACGCCATATGTCGCCGACAGCGTCAAACTGTTATACACCTTTTACACCGCAGTCGGTTTTTGCGATGAAAAAATGTATCTCTACCAAGCGCAAGGCGTGCGTTTGGGTAGCGAGTTGAGCAACGATGAGGATGAAATTACAGAAACCGTCCTGATGAGCAAGGACGAGGTGCGCAATGCATTGGCAAACGATGAAATCAAAGATGGTAAGACTTTGATTGGTTTGCAGTATTGGTTGACTCAGAATTGATATGTTAAGCAGAAAATCCTTGATGGATTTCTGAATACTTGAGCCTGATATTTAGATAATAAGGTTTCATACAAACAAGGCCGTCTGAAAAAGCTTTCAGACGGCCTTGTTTTATTTTGCAGCCGGATTTTAACCTAATAAAGCCGGTGCAAACCGTGTGATCGTATCGCGTAAAACGATGAGTTTGCCGTGGAAGAAGTGGGACGAACCGGCAATGGTGACAACAGGCAGGCCTTGTGGTTCTGCCCATGTCAGGGCTTTGTTGATTTCGACGACTTCGTCTTCTGCGCCATGAATCATCAATGTTTTGGCGACATCGGGAACGTTGGATGGTTCCGGGCGGTCGGTGTAGTGATGGACGGCGGCGCCCATCAGCAACAGTAAATCAGGCGTGCGCGCTTGTGCGGCAAAGGTGGAAACGTAGCCGCCGAATGAGAAACCGGCCAAGACGAATTGTGGCGCGTCAGGATGTTGCGCGCGAGCATAGTCGATAACGGCAATACAGTCTTGCGTTTCGCCACGGCCGTAGTCGTGTTCACCTTCGCTATTGCCTACGCCGCGCAAATTGGGCAGGTAGCAATGGAAGCCGAGTTGGCTGAGGGCTTTGGCGGCGGTTTGGATGACTTTGTTGGTGTTGGTGCCGCCTTGCAGGGGATTGGGGTGGTTGATGACGGCAACGCCGCGGGCGGATTCTTGTGCGCTTGGCAGGTAGATGGTTTCCAGCAAACCGGCCGGGCCGGGGATTTGAATGATGTCGGGTTTGAGCATGAGTGTGTCCTTGTTTGTTTTTTTAGACGGCCTGAAACGGTTTACAGATAAAAATTCTTGCCGTTGTTTTGATTGTTGGCTTTCAAATCAGCAAGCATCCGTTTGAAGTCCAAGCCGTATTTTTCGCTTAATTTTTCGGCGCGTTTTTTCAGGTTGTCGAGATTTTGTTCTTTAGGGCTGCTTTGGAACGCCATGACCGCTACGTTGCCGTGGCTTTCTGCAGGCAGCTCGAGCACGCGGCCGTCAAAGACGTTGAGCAGGCGTTCGACAAAGCGTTGATAACGCTGGTCGCCGCTCCACCAGTTGGTGACAAATACGCCGTCTGGAGAGAGGGCGTTGCGGCAGTCTTGGAAGAAGGGCTCTTCCACTAAAGCATCGATAATCTGTTCGCCGTCAAAACCATCTACCAAAATCACATCGGTATTGTGGCGGAACACTTTAATATATTCCGCACCATCCGCCTCGATAATTTCAAAATTTTCGCCTTCGTGCGGCAATTCAAACAGGCTGCGCGCCACGGCGATGACTTGCGGATTGATGTCCACGGCGGTTTGCTTGGTGTGGGGCAGATAGCTGTCTATCCAACGGGCAAACGAGCCGCCGCCCAAGCCGATTTGGGTGATGTGTTTGGGCGGAGTTTCTGCAAACAGCAGCCAACCCATCATGGCGCGGCTGTACGACAACACCAGCTCTGACGGATGATCGACATTCATGGAGCTTTGAATGGTGTCGCTGCCCAAGTGCAGGGAACGGATATTGCCTTCTTCGGAAATGCCAACTTCGGGCAGATGGGATTTGGCTGGGCGCAGGCGGCGGTAAGGATGGCGGGGTGGCATGGGTGCAGACGAAAGATGTAAAAGGAGTTATTTTAACAGAAACAATGATGTTTTGCGCTGGGGCGGTTTTCAGACGGCCTTTGAGTATGTTGGATGAAAAGATAAGGCAGGTATTTAATTTTCTTTAGAATCATTGGTTTTTATAATTTCGTGAGTAACTTTGTTTTAAAATGCTTGCCAAGATGGGAACTTATCGGCATAATGCCGACTTCCTTGCCGGTATAGCTCAGTTGGTAGAGCACCTGACTTGTAATCAGGGGGTCCCGAGTTCGACTCTTGGTGCCGGCACCAGTTAAAGACTGATGGTGCCTCAAGGCATTTCAGTAAGCCGGTATAGCTCAGTTGGTAGAGCACCTGACTTGTAATCAGGGGGTCCCGAGTTCGACTCTTGGTGCCGGCACCAATTAAAAGCCCGATTGTGAAAGCAGTCGGGCTTTTTGCTTATGCTTTGATATTTTAAAAGCAGACCTTATAATACCGCGTTTCCATTACAACAAAGGGCTGCCCGTCGGGCGGAACACACAAAACACCATGATTACCGTAAACACTTTGCAAAAAATGAAAGCAGAGGGCGAAAAAATCGCCATGCTGACCGCTTATGAATCCAGCTTTGCCGCGCTGATGGACAATGCCGGCGTGGATGTATTGCTGGTAGGCGATTCTTTAGGTATGGCGGTGCAAGGTCGTCAGTCCACTTTGCCGGTGAGCTTGCAGGATATGTGCTACCACACTGAATGTGTGGCTCGCGGTACTAAAAATGCCATGATTGTCAGTGACTTGCCGTTTGGCGCGTATCAGCAGAGCAAAGAGCAGGCATTTGCGGCAGCGGCAGAGTTGATGGCGGCCGGCGCGCATATGGTCAAGCTCGAAGGCGGTGTCTGGATGGCGGAGACCACTAAATTTTTGCAAATGCGCGGTATCCCTGTTTGCGCCCACATCGGCCTGACCCCGCAATCCGTGTTTGCATTCGGTGGCTATAAAGTTCAAGGCCGCGGCGATAAGGCAGAAGCGTTGCTCAACGACGCCAAAGCGCATGATGTGGCAGGTGCGGCAATCGTATTGATGGAATGCGTTCCTGCAGAGTTGGCGAAAAAAGTGACCGAGACAGTTTCTTGCCCAACCATCGGTATTGGAGCAGGCGTGGATTGCGACGGTCAGGTTTTGGTGATGCATGATATGCTCGGCATTTTCCCCGGTAAAACCGCCAAATTCGTGAAGAACTTTATGCAGGGCAAAGACAGCGTTCAAGCCGCGGTCAAAGCCTATGTGGACGAAGTCAAAGCAAAAACGTTCCCATCTGTCGAACATACGTTTGCCGGATAAAATAAAAACCAGGCCGTCTGAAACTTATTTCAGACGGCCTTTTTGATGAATAAAAGCGTATAATCGGCGCGTGATTTCCGTTGATGAAACGGCGGAAAAGATAAAGGATTTTTCAAACCATGCAAATCATTCATACGATTAAAGAATTGCGCGAGTGGCGCAAAACTGCCGGAAAAGTGGCATTTGTGCCGACCATGGGCAATTTGCACGAAGGCCATCTTGCGCTGGTGCGCGAGGCGAAAAAACGTGCCGATAATGTTGTGGTCAGTATTTTTGTCAACCGCCTGCAATTCGGACAAGGCGAAGATTTCGACAAATATCCGCGCACTTTGCAACAAGATGCCGACAAATTGGCAGGCGAGGGTGTTGCCGTCGTGTTCGCGCCTGATGAAAAAGAGCTGTATCCGAATGTGGAACAGCGTTTCAATGTCGAGCCTCCGCACTTGCAAAATGAATTGTGCGGCAAATTCCGCCCGGGCCATTTCCGCGGCGTGGCGACTGTTGTGACCAAGTTGTTCAACATTGTTCAACCTGATACCGCCTGCTTCGGCAAAAAAGACTATCAGCAGCTGGCGATTATCAAAGGCTTTGTTGAAGATTTGAACTTCAATATCGACATTGTTCCTGTCGACACCGGCCGCGCTTCAGACGGCCTGGCACTTTCCAGCCGCAACCAATATTTGAGCGAAGCAGAACGCGCAGAAGCGCCGCGCCTCTATCAAGAGTTGCAAAATATTGCCGCTGCCCTGAAAAACGGCAATCTGGATTACGCCCAGCTTGAAGCCGAATGTATCCGCCGTTTGACCGATGCCGGCTGGGTGGTTGATTACGTTGAAATCCGCCATGCACACAGCTTGGCAGTGGCTCATGTTGGCGATAAAGAATTGGTGGTGCTTGCCGCCGCCCGTCTGGGTACAACGCGACTGATTGATAATTTGGAAGTGGCTTTGGCTTAAACCCAAGCTGCTGTTAAAGGCCGTCTGAAACCTGTTTTTCAGACGGCCTTTTGTTACAATAACGCTTTTGCGTTTCTAAGGCTTTTCCATGTCTAAACCCACCGTTTCCCCGATGATGCAGCAGTATCTCGCCATCAAATCGCAACACGCCGACAAGCTGGTGTTTTACCGTATGGGCGACTTTTACGAGTTGTTTTTGGATGATGCGGTGGAAGCGGCGAAGCTGTTGGACATCACCCTGACCACGCGCGGGCAGATGGACGGCGTGCCGATTAAGATGGCGGGCGTGCCGTTTCACGCGGCGGAGCAGTATCTGGCGCGGCTGGTGAAGATGGGCAAAAGCGTGGCAGTGTGCGAGCAGGTGGGCGAAGTCGGCGCGGGCAAAGGGCCGGTGGAGCGCAAAGTCGTGCGCATCGTTACGCCCGGCACACTGACCGACGCGGCGTTTTTGGAAGACAAGGAAACCAACCGTATCGCGGCGGTGAACGCGGATAAAAAACACGTCGCCATCGCGTGGGCTTCTTTGCAAAGCGGCGAATTTAAAACCAAGCTGACGACGGCGGACAAACTTGCCGACGAGCTGGCGCGTTTGCAGGCGGCGGAAATCCTGTTGCCCGAAGGCAAAAGCCTGCCTAATGGTTTTCAGAGTGCGCAGCCTGCCCGTGGTACGACCTCTGCCAACATTACGCGCCTGAACTCATGGCAGTTTGCCGCCGATGCGGGCGCGAAATTGTTGACCGAATACTTCGGCTGCCAAGACCTGCACGGCTTCGGTTTGGACGGCAAGGAACACGAAGCCGCCGTCGGTGCGGCGGGCGCGCTGTTGAACTACATCCGCCTGACGCAAAACCTGATGCCGCAACACCTCGACGGCATTTCGCTCGAAACCGACAGCCAATATATCGGCATGGACGCCGCCACGCGCCGCAATCTCGAAATCACGCAAACCCTCTCCGGCAAAAAATCGCCGACCCTGTTTTCCATACTCGACGGCTGCGCCACCCACATGGGCAGCCGCCTCTTGGCACTCTGGCTGCACCATCCCTTGCGCAGTCGCGCCCACATCCGCGCCCGCCAAGAAGCCGTTGCCGCGCTGGGTTCGCAATACGAAAACCTGCAAGGCCGTCTGAAAAACATTGCGGACATCGAACGCATCGCCGCCCGCATCGCCGTCGGCAACGCCCGCCCACGCGACCTTGCCGCCCTGCGCGACAGCCTGTTTGCCCTGTCCGAAATCGAATTGTCCGCCGAGGGCAGTAGTCTCTTAGAAACCCTCAAAGCCGTTTTCCCCGAAACCCTGCCCGTTGCCGAAACCCTCAAAGCCGCCGTAATGCCCGAACCCGCCGTCTGGCTCAAAGACGGCGGCGTCATCAACCAAGGCTATTCGGCAGAACTCGACGAGTTGCGCCACATCCAAAACCACGGCGACGAATTCCTGCTCGATCTCGAAGCGCGCGAACGCGAACGCACCGGCCTCTCCACCCTCAAAGTCGAGTTCAACCGCGTCCACGGCTTCTACATCGAGCTTTCCAAAGTCCAGGCCGAACAAGTCCCCGCCGACTACCAACGTCGCCAGACCCTCAAAAACGCCGAACGCTTCATCACCCCCGAACTCAAAACCTTTGAAGACAAAGTCCTGACCGCGCAAGAGCAAGCATTGGCACTGGAAAAACGCCTGTTTGAAGCCCTTCTAAAAGACATTCAGATGACCCTTCCCCAGCTTCAAAAAGCCGCCAAAGCCGCCGCCGCCCTCGACGTACTCTCCACCTTCGCCGCCACCGCCGCCGAACGCGGCTTCGTCTGCCCCGAGTTCGCCGACTACCCCGTCATCCATATCGAAAACGGCCGCCATCCCGTCGTCGAGCAACAAGTGCGCCACTTCACCGCCAACCACACCCGCCTCGACCACAAACACCGCCTCATGCTCCTGACCGGCCCCAACATGGGCGGCAAATCCACCTATATGCGCCAAGTCGCCCACATCGTCCTCATGGCGCACACCGGCAGCTTCGTCCCCGCTGATGCCGCCCAAATCGGCCCCATCGACCAAATCTTTACCCGTATCGGCGCATCGGACGACTTAGCTTCCAATCGCTCGACCTTCATGGTCGAAATGAGCGAGACCGCCTACATCCTCCACCACGCCACCGAGCAATCCCTTGTCCTCATGGACGAAGTCGGACGCGGCACCTCCACCTTCGACGGCCTCGCCCTTGCTCAAGCCATTGCCGAACACCTGCTGCAAAAAAACAAATCCTTCAGCCTCTTCGCCACCCACTATTTCGAGCTGACCAAACTGCCCGAAGCCCACGCAACGGCAGTCAACATGCATCTTTCCGCACTCGAACAAGGACAAGACATCGTCTTCCTCCACCACATCGAACCCGGCCCCGCCAGCAAAAGCTACGGTATCGCCGTCGCCAAACTCGCAGGTCTGCCCAACCGCGCTTTGAAAGCGGCTCAAAAGCATTTAAACGATTTGGAAAACCAAGCCGCCGCCAATCGTCCTCAGTTGGATATTTTCAGCGCCATGCCGTCTGAAAATAGGGAAGATGAGGAAGGGAAAGAACAAGAAGTTGAGTCTGTCGATAATTTGCAGGCTAATGAATTGGCTGAAGCCTTGGCACAAATTCAGCCCGACAACCTCACGCCACGCGAAGCCTTGGATGCCTTATATCGCTTGAAAGATATCTGCAATAAGGCGTCGTAAATAGCTCAAAGGCCGTCTGAAACAAGGGAATATATTGATGAGTTTTACTGACATTACCGTGGTTGGTATTACCGGCGCAGATTCTTATACCGAGGGCACGATGTATGCCATTGTCCGCAGCTGTGCCGAATTGCCCGGCAGCCGTGGATTGCTGATCAGCCCGAGCTGTCCGCAAGGTTTGCCGGAAAATATCCGACATCAGCCTTGCCGGAAATTCGGTTATCTGGAATACAATTTGTTTGTTTTGTACCAACTGATGTATTACATCGATACGGATTATTGTTTGATTGTTCAAAATGACGGCTGGGTGTTGAACGGTCAAAACTGGCAGGATGCCTATCGGGAATATGACTATATCGGCGCACCTTTGCCGATTTTGTTGGAAACCGAAGCCGACGGGCAGTTTTTCCTGAAGGGAACCGACCAATATTTGGCCAAACAACATCTGATTCAGACTTCTCCGAATTTGGACGAGCCGCAGAACGGTGGTTTCAGCCTGCGCAGCAGACGGCTTTTAGCCATGCCGCGACAATTGGGCTTAAATGTAGAAATCCGACCGCCGTTGCCGCCGAAAGACGAAAAAATTGCCGATATGGAATGGCTGGTAAAGCTGCACCACGAAGATATGTTTTTGACGGCGCAACACCGTTATAGATTGCAGGACTTGGGTTTGAAATTTGCGCCTCCGAATATTGCTACGCAATTTTCTTTAGAAGTACCGTTTATCAATCAAATGAGGAATGTCCCTTTAGAGCGCGTCTTTGGGGCGCACTGGATGGGAAATGTGGTCTTGACCGGCTGCAACCGTGTCCGGTTTGCCCAATTGAATGAGGATAGATTGGAAACATACTCCCGTTTTTTTAGAAATTTGGGTTATGAATGGGAATAAATTAAGGCCGTCTGAAAGTTCAGACGGCCTTTTGTTAATGGCTGTTAGTGTTGATGATGGAGGGCATGGCGTGCAGCCGCGCGTTTGGTGCCGACAGGTACGATCAGCGTTGCATAAGCTTTGTCCTGCTGGCATACGCTTTTATCGCTGTAATCGGTCTCGTTCACCACTTTGATTTTCCACAAGCCGTCAATCAACGTAATCACATTGACCACGCCGTTTTTATCGGTTTTGCCGGAGAAGCCTTGAGGCTCGCGGTGGTCATGGGTTGATTCCAAGTCCATTTCGGCCAAAGTGTCCGAGCTGGCGGTAACGGTGGCTTTAACCAAAGGCTCGCCTTTGTACAGGACTTTGACCGGCAAAATACCACCGGCTTTGACTTCGTTCGGATTTTTCAGCGGAACCAGTTCCAGCTCTTGGCCGATAGGGCGGGTCAATACAGCTTCATCAACTGCGCCGTTGCCCACTTGGACAAAGCTCTTTCCGAACATTTGCGATTGTTCGCAATAGGTTGAACCGGCCAGCTGTTTCAAGGTTTGCTGTTTCCAGCCGTCTTGGTTTTTCGACCAGAAAGTCGGTTTGTAGGTTGCGCTGACCCAGTAAGAACCTTCAGGCAAAGCGGCTTTGGAAACGTATTGATAGTTTTCGCCTTTATTCACCATGTCAACGGTTTTCTTTGAGCTGCCGGTCAATTGCAGTGGTTTGAAAATATGCACGCGGTCGTCGGCGATTTTTTCGACATTGGGGAAGTCATGGCTGTAACCCAAATCCGCATGCAGGATTTGGCCGGCAGGCTGATGTGTCGGTGCGGCCACCCAAACATCGTGCGCCTGCGCCACTGCGCCCAATCCCAGCAATCCTAAAAGCATCCATTGTTTCATAATTTCTACACTCCATTTTGTTGTTGAATGAAAGGCCTTGTATTTTGGCGAGTAGAAACATTACTCTTATTTGCATTTTTTGTAAATACAAAGGATTAGATTTTTTAATTATAAATAATTATTTATATTGGATTTTCAGACGGCCTGACGTATTGGGCAATGCTGTTTGCAACGTATGTTTATCTTGTATAAATAGCTGCTTTAATCTTTATCTTATTGATGTATATATAATTTATCGTAATGCTTATCTGTGTGGGCATTTTTTCCCAACTTCCGCCCGGATTGTATATAACCAAAACTGATAAACGCGAAAGCAAACATTATTTCCAGTTTGCATCCAATCCCGATAAAGTGCTCCCATATTTTTAACAGGAGCCGACCATGAATATCCGTACGCTTTCTTTTGCCGCTTTGACCGCCGCGCTGGCTTTGAGCGCGTGCTCGCCAAAAACCGAACAATCCGCCGACAATGCCTCTCAAGCTGCCGGAGGTAAGGGGGGCGAAGTCAAATTGCTGAACGTCTCCTACGATGTCGCCCGCGATTTTTATAAAGAATACAATCCTTTATTTGTCAAAGAGTTTGCCGCAAAAAACGGCGGGCAGACGGTTGAAGTCCAACAGTCGCACGGCGGCTCCAGCAAGCAGGCTTTGGCTGTCGCTAACGGTTTGGCTGCCGATGTGGTGACCATGAACCAGACTTCCGATATCGAGCTTTTGGTGAAAAAAGGTTTGGTCAAAGCTGATTGGAATACACGCCTGCCGGACAATGCCGTACCTTATACCAGCAACGTCGTTTTCTTGGTACGTAAAGGTAATCCGAAACACATCCAAGACTGGGGCGATTTGGCTAAAGACGGCGTGCAAATCGTTTTGGCCAACCCGAAAACCACCGGCAACGGCCGCTACGCCTTTTTGGGTGCGTACGGTTATGGTTTGAAAGTCAATAACGGCGATGAAGGCAAAACCAAAGATTTTGTGGCCGCATTGCTGAAAAACACGCCTGTGTTTGAAAACGGCGGCCGCGCGGCGACGACGACCTTCAGTCAACGCAATATCGGCGATGTCTTGGTTACCTTTGAAAATGAGGCCAACTACGTCAGCAAAAAGCTGACCCAAGACCAATTTGAAATTGTTTATCCAAGCTACACTATTCTTTCCGAAGCACCGGTTGCCGTCGTGGACAGCGTAGTCGACAAAAAAGGCACACGCGCCACTGCCGAAGCCTATCTGCAAAACCTCTGGAGCGAACCAGCCCAAGAATTGGCCGCCAATCTTTACCTGCGTCCGCGCAATGCCGAAGTATTGGCGAAACACAAAGCCGACTTCCCTGAGATTGACACGTTTAATCCGAATGAGAAATTTGGATCGTGGGAAGAAATCATGAAAAAATTCTTTGCCGATGGTGGATTGTTTGACCAGCTTTCCAGTAAAAAATAAGGCTTAAACATAGAGGCCGTCTGAAACTTCAGACGGCCTTTTGTTACAATAAGCCTTTTTCTTATCCATCTTTTCCCATGTCCCAACGCAAAATCATCCATATCGATATGGACGCATTCTACGCTTCGGTAGAACTGCGCGAGCAGCCGCACCTGAAAGGGTTGCCCGTCGTTGTGGCGTGGGACGGTACGCGGTCGGTTATTTGTGCCGCTTCTTATGAAGCACGCAAATTCGGTTTGCACTCGGCGATGTCGGTGGCAACGGCGAAAAGGCTGTGTCCGCAGGCGGTGTTTGTGCCGCCGCATTTTGATTTGTACCGCCAAGTGTCGGCGCAGATTCATGCTGTGTTTCGGCGCTATACCGATTTGATCGAGCCTTTGTCTTTGGATGAGGCTTATTTGGATGTTACCCGAAATTTTGAAAATATCCCGTACGCCAGCGAGGTGGCCAAACGCATTCGTGCCGAAATTTTTGAAGAAACCGGTTTGACAGCCTCCGCAGGCATCGCACCCAATAAGTTTTTGGCAAAAATCGCTTCCGACTGGCGCAAGCCGAACGGTCAGTTTGTGCTGCCGCCGCAAAAAATCATGGTGTTTTTGGAGAGCCTGCCGTTGGGTAAGATTCCCGGTGTCGGCAAAGTCACGCTGAAAAAGATGAATGCCCTCGGTATTCAGACCGCCGGCGATTTACGCCGTTTTGAGCGTGGCGAACTTTTAAACCATTTCGGCCGTTACGGCTACCGCCTTTACGATTTGGCACGCGGTATCGATGAGCGGCCGGTCAAAGCCGAACGCGAACGCCTGCAAATCTCAACCGAAATCACCTTGCCCGAAGATTTGTCTTTGATGCAGGCATCAAGCCATTTGCCGCACCTTGCCGAAGACCTTTGGCGGCAAATCGAACGCAAAAACGTCGAAGCCAAAGGCGTTACCCTCAAACTCAAAACCCACGATTTCCGCATTATCACGCGTTCGCTGACGTATTCTTCCGTCCTTCCCGACAGCGCCTCGCTGCTTCAGGCGGCGCATACTTTGTTGCAACGCATACCGCCGCAACGCGAAGACGCCTTCCGCCTGATCGGTATCGGCGTGAGTCATTTGCTGCCGAAAAACCAGCAGCAGACGCTTTGGTTATAAAGAAATAGAAAAGCATTCTTTCCGTTTGAAGATTGCGCGCAGGACAATATCGTTCCATAACCATACCGGCAGCCGTTTAAACAGGCCGTCTGAAAACGTTTCAGACAGCCTTTTTGACGGTTTAACAAAATGATTTATCAAGAATTTGTTTTTCGTTCAACAAAAGTGGAAAGCAGGGCGGTATCGATGTCCCATTTCCAAATGCCTCGTTCCGAGCCGTCCATGCCGCGTAGGAAGAGGTAGCGGATGGCGATTTTGGTCAACGGCTTGCCGCGCAGGGCATAGTAGCGCGCAATGGCAACGGCGTAGATCAGGGCTTGCAGGTAGTAGTGATGATGCGCCACGGCTTCGTTCATCGCCTGTTGCGTGTACGCGCTTGCATCGTTGCCCAAATGGTTGGATTTGTAGTCGATTAAAACGACATTGCCGTCTGAATCTTGACAAACCATATCGATAAAGCCGTTTAAATAGCCTTGCAAATCATGGAAATCAAGCAGTTGCGCGGCTTGGACGCATTCGGTCGGCAGGTTTGCTTCGCTTGAGGCAAACCAACGGCGCAAGTTGTCCAGTTTGAAATCGTCCATGTACAGGGTAAACCCCATTTCGGGCAGGCGTCGGGTCGGCGGAATCTGCGACAGGCTCTCGCCGATTAAAGGTGTCAGGCGGCAGGTATCAAGCATGGCGCTTACCGTCGGCAGCCATTTGTCTTCAAAGCTGTGGCGTTGTAAAACTTCGGCAATCATTTCGGATTGGCTCTCGGCAGAGGCGGCGAAGTCGAGTTTTTCCAACATTTCATGCAAACATACGCCGGCATTGGTGCCGCGGGGGAAATGGTGGATATCAAGGCCGTCTGAAAGTGGGGACGGCAGGTTTTCAGACGGCATGGCACGGTCTGCGCTTTCTGCCGGGTCGATGGCAGGTTGCAAAGGCTCGTGTTGTTCGTCGGTTGACTTGGTGTGTCTGCTCAAACCGGTAAAGCTGGTGTGGCGGATAAAGTCAAAATCGCGGCGTTTGATGCTATGTGCGCCAAAAGCTTGGTCTTGCTGGCGGCTGTATTGGTAGACGGTTTCCGGCGGGGCTTCTTCCGTGAAGGCAAACTCCGTATTTTCAGGCGCGTTTTTGATAAAGCGCTGCCAGTTGGTTTTGAGCATTTCCACAACATCTGTCGCGCTTTTATAGCTTTGACTGACGCTTTCGCGGCCGGCATCCGGCAAACCTTCGAGCAGATAGGCAAAAGGATTGTTTGGCGTACAGTTTTTGTTGGCGGCGGCGTAGATGTTGAGCTGTTCTTCGGCGCGGGTAAGGGCGACATAGAGCAGACGCAAATCTTCTGCCGTCTTTTCGTCGGTAAGGTGGCTTAGTTCTGCTTCCGAGGTTTGCGATGTTGCCAGCAGCTCAGTTTCGTGGTTTTCAGTATGTAGGATTTTCCAGTTTTCTTTGGAATTGTCTTTGGTATCCCATGCAAAGGGGCAGTACACCAAAGGATATTGCAAACCTTTCGACGCGTGCATGGTAACGATTTTGACCAGTTTTTCGTCGCTTTCAAGACGGATGGTTTGCGCGTCTGACGGGAAATGGCCGCTGCGCGCACGGCCGATTTGTTCGTTCAGCCATTTATGCAGGGCGGCAGGGTTGCGGCTTTGGCTGTCTTCTTCGGCCAAAAGCTCCAGAATTTGGTAGTAGTTGGTCAGGCTGCGTTCGTTGCCGCCTTTGAGCAGGCGTGTTTCGATGTCATGTAGGGCGGCAAACTGCTGCACGGCGGCAAAAATGCCGCCTTTACGCCATTTTTCCATGGCTTCGGCAGACGATTCCAGCCATTTCAGTAGCTGGTGTTCGTTGTGGTTGAGTTCGTAAATCTCTTTGGCGGTATAGCCGAATAAAACGCCAGTTAAGACAAAGCGCAGCCAGTCGGTTTGCCTTGGGTTGAGCCAAAAGCCGATCAGCGCGGACAGCGAGTCTGCCTCGGCGGAATCGAAAACGGACTGGCGCGACAGCAACACGCTTTGGATACGGCGCTGTTTCAGTTTACCGGCAATCATCGCCGCTTCGTTGTTGGTGCGTACCAAGACGGCAATATCGCCGGATTCCAATGCACGGCCTTTGAAGTTCAGACGGCCTTCGGCTGCTTCATTGAGCGCAAAGGCAATTTCATCGGCGCAATATTCGGCGGCACGGCCGCGCAAAATTTCTTTGCCGGTTTGGTCGTCCGTATTGAGCCAGCGCACTTGGATGGCGGGGCGGTGTGGCGACAGCCGGCTTTTGGCGCGGCTGGCGGAGACATCGCTGTAATCGATATTTTCCAATACGAAGGGGTGTTTTTTTTGTTTGAACAAGGCGCTGATGCCGTTAATCAGCTTGGCATGGCTGCGGTAGTTGACAGCGAGGGTGTAATGCCTGTCCGCATCTTGCGCGGCTTGCAGATAGGCGTAAATGTCCGCACCGCGAAAGCTGTAAATCGCCTGCTTGGGGTCGCCGACGAGAAACAGCGGGCAGCCTTGTTCGATAAAAATTTGGCGGAAAATTTCGTATTGCAGCGGGTCGGTATCTTGGAATTCGTCAATCAGCGCGATTTCCCAGTTTGCCGCCGCCGCTTTTGCCAACGCATTGCCGTGTTCATTGGTGGTCAATGCCTGATGGACATCCAGTAGCAAATCGTCAAACACGCGCTCACGGCGTGATTTTTTTTGTTCGGCAATGGATTGGTTGATGTAGGAAAGGAGGTCGAGTTGCAGGCAGATGAAGACTGCTTCTTCCGCGCTTTTCATTGCCTGCAAATCACGACCGAGATTGGCCAAGGCTTGCAGCTGAATAATTTCCGGCGCATCGGCATCGGCTTTATATTCTTTTTTCAGTTTGCTGTTGAGCGTGTCGATACTGAAGAGGCTTAATTTCCCTAGCGTTTGTTTGCTCAGGCGGGGCAGATGACTGGATTCGGCGTTTGTTTTTAAATCGATAAAAACATTTTCAAAGGTATTTCTTTTGTAGGTCTGGCCATTAAGTTTGGGCAAGATTGTCCAAAACGCTTTTTCCAAGTCTTCCAACTGACCGCAAACTTTTTGCCATGTTTTTTGAAGGTTGGCTTGGGCTTCTTTCAAACTGCCTTCAGGCCGTCTGAATTTCAGATAGGGGCGGCCGGTATAGCTTTTGATTTCGGCAAGCATTTCTTCAGGCGTGCATTTTCGGTCAAAAACCAATTGTGCCAATGTGGCATCGGTTGCCACTTTCTGCCGCCAAAAGTCCTGCGCAGGAATCAGCAGCCTCTCGCGCGAGTCGTCCGACAGCTCGACATCCAAAGGCGCACCGCACAAAAACGCGTAATCGCGCAAGACGCGCTGACAGAAGCCGTGGATAGTGTAAATCGATGCGTTGTCAAACTGGCTCAGCGTGGCTTTGAGGCGGAGAATCAGGCGATGGCAGCTTTCCTGTCCGTCTTGCTCACCTAAAGCCAAAGGAATCAAGCGATTGAGAAAGTCATCGGGGGATTTTTTCTCTTTTTCGTAATATTTGTTCAGGCCGTCTGAAATATGTTCCGGCTTGCCGCCCAAAGTTTGGATTTCGTTCAAAACCTGCAACACTTCGTCCAAACGCGCGCGCAAACGGGTTTTCAGTTCTGCCGTCGCCGCTTTGGTAAAGGTAACGACCAGAATTTTCTCGATGTCTTTTTTTTCTAAAACAATCAGTCGGGTAAAGAGCGCGGCAATGCCGTAGGTTTTACCCGTACCGGCAGAAGCTTCGATGAGGTTGGTGCCGTCGATGGAAAGTGTGAGCGCGTCAAAAGGAAGGGCGGAAGACATGGTGGGAACGGAATAATATTAGCGAGGCATTATCATAACAGAGATAGTGTGTTGTTTTGCATTGATGATAGAAATGCCGTCTGAAAACTTTCTGTTTTCAGACGGCATGTCTTAAGGGCTATTAAATGACTTCAATAGCGCATCTTAGTAGCGCAAACGGCGTTTGGCGTAGCTTGGTTGGCGAGGACGATAGGTATAACGGTTCGCCGCAGGAGCTTTACTGTCGTCATAGTAGTACGCAACATTATTACCGTTGATGGTCGTATTGTTGACGCTCAAACCGGTTGGAGAGTCGGTAGTAATAACAACATTGTCGCTTTGGATGGTGTTTGCCGTATTGGTTACGTTGGCTTCGTTTTTACCTTTGGCGTTGATGCCGCCGTCAGGTTTGCCTGAAGCGTAGCTGCCGTTGACATTGACGGTCAGGTTTTTTTCGTTAACGCTGCTGATTGCGCCGGAAGTATTGACTTTGTTGCCTTCTACTTCAACGGAGTTGTTGGATACCAGGTTGGTACCGTGCAGGTTGACGTCACCGTTGTTGGCATTGATTTTAATGTCATTGCCAGCCGCTACATTCGCGCCTGTGGCGGTAGAAGAAGCGTTATCGGTTTTGTTGACGCCGACAGAGCCATTGACGTGAGGAACGGCAACACCGGTTTCAACATTGATTGTCGTACCAGCGCCGATACCGACATTAACGGCTGTACCTTGGTTGGAGGCAGTATTGGCTGACTCGGTGAAGGTTACGCCGTTGCCTGCGGTAATGTTGACGTTGTTGTTGGCAGTAATGTTGGATGCGATTTCAGCAGAGTCTTTGGCGTTGATGACAACATTGGTCGCATTCATATCGCCTTTGACGGCGGTAGATTCTTTTTTGTTTTCATCAGCGTAGTTGACGTTCAGGTTGGCATTTACATCAACGTTTGAACCGTCTTTGGTGTATCGATGAATTTGATACCGGCTTTGGCAGTCACGCTGCCGTTTTCTTTATTGGTTTCGGTGCCAGAGTAGCCTTTAATGGAATACTCGTTGACCTGTTTGTTTTCTACTGCTTTGCCGCTTGTCGACAGAACTTATAAATCAGGTGGTCGTCGTAGCTCGAATTGCGGTTGATGGTGCTGCTCACAGTAAAGGTTTGGCTGTCTGCAAAACACTCCCAGCCGGGCAGGTGCAGTTCGGCCACGAGGTCGAGATAGGCGGGCAGTTCGCTGCGGGTGTTCCCGCACCTGCCGCGTCGCCGTCTCATCTTTCTTATTCCCCGCCTGCGTGGCGAGATTTTTCATGCCTGCCTTTTTAGGACGGACACGATGGCGGCAAGATCATTGGGCGACCAGCGCCAGCAGTCGGGCAGCCCCAATGCGGCGGCGTACCACTCGGAGCAAAACCACTTGTCGTCGCGTTGGCGGGTTTTGAATACCACGCCGACGGCACCGAACCAGTTGTAGGGCTAGCTGACGGTATTGCGGTATAGGCGGTCGAGCTGGCCGTGCTCATTGATGCTGTCGGGCAACGGGATTAGATCCCACTTATCAGCGGGCAGCAGCATCGTTTTGGCGCGCACGCCGCCGTCGCGCACGGAAGATGAAATACAGTCGTACCCGCCGCCTTCGACTGGGCCGTAGGCAATCTCGGCGTGGCTGTATTGGCCACGAGTGAGAATGCGGGTCAGCCAGTCGGTGGCTCGGCACACCATACGCGCCAGCCGGAGCCGCCCCGATGGCCTTTATAGAGAGCTAGGTAGTATCGTGGTTTCATGATTACGCCTCCTCCAGCTCGGCGGCGGGCTGCTCGTAGTTAGCTGTCCAGCCGTCCGAATAATCGTATTCCAGCGGATTTTCGGCCTTTAACATGGCGGCTTTATGGCGTTCGGCGTTGGCAAAGTCGGCCTGCTCATCCAATACCATCTGCGTAGTCATCTCATCCAGTAGCTCGCGGGTCATGAGGACGAAATCGTTTTCCATCGTTTTCCAGCGTAACCCCACCGGCAACTCTTTCATGGTGCGCAGTAGGATGTATTGGGTGCAGCTCTCATCGTTGGTGTGAAACCACTTACCCACGCTTTTGACAAATACCCCAGGAATCATACGGCAGCTTGTATATGTTTACACGCTGGATGTTTTATCAAAGACGTGGCTATATTTGGCAGCGAGCGAATCATCACGCCCTAATCTGTAACGCCCTAGAACGTGTTTTCAACGGCGAAACAAAACGCCTGATTATTAATATTCCGCCGCGATACTCGAAAACGGAAATCGCGGTCGTGAACTTCATCGCGTGGGCGATGGGGTGCGTGCCGGATTGTGAATTTATTCATGCGAGCTATTCGGCTACGTTGGCGGTCAATAACTCCGTACAGATTCGGAATTTAGTGCAACACGAAGAGTATCGGGCAATTTTCCCTGATTTAGCACTTGCAAGCGAGAGTAGTCATCACTGGAAAACAACTGCCGGCGGCGTGATGTACGCAACAGGTACGGGAGCACGATTACCGGCTTTGGTGCGGGCAAACACCGCGAGGGGTTCGGCGGCGCAATCATACTGGACGATTTGCACAAGGCCGACGAAGCACGAAGCGAGGTCAGACGGCAGAATGTTATCGACTGGTTTCAAAATACGCTGGAATCACGGAAGAACAGCCCCGATACACCGATTGTCGTGATTATGCAAAGGTTGCATGAAAACGATATTGCAGGATGGCTGCTTGACGGCGGCAACGGCGAAGAATGGGAACATTTGTGCTTACCAGCGATTCAAGATGACGGCACGGCGTTATGGCCTGAAAAGCACGATATTGAAACACTGCGCCTAATGGAACAAGCCGCGCCGTATGTGTTTGCCGGGCAGTATTTGCAAAAATCTGCACCGCCTGATGGCGGTACGTTCAAGCCTGATAATCTGCAATTTGTTAAGGCATTGCCTGCCGGTAATATCAGATGGGTGCGCGGATGGGACTTAGCCTCAACCGCAAACGATGGCGACTATACAGCAGGCGGCAGGCTTGGTGTTACAGAAGATGGGCGGTACATTATTGCCAATATTGTGCGCGGCCAATATGGGGCGGATGAGCGAGACAGAATTTTGAAAAACACGGTGCAAAAAGACGGTGTGAAAACAAAAATATCTATCCCGCAAGACCCTGGGCAGGCCGGCAAGTCGCAAACCCTATATTTAACCCGTCAATTGGCGGGTTTTTCTGTATCTGCCAGCCCTGAGTCGGGCGATAAGGTGACACGAGCCGAGCCATTCGCGGCACAGGTCAACATCGGTAATGTGATGGTGCTGGATGACGGCACATGGGATACAGATGCGCTGATTTCAGAAATGCGGATGTTCCCAAACGGTCAGCACGATGACCAAATCGACTGTTTGAGCCGTGCATTTAGTGAGCTATTGGACACCCGAACGGGCATGATTGATTACCTGTAGAAACTAGTAGCGTTGTTTACAGTATTTCCAGGAGAATACTGAAACATGAACATGCACAAAAACACCC
>NZ_JBQCVL010000008.1:0-91921 GCF_051958425.1 Neisseria sp. P0013.S005 | reverse complement strand
AAGAAGGTCTGCGCTTTGCGATTCGCGAAGGTGGTCGTACCGTAGGTGCGGGTGTGGTTTCTTCTGTAATCGCTTAATTGAGGGATATTGATAAATGGCAAACCAAAAAATCCGTATCCGCCTGAAAGCTTATGATTACAGTCTGATTGACCGTTCCGCACAAGAAATCGTTGAAACTGCCAAACGTACTGGTGCTGTTGTTAAAGGTCCAATTCCTTTGCCAACTAAAATCGAACGTTTCAACATCTTGCGTTCTCCTCACGTGAACAAAACTTCTCGTGAACAATTGGAAATCCGTACCCACTTGCGTCTGATGGACATCGTGGACTGGACTGACAAAACTACTGATGCACTGATGAAACTGGATCTTCCAGCAGGTGTAGATGTAGAAATTAAAGTTCAATAAGAACTGAAAAACCGAACAGCTTAGCTGTTCGGTTTTTTATAGAATTCTTAGGCTGTCTGAAAATTTTCAGATATTTGGCAACACTTCATCCGAAAAAAATGATGGGTTTAAGAAGTTAAATTGAAATTTTTGTTGATATTTCTTTGATTTGTCAATTATAATGGCGGACTTGGTACATCCGTATCAAGTTTAACTTTGTCTGAAAGGCAGGCCAATCGTAGCCCGCCCCTTTACTTAAAAGGAAAATAATCATGACTTTAGGTCTGGTTGGACGCAAAGTTGGTATGACTCGCGTGTTCGATGAACAGGGTGTTTCTGTTCCGGTAACTGTTTTGGATATGTCTGCCAACCGCGTTACACAAGTGAAATCCAAAGATACTGACGGCTACACTGCTGTACAAGTTACCTTTGGTCAGAAAAAAGCTAATCGTGTCAACAAAACTGAAGCTGGTCACTTTGCTAAAGCAGGTGTTGAAGCTGGTCGTGGTTTGGTTGAATTTGCTTTGACTGAAGAAAAACTGGCTGAATTGAAAGCCGGTGATGAAATTACCGTTTCTATGTTTGAAGTTGGTCAATTGGTAGATGTAACCGGTACCTCTAAAGGTAAAGGTTTCTCTGGTACGATCAAACGTCATAACTTCGGTGCTCAACGTACTTCCCACGGTAACTCCCGTTCTCACCGTGTTCCTGGTTCTATCGGTATGGCACAAGACCCTGGTCGCGTGTTCCCTGGTAAACGTATGGCAGGTCAATACGGTAACACTAAAGCAACTGTTCAAAAATTGGAAGTTGTACGTGTTGATGCTGAACGCCAACTCTTGTTGGTTAAAGGTGCTGTTCCTGGTTCGGTTAACAGCGACGTCGTGGTTCGTCCTAGCGTGAAAGTAGGTGCGTAATGGAATTGAAAGTAATTGACGCTAAAGGACAAGTATCTGGCAGCTTGGCTGTTTCTGATGCTTTGTTTGCTCGTGAATACAATGAAGCTCTGGTTCACCAACTGGTTACTGCTTACTTAGCAAATGCCCGTTCTGGTAATCGTGCTCAAAAAACTCGTGCCGAAGTAAACCACTCTACTAAAAAACCATGGCGCCAAAAAGGTACCGGCCGTGCTCGTTCCGGTATGACTTCTTCTCCGCTGTGGCGTAAAGGTGGTCGTGCATTCCCAAACAAACCTGATGAAAACTTCACTCAAAAAGTGAACCGTAAAATGTACCGTGCCGGTATGGCGACTATTTTGTCCCAATTGGCTCGTGATGAACGTTTGTTTGCAATCGAAGCATTGACTGCTGAAACTCCTAAAACTAAAGTTTTTGCTGAACAAGTGAAAAATTTGGGTTTGGAGCAAGTTCTGTTTGTAACTAAACAGCTCGACGAGAATGTTTACTTGGCTTCACGCAACTTGCCTAACGTATTGGTTTTGGAAGCTCAACAAGTTGATCCTTACAGCTTGCTGCGTTACAAAAAAGTCGTTATCACTAAAGATGCAGTTGCACAATTAGAGGAGCAATGGGTATGAATCAACAACGTTTGACTCAAGTAATCTTGGCACCTATCGTTTCTGAAAAAAGCAACGTATTGGCTGAAAAATGTAACCAAATGACGTTTAAAGTTTTGGCAAATGCAACTAAACCTGAAATTAAAGCGGCTGTTGAGCTGCTGTTCGGCGTTCAAGTTGCAGACGTTACTACTGTTACCATTAAAGGTAAAGTTAAACGTTTTGGTCGCACTTTAGGTCGTCGCAGCGATGTTAAAAAGGCTTATGTAAGCTTGGCTGTCGGTCAAGAGTTGGATTTGGAAGCCGCTGCTGCAGCTGCAGATAAGGAATAAACAAAATGGCAATCGTTAAAATGAAGCCGACCTCTGCAGGCCGTCGCGGCATGGTTCGCGTGGTAACAGAAGGTTTGCACAAAGGTGCACCTTATGCACCTCTGCTGGAAAAGAAAAATTCTACTGCCGGTCGTAACAACAATGGTCATATCACTACCCGTCATAAAGGTGGTGGCCATAAACATCATTACCGCATCGTAGATTTTAAACGTAACAAAGATGGTATCCCTGCAAAAGTAGAGCGTATCGAATATGACCCTAACCGTACTGCATTTATCGCACTGTTGTGCTATGCAGATGGCGAGCGTCGCTACATCATTGCTCCACGTGGTATTCAAGCCGGTGCAGTATTGGTTTCCGGTGCTGAAGCTGCTATCAAAGTAGGTAACACTCTGCCGATCCGCAATATTCCTGTTGGTACAACTATTCACTGTATCGAAATGAAACCAGGTAAAGGTGCACAAATTGCACGTTCTGCTGGTGCTTCTGCGGTATTGCTTGCAAAAGAAGGTGCTTACGCACAAGTTCGTTTGCGTTCTGGTGAAGTACGCAAAATTAGCGTAAATTGCCGTGCAACTATCGGTGAAGTTGGTAACGAAGAACAAAGCCTGAAAAAAATCGGTAAAGCTGGTGCTAACCGCTGGCGTGGTATTCGTCCGACCGTTCGTGGTGTTGTAATGAACCCTGTTGATCACCCACATGGTGGTGGTGAAGGCCGTACTGGTGAGGCTCGCGAACCGGTTAGCCCATGGGGTACTCCTGCTAAGGGCTACCGCACTCGTAATAACAAACGCACGGATAACATGATTGTTCGTCGTCGTTACTCAAATAAAGGTTAATTAGTATGGCTCGTTCATTAAAAAAAGGCCCATATGTAGACCTGCATTTGCTGAAAAAAGTAGATGCTGCTCGTGCAAGCAACGACAAACGCCCAATTAAAACTTGGTCACGTCGTTCTACCATTTTGCCTGATTTCATCGGTCTGACTATCGCTGTTCACAACGGTCGCACTCACGTGCCTGTGTTCATCAGCGACAACATGGTTGGTCATAAATTAGGTGAGTTCTCATTGACCCGTACCTTTAAAGGCCACTTGGCTGATAAAAAGGCTAAAAAGAAATAAGGTGAATCATGAGAGTAAGTGCACAACATAAAAACGCCCGTATTTCAGCTCAAAAAGCTCGTTTAGTAGCTGATTTGATTCGTGGTAAAGACGTTGCCCAAGCTTTGAATATCTTGGCATTCAGCCCTAAAAAAGGTGCTGAGCTGATTAAAAAAGTGTTGGAATCAGCAATCGCCAATGCCGAGCACAACAATGGTGCCGACATTGACGAACTGAAAGTGGTAACTATCTTTGTTGACAAAGGCCCAAGCTTGAAACGTTTCCAAGCTCGTGCCAAAGGTCGCGGTAACCGCATCGAGAAACAAACTTGTCATATTAACGTGACAGTGGGCAACTAAGGAAAAGCTATGGGACAAAAGATTAACCCTACAGGCTTTCGCCTGGCGGTAACTAAAGACTGGGCTTCAAAATGGTTTGCTAAAAGCACCGACTTTTCTACTGTTTTGAAACAAGATATTGATGTTCGTAATTACTTGCGTAAAAAACTGGCCAATGCTTCAGTTGGTCGCGTAGTAATCGAGCGTCCTGCTAAATCTGCACGTATTACCATTCACTCTGCTCGTCCAGGTGTGGTTATTGGTAAAAAAGGCGAGGATATCGAAATTTTGAAACGTGACTTGCAAGCTCTGATGGGTGTGCCTGTTCATGTAAATATTGAAGAGATTCGTCGTCCTGAATTGGATGCGCAAATCATTGCTGATGGTATTGCCCAGCAGCTTGAAAAACGTGTTCAATTCCGTCGTGCTATGAAACGTGCAATGCAAAATGCAATGCGTTCTGGTGCTAAAGGCATCAAGATCATGACTTCAGGCCGTCTGAATGGTGCTGATATCGCTCGTAGTGAATGGTACCGTGAAGGTCGTGTACCTTTACATACTTTGCGTGCGAACGTAGATTATGCAACTAGCGAAGCACACACTACTTATGGTGTACTGGGTCTGAAAGTTTGGGTTTATACAGAAGGTAATATTAAATCTTCTAAACCTGAGCATGAGAAGAAACAAAGAAAGGCAGGTGGACGTAATGCTGCAGCCAACTAGACTGAAATATCGCAAGCAACAAAAAGGTCGTAACACCGGTATTGCTACTCGCGGTAACAAAGTAAGTTTCGGTGAGTTCGGTTTGAAAGCCGTAGGTCGTGGTCGTTTGACTGCCCGCCAAATCGAAGCTGCTCGTCGTACTATGACTCGTCATATTAAACGTGGCGGTCGTATTTGGATTCGTGTATTCCCTGATAAACCAATTACTGAGAAACCTATCCAAGTTCGTATGGGTGGCGGTAAAGGTAATGTGGAATATTACATTGCTGAAGTTAAACCAGGCAAAGTATTGTACGAAATGGACGGTGTTCCTGAGTCTTTGGCTCGTGAAGCATTTGAATTGGCCGCTGCCAAATTGCCTATTCCTACAACCTTTGTAGTAAGACAGGTGGGTCAATAATGAAAGCAAATGAATTGAAAGACAAATCTATTGAGCAATTAAACTCTGATTTGTTGGACTTGTTGAAAGCTCAGTTTGGCTTACGCATGCAAAATGCAACCGGTCAGTTGGGTAAATCTAGCGAGTTGAAACGTGTACGTCGCGATATTGCTCGTATTAAAACCATTTTAACTGAAAAAGGTGCTAAGTAATGAGCGAAGCTAAAAATGTTCGTACTTTGCAAGGCAAAGTGGTAAGCGACAAAATGGACAAAACTGTTACAGTATTGGTTGAGCGTAAAGTTAAACACCCTCTGTACGGTAAAATTATTCGTTTATCAACTAAAATCCATGCCCATGATGAAAACAATCAATATGGCATTGGTGATGTAGTGGTAATTGAGGAATCTCGTCCTTTGTCAAAAACCAAGTCTTGGGTTGTAAAAGAATTGGTTGAGAAAGCCCGTACTGTTTGATTTAGAACACAGTAATGTAGCTTAATTAAGAAACGAAGTCTTGCAGCAAAGTTAATTTGCGTGTAAACTTCGTTTCTTATCTTCCAGCTTCTTATGGAAGTTTCTCTCCCTTCGGGATCCAAGACTGGTTTACTAGAACCGTGAAGGTTTCATTTAATAAGCAGCTTAAAGTAAGGTGCGAGTTATATGAAAGTGGTAAATTAAGTTGGTTAATTTAAAGGTACTAATATGATTCAAATGCAGACCATCTTAGATGTGGCTGATAACTCTGGTGCGCGTCGCGTAATGTGCATCAAAGTATTGGGCGGATCTAAGCGTCGCTACGCTTCTGTTGGCGACATTATTAAAGTTGCAGTTAAGGATGCAGCCCCACGTGGTCGTGTCAAAAAAGGTGATGTATACAATGCGGTAGTTGTTCGTACTGCTAAGGGTGTACGTCGTCCTGATGGTGCGTTAATTAAATTCGATAACAATGCTGCTGTGTTGTTGAATAATAAACTTGAACCTCTGGGTACCCGTATTTTTGGTCCGGTAACCCGTGAATTGCGTACTGAGCGATTTATGAAAATCGTTTCATTGGCGCCTGAAGTATTATAAGGAATAGCGCGATGAATAAGATCATTAAAGGCGATCAGGTTGTAGTGATTACCGGTAAAGATAAAGGTAAGCAAGGTCAAGTAGTTCGAGTGTTGGGTGATAAAGTTGTTGTTGAGGGTGTTAATGTTGTGAAACGCCATCAAAAACCTAATCCAATGCGTGGTATTGAGGGTGGTATTATTACTAAAGAAATGCCTTTGGATATTTCTAATATTGCAATCCTGAATCCGGAAACTAATAAAGCAGACCGTGTTGGTATTAAGCTGATTGAAAATGAAGGCAAAGTTAAACGCGTTCGTTTCTTCAAATCAAATGGCTCTATCATTGGAGCATAAGGAGATAACATGGCTCGTTTGAGAGAGTTTTATAAAGATACAGTTGTTCCTGAATTAGTTAAACAATTTGGTTACAAATCAGTAATGGAAGTTCCACGTATTGAAAAAATCACCTTGAATATGGGTGTGGGTGAAGCTGTTGCTGATAAAAAAGTTATGGAGCATGCTGTTTCTGATTTAGAGAAAATTGCTGGTCAAAAACCAGTTGTTACTGTTGCTCGTAAATCTATCGCAGGTTTTAAAATCCGTGATAACTATCCAGTTGGTTGCAAAGTAACATTGCGTCGTGATCAAATGTTTGAATTCTTGGATCGTTTGATTACTATTGCGTTGCCTCGCGTACGTGACTTCCGTGGTGTAAGCGGTAAATCATTTGATGGTCGTGGCAATTACAATATGGGCGTTCGTGAGCAAATTATTTTCCCGGAAATTGAATATGATAAAATCGATGCTTTGCGTGGTTTGAATATTACTATTACAACTACTGCAAAAACTGATGAAGAAGCGAAAGCTTTGTTGTCACTGTTCAAGTTTCCGTTTAAAGGATAATCATGGCTAAGAAAGCACTTATTAATCGTGAGCTGAAACGTCAAGCATTGGCGAAAAAGTTTGCAGCTAAACGTGAGGCAATTTTCGCTGTTATTAATGATGCTAATACGACTGAAGAAGAACGTTTTGAAGCACGTTTGAAATTTCAATCCATTCCTCGTAATGCAGCACCTGTACGTCAACGTCGTCGTTGTGCTTTAACAGGTCGTCCTCGTGGCACTTTCCGTAAATTTGGTTTGGGCCGTATTAAAATCCGTGAAATCGCTATGCGTGGCGAGATCCCTGGTGTTGTTAAAGCTAGCTGGTAATAGGAGTATAAATAATGAGTATGCATGATCCTATTTCCGATATGTTGACTCGTATTCGCAATGCGCAACGTGCTAATAAAGCAGCAGTTGCCATGCCTTCCTCAAAACTGAAATGTGCAATTGCAAAAGTTCTGAAAGAAGAAGGTTATATCGAGGATTTTGCGGTTTCTGCTGATGCAAAACCGGTATTGGAAATTCAATTAAAATACTATGCAGGTCGTCCTGTGATCGAGCAAATTAAACGTGTTTCACGTCCAGGTTTGCGTATTTACAAAGCATCAAGTGAGATCCCTAGCGTAATGAATGGCTTGGGTGTCGCTATTGTTAGTACTTCTAAAGGTGTAATGACTGATCGCAAAGCCCGTTCTGAGGGTGTTGGTGGTGAGTTGTTGTGCATCGTAGCCTAGTGGAGAAAAGTAAATGTCACGCGTCGCAAAAAACCCAGTGACTGTTCCTGCTGGTGTAGAAGTAAAATTCGGAACAGATACATTGGTTATCAAAGGTAAAAACGGTGAATTGTCTTTTCCTTTGCATTCCGATGTTGCTATTGAACTGAACGATGGTAAATTGACTTTTGCTGCAAAAAATGACAGTAAACAGGCTAATGCTATGTCTGGTACTGCTCGTGCATTGGTTAATAACATGGTTAAGGGTGTTTCTGAAGGTTTTGAGAAAAAACTTCAATTGATTGGTGTGGGTTATCGTGCCCAAGCTCAAGGCAAAGTTTTGAACTTGTCTTTGGGTTTCTCTCATCCAATCGTATATGAAATGCCTGAAGGTGTTTCTGTTCAAACTCCTAGCCAAACAGAAATCGTTTTGACTGGTGCAGATAAACAAGTGGTTGGCCAAGTCGCTGCTGAAATTCGCGCATTCCGTTCTCCTGAACCTTATAAAGGTAAAGGTGTTCGTTATGTGGGTGAAGTAGTAGTGATGAAAGAAGCCAAGAAAAAATAATTGAGGTTCACTAATGGATAAACATACAACCCGACTCCGTCGTGCACGCAAAACCCGTGCGCGTATTGCGGACTTGAAAATGGTAAGATTATGTGTGTTCCGCAGCAATAATCATATTTATGCTCAAGTAATTAGTGCTGAAGGTGATAAAGTATTGGCTCAAGCCTCTACATTGGAAGCTGAAGTACGTAGTAGCCTGAAATCAGGTAGTAACGTTGAAGCAGCAGCTGTAGTTGGTAAGCGTATTGCTGAAAAAGCTAAAGCAGCGAGTGTTGAAAAAGTTGCTTTTGACCGTTCAGGTTTCCAATATCACGGTCGTGTGAAAGCTTTGGCTGAAGCTGCACGTGAAAATGGTTTAAGCTTCTAATATTTGGAGACTTTCAGATGGCAAAACATGAAATTGAAGAACGCGGTGACGGCCTGATTGAAAAGATGGTCGCAGTTAATCGTGTGACTAAAGTAGTTAAAGGTGGTCGTATCATGGCTTTCTCCGCACTGACTGTTGTTGGTGATGGTGATGGTCGCATCGGTATGGGCAAAGGTAAATCAAAAGAAGTACCAGTTGCTGTTCAAAAAGCAATGGATCAAGCTCGACGCTCTATGATTAAAGTACCTTTGAAAAATGGTACTATTCATCATGAGGTTATTGGTCGTCATGGTGCTACTAAGGTATTTATGCAACCTGCTAAAGAAGGTAGTGGTGTAAAAGCTGGTGGTCCAATGCGTTTAGTATTTGATGCTATGGGGATCCATAATATCTCAGCTAAAGTACATGGTTCTACTAATCCTTACAATATTGTACGCGCTACATTAGACGGTTTGTCTAAACTGTATACCCCTGCTGATATTGCTGCTAAACGTGGCTTGACAGTAGAAGATATTTTGGGAGCTAACCATGACTGAGCAAAAAAAGATTAAAGTTACATTGGTTAAGAGCCTGATCGGTACAATTGAATCTCATCGTGCATGTGCTCGTGGTTTAGGTTTGCGCCGCCGTGAACATACTGTAGAGGTTTTGGATACCCCTGAAAACCGTGGCATGATCAATAAAATCAGCTACTTGTTGAAAGTGGAGTCTTAATATGTTTTTGAATACTATTCAACCTGCTGAGGGTGCTACTCACGCTAGTCGTCGTGTAGGCCGTGGTATTGGTAGCGGCTTGGGTAAAACAGGTGGTCGTGGTCATAAAGGTCAAAAAAGCCGTTCTGGTGGCTTCCACAAGGTAGGTTTTGAAGGCGGTCAAATGCCTTTGCAACGCCGTCTGCCGAAACGTGGTTTCAAATCTTTGACTGCTGCCGCTAATGCTGAAGTTCGTTTGAGTGAATTAAATCTGATTGCTGTGAACGAGATTGATGTCTTGGTTCTTAAACAAGCTGGTCTGATTCCTGTAACTGCTTCTAGTGTAAAAGTTATTGCTTCTGGTGAAATCTCAAAAGCAGTTACCTTGAAAGGTGTAAAAGCTACTAAAGGTGCTAAAGCTGCTATTGAGGCTGCCGGTGGTAAAGTAGAAGAATAAGGCTTGCACTACAGTGGCTAATCAACAATCTTTATCGGGATTATCCAAATTTGGTGATCTGAAAAAACGTCTGGCATTCCTTTTAGGTGCTTTAGTCGTTTTCCGTATTGGTGCTCATATACCGGTACCGGGCGTAGATGCTGTTGCATTAGCTAAGTTATACGAAGGCGCTGCAAACGGCATATTCGGAATGTTAAATATGTTCTCGGGTGGTTCGTTGGAGCGCTTTAGTATATTTGCAATTGGTATCATGCCTTATATTTCGGCATCGATTATTGTTCAGCTTGCTTCTGAAATTGTTCCTTCTTTAAAAGCTTTAAAGAAGGAAGGTGAGGCTGGTAGGAAAATAATTACGAAATATACTAGGTATGGGACGGTATTATTGGCTGTATTGCAAAGCTTTGGTGTTGCAACATTTGTTTATCTGCAAGGTGTTGTTGTAACGAGTTCGCTTGAGTTTCATATTTCTACAGTAGTCTGTTTGGTTACAGGTACTATGTTTCTGATGTGGTTAGGGGAGCAAATTACCGAGCGTGGTATTGGTAATGGTATTTCTTTAATTATTACAGCAGGCATTGTATCGGGTATTCCATCCGGTATTGTTCGGATGTTAACTTTGACTGAACAAGGCTCTATGAGTATGTTGATGGCGGTATCAATTGTGATTGGTATTTTGCTGTTGATCTATGCTGTAGTTTATTTTGAGAGTGCTCAGCGTAAAGTTCCTGTGCATTATGCTAAAAGACAGTTTGGCTCTGGAATGATGCCGGGACAAAGCATTCATATGCCGTTCAAGCTAAATATGGCAGGTGTTATTCCTCCTATTTTCGCTTCCAGTATCATTTTATTTCCATCTACACTTTTAGGTTGGTTTGGTTCAAATAGTACGAATTCTGTTCTTTATAAGGTTGCTGCAATGCTGCAACACGGACAGCCTTTGTATATTGTATTATTTGCCACAACTATCATCTTCTTCTGCTATTTCTATACTGCTTTAGTATTTAGCCCTAAAGAGATGGCTGAAAATTTGAAGAAGAGTGGTGCATTTGTACCGGGTATTCGCCCGGGTGAGCAAACCTCTAGATATTTGGAAAAAGTTGTACTGAGACTGACATTATTTGGTGCTTTGTATATCACTACAATCTGTCTGATACCTGAATTTTTAACGACGGCATTGAAAGTTCCTTTCTATTTAGGTGGAACATCTCTGCTTATTTTGGTTGTCGTTACAATTGATTTTAGGACACAAATCAATTCATATAGAATGAGTAGTCAGTATGAAGACTTGATAAGTCGTCCAGATATGAAATCTTTGTCACGTAAGTAGGCTTATGGCTAAAGAAGATACCATACAGATGCAGGGCGAAATCCTTGAGACTTTGCCCAATGCAACATTTAAAGTAAAACTGGAAAATGATCATGTAGTACTTGGTCATATATCTGGCAAAATGCGGATGCACTATATTCGTATTTCTCCAGGTGATAAGGTAACAGTTGAATTAACTCCTTATGATTTAACCCGTGCTCGGATTGTTTTCCGAGCAAGATAAACGATAAAAGGAAATAAAATGCGTGTACAACCTTCTGTAAAGAAAATTTGTCGCAATTGCAAGATTATTCGTCGTAATCGTGTAGTTCGCGTAATTTGTACTGACCCACGTCACAAACAACGTCAAGGTTAAGAAGCTAGTTTTCTTAACTATTGATTTTGTGGTATAGTGACATACTTTGCCCTAAAAAGGAAAAAATATGGCTCGTATTGCAGGGGTAAATATCCCTAATAATGCCCATATCGTAATTGGCCTTCAGGCTATTTATGGTATTGGTGCGACTCGTGCTAAATTGATTTGTGAGGCAGCAAATATTGCTCCTACTACTAAAGCAAAAGATTTGGACGAGGCTCAATTAGACGCTTTGCGTGAGCAAGTTGCTAAATATGAAGTTGAAGGCGATTTGCGTCGTGAAGTAACGATGAGCATTAAACGACTGATGGATATGGGTTGCTATCGCGGCTTCCGTCATCGTCGTGGCTTGCCTTGTCGTGGTCAACGCACTCGCACAAATGCTCGTACCCGTAAAGGTCCGCGCAAAGCGATTGCCGGTAAGAAATAAATTTTAAGGAATTTGATTAATGGCTAAAGCAAACACAGCTTCGCGTGTACGTAAAAAAGTACGTAAAACCGTAAGCGAAGGTATTGTGCACGTTCATGCATCTTTCAACAATACCATCATTACAATTACTGACCGTCAAGGCAATGCATTGTCTTGGGCTACCTCTGGCGGCGCTGGTTTTAAAGGTTCTCGTAAAAGTACACCATTTGCAGCACAAGTTGCAGCAGAAGCAGCTGGTAAAGTTGCCCAAGAGTATGGCGTTAAAAATTTAGAAGTCCGCATTAAAGGCCCTGGCCCTGGTCGCGAATCTTCTGTACGTGCTTTAAACGCTCTTGGTTTCAAGATTACCAGCATTACTGACGTTACCCCGTTGCCTCATAACGGTTGCCGTCCGCCTAAAAAACGTCGTATTTAATATTGGAGTGATTTAAAACATGGCACGTTATATTGGCCCTAAATGTAAATTAGCACGTCGCGAAGGTACGGATCTGTTTTTGAAGAGTGCACGTCGCTCTTTAGATTCCAAATGTAAAATGGATTCTGCACCTGGTCAACACGGTGTGAAAAAACCACGTTTGTCAGACTACGGTTTGCAATTACGTGAAAAACAAAAAATTCGTCGTATTTATGGCGTATTAGAGCGTCAATTCCGTCGTTACTTCGCGGAAGCAGCTCGTCGTAAAGGCTCTACCGGTGAATTGCTGTTGCAATTGCTGGAGTCTCGTTTGGACAATGTCGTTTACCGTATGGGTTTTGGCTCTACTCGCGCCGAAGCACGTCAATTGGTTTCTCACAAAGCTATCGTCGTAAACGGTCAAGTTGTTAATATCCCTTCTTTCCAAGTTAAAGCAGGTGATGTTGTAGCTGTTCGTGAAAAAGCTAAGAAACAAGTACGTATCCAAGAAGCATTGAGCCTGGCTACTCAAATTGGCTTGCCAAGCTGGGTATCTGTTGATGCCGACAAATTGGAAGGTGTATTCAAAAATATGCCGGATCGCTCAGAATTGTCTGGCGATATTAATGAACAGCTGGTGGTAGAGTTCTACTCTAAATAATGCTAGCTCAATGAGGGACAGTTAAATGCAAAATAGCACAACCGAATTTTTGAAACCTCGTCAAATCGATGTAGATACTTTGTCTTCCACACGGGCCAAGGTGTCTATGCAGCCATTTGAACGTGGTTTTGGTCATACTTTAGGTAATGCTTTGCGTCGTATCTTACTGTCATCCATGAATGGCTTTGCCCCAACTGAAGTAGTTATTTCCGGCGTATTGCACGAATACTCTACTATTGATGGTATTCAAGAGGATGTTGTTGACGTTCTCTTGAACATTAAAGGTATCGTATTCAAGCTTCACGGTCGTAACCAAGTTCAGTTGACTTTGAAAAAAACAGGTGCTGGTGCTGTTGTAGCCGGTGATATTGATTTGCCACACGATGTGGAAATCATCAATCCTGAACATGTTATTTGCCACTTGTCCGACAATGGTCAAATCGACATGGAAATTAAAGTAGAGCAAGGTCGTGGTTATCAATCTGTTTCAGGCCGTCGCGTATTGCGTGATGAGAACAAACAGATTGGTGCGATTCAGTTGGATGCGAGCTTTTCGCCCATCAGTCGTGTTAGCTTTGAAGTTGAACCTGCACGCGTAGAGCAACGCACGGATTTGGATAAATTGGTTTTGGATATTGAAACCAATGGTTCTATTGATCCAGAAGAAGCTGTACGTAGTGCCGCACGTATCTTAATTGACCAAATGTCTATTTTTGCAGATCTGCAAGGTACTCCGGTTGAAGAGGTTGAAGAAAAAGTGCCTCCTATCGATCCTATCTTGCTGCGTCCTGTAGATGATTTGGAATTAACCGTACGTTCAGCTAATTGTCTGAAAGCTGAAGATATTTACTATATTGGCGATTTGATTCAACGTACTGAAACTGAGCTTCTCAAGACCCCTAATTTGGGTCGTAAATCTTTGAATGAGATCAAAGAAGTGTTGGCCTCTAAAGGTCTGACATTAGGTTCCAAATTAGAAGCTTGGCCGCCTGTAGGCTTAGAAAAGCCGTAAGTTTGAAGATTAAAGGATAATGACATGCGTCATCGTAATGGCAACCGCAAATTAAACCGTACTAGCAGCCACCGTGCTGCGATGCTGCGCAATATGGCGAATTCCTTGTTGACTCACGAAACCATCGTGACAACTTTGCCTAAAGCAAAAGAATTGCGCCGCGTAGTTGAGCCCTTGATTACCTTGGGTAAAAAACCTTCTTTGGCAAACCGTCGTTTGGCTTTTGACCGCACTCGCGATCGTGATGTTGTAGTTAAATTGTTTGACGAATTGGGTCCACGCTTTGCCGCTCGTAACGGCGGCTACGTTCGTGTACTGAAATACGGTTTCCGTAAAGGCGACAATGCTCCTTTGGCATTGGTTGAATTGGTTGATAAAGCAGCTGATTCTGCTGAATAAGCAAATTAATATGAAAGCACTACCTGTTTAGGTGGTGCTTTTTTATTTGGATAGACCCTTTCTCATTTCGCAGTGCTACAATCAGGGGTTACATATACCCGAAAAGCCATGAGTTGTAGCTCCCTTTCTCATTTCGCAGTGCTACAATCCTCAACTAATAAACGAGACTTTAGCCCATGTTGTAGCTCCCTTTCTCATTTCGCAGTGCTACAATTTATCAGATTGTGATGCGCACGATTCCCAGGTTGTAGCTCCCTTTCTCATTTCGCAGTGCTACAATTTTTCCACCTCCGCCTGTGGCTGTCCGGCAGTTGTAGCTCCCTTTCTCATTTCGCAGTGCTACAATTAAACAAGCGGCCAATCGGCCGCTTTCCTTGTTGTAGCTCCCTTTCTCATTTCGCAGTGCTACAATTTGTCAAAGATTTCTACGTCGCGCTCGTCGGTTGTAGCTCCCTTTCTCATTTCGCAGTGCTACAATTGTTCCCGTTGTTCCTGTTCCCGTTCCTGTGTTGTAGCTCCCTTTCTCATTTCGCAGTGCTACAATCCCGAAGGCGGCTGGCGGTTGGTAAAGGTCGTTGTAGCTCCCTTTCTCATTTCGCAGTGCTACAATGTTTGACCATCGCAATCTACTGAAAAGGACGTTGTAGCTCCCTTTCTCATTTCGCAGTGCTACAATAGATTGGGCAAAAAGCACGCCCAATCTTTAGTTGTAGCTCCCTTTCTCATTTCGCAGTGCTACAATGCAATATAAAGTCGGGACATCTTTACTCCTGTTGTAGCTCCCTTTCTCATTTCGCAGTGCTACAATCAATCAGGTTTGCTGCCCGCTTGAAATGCTGTTGTAGCTCCCTTTCTCATTTCGCAGTGCTACAATGCTGAAGACGATAAAGTGTCAGAGATTTGCGTTGTAGCTCCCTTTCTCATTTCGCAGTGCTACAATTGTTGATTTTAGGCAGCCTCTCCTCCACGCGTTGTAGCTCCCTTTCTCATTTCGCAGTGCTACAATCTGACAAAAGACAACAAGCGGCCATTGATGGTTGTAGCTCCCTTTCTCATTTCGCAGTGCTACAATAAGCGTTTTTGGGTGGGCTAGCGTCAAGGGGTTGTAGCTCCCTTTCTCATTTCGCAGTGCTACAATTGTTGGGTCGGATTTAAGGCTACTTCGTTCGTTGTAGCTCCCTTTCTCATTTCGCAGTGCTACAATACAACCACACAATTTGTTATTGCTTGAAGTGTTGTAGCTCCCTTTCTCATTTCGCAGTGCTACAATTTGGTTTATCGCTGTTAGCAGGTTGATAGTGTTGTAGCTCCCTTTCTCATTTCGCAGTGCTACAATCTTCCCCTGTGGCGAGGTTGATAAAATCCCGTTGTAGCTCCCTTTCTCATTTCGCAGTGCTACAATACCTCAACGGGAAATCCTTATTCTATAAGGGTTTCCCGTTTTATTTGGTCTGAAAAATAGGGCTTAAAATAATAATAGTTGGTCGGAATTTACCCTTTTTTCTTGGGTTTTCAGCTCTCCCAATAGTAGTTTCATGGTGGCATATTGCTTTTCCGTTACTTCCAAACAGCGGATTGACCCTTCTTGCGGTAGGTTTGCACATAGCCTGTTGTGGTGTTTTTGCAACGAATCTCGACCTTTGACAATACGGCTGTATACGGAAAGTTGGAGCATTTGGTATCCATCTTTTAATAGAAACTGGCGGAATTGATTGGCGGCCTTGCGCTTGGCCGCTGTGGTAACCGGTAGGTCGAAGAAGACGATAATCCTCATAAATTTGGCCTCACTCATATTGGTATTCTTTCAATGGCAAGATTTCAGGCAGTTTCAGCTGTTTGGCGTTTTTATCGGTTACGCTGGCTTGAAATGAAGAAATCATTTTGTCGATGGCAGCCAAGGTGCTGAAATGTTGCCGTTCGATGCAGATTTGACAGTGAAGGGTCTTGATAAGGTTTTGTTTGATGTTGGGGGTCAGATCAGTTTTCAGACGGCCTTGTTCATGCAAATGTATAACGACCAGGTCGGCCAATGGGCGTAAGGGTTCGATAAAGTCATCAGCGAGGTTGAATGGATTTAGTTCGCTTCTATGAAACAAGCCTAATGCAGGCAGCCAGCCATATAAGGTCAGGGCGCGTGCGACTGCGGCACGGAGTACGGCGTAGGTGTAGTTCAATGCGGCATTGACAGCATTGTTGTCATTACGGGTAAATTTTTCTCCAAAGAGGGCTTGGAAGTAGAGGGCGGCAGCTTGGGCTTCACGGTTTCCTGTATCGCCTGAACGGACTTCAGATGCCAAAGTGCGCAGCTGTTTGGCTGCAAGATCATTGCCTGTTTCGTCTGCGACAAATGCTTGATTCAGGATTTTTTGGCGGACGATATGTTGCCAGAGTTGCTTTTTTAAGGGTTCGCTTATATTCAGTTGTAGCTTGAGGATTTTAAGTTGGCGGTGATATTGGGCATAAGGCAGCCATTGTCCGCAGGGCAGGAACTGTTCGTCACATGTCAGTAAGGTTGCGCCATATTCGGCTAAGGCTGATAGGAGCGGGGCGGTAATCAGGGTTTCGCGGTTTTCGATGATGATAACGGCGATGTCTTCTAATGGTACGGTGTGGGACTCGCCGTTTTGTTGAATCAGCAGTTGCCGGCGTTGCAAGGATAGTTTGCCGCCATTTTGAATAAGCAGGCTGCGCCAAGTCATGTTTTTCCCCTTATTTTTATATAAAAAATCCCTGCTTCAGGCCGTCTGAAACAGGGATAGATTAATTTAACGGACAGGTGGGCGTTTTTTCAGACGGCATGGTCTGATTTCTTTACCCAGTTCGTCGATTTGGTATTTTTGCATCAATACAAGATTTTGGGTACTAATACGGAATTGCTGTTCTTTAGAGCCTTTATCATGCCAAGCTAAATAGAATCGTCCATTAGAGCTATCACAGTTGATATAGTAGGCAAATTCTACTTTAGATTTTTCATCTTTCTGAAAAGCAATCAGATCATACTTATGCAAACTAAAACAGAATGTATAGCTATCATCAATCCGGTATCCTTTACAATCAATATCAGGAAGAATGTTTTCAGCAACCTGCCAAGCATAGATGGGAACAATAAAATACTGATTTTTTCCTTTCTTATCCACTTTACAGAACACATCAACACGTACCATGTCTCCATTATCTGCAATGGTATAAGCATTTTTTTTATTTAATAAGACTCCGCTCTCTTGGGTTTTTTCGACCCTCACAGCTTTAACCAGTTGTCCTCCCTTTTTATAAAACGGATTGTCCTTAGGGTCAAATGCTTGTTTAGCATTACCTCCATATGCCTCTAAACGCGCCTTAAGAGCCTCATATAATTCAATCTCTCTACCATTTTTATAATTAACCATATTTTCAAGGTCGGCCAACTTGATTTCGGTTAACCATACTCGTTTCACACTAATTTTTTCATTATGTTTAACAAATCGTTTAGCAGATCTCAAAGTATCTTTATGTGCACCACTCATCTTCCGATTGGGCGCGCGAGAAACAAACAATGGCGTAACGTATTCGTGTACGGCTTCGGGACGAGAAGATAATTTTTCAGCAAGCAGAGTGCGCAGTTTTTCGGGGGTATCCGCTTCTTCAAATTCGGGTTTGCCGTCCGGTTTGCCGAAGACGCGAATCATGACTTCTTGTGCGAAAAAATCCCAAGGTTGCGGGAAGTGTGTTTTTTGATGCAGCACTTCTCCTGTTTCTTTATCTATGGTTTTACCGTCAAACGCGTTCATCTCTTTATAGCGTACAAAACGGGTAATTTTCTGCTGCATGGCAACGGTCGAGCAGGCAACGACGACTGCGTCCAAGGCGTGATGGCGGTCGTTTTCCGCACGCGCTTTACGCAATCCCCAAAAGCCGCGCAATAGATTGGTAATCTGTCCGTTGGAGGCAAAGACACGGTTTTTGTCTTTTCCAGTCAGCTGCATATGGTCGGCAACAAATTGACACAGAAAACGGTTGATATAGCGTGTATCACTCAAGTTACGGTTTTTAAATTCTTTTTCATCGAATTTCTGCAGTAGAATCCGTTGCTTTTTACTGTGCGGGAAACGGCTGGTTTCTACACGTGCTTTAAATTCCTGCCATTCGCGGCTGTTGTCTTTGCCGTTTAAATATTCATAAGGTGTTCGGTCGCCTTTATTTTGGTTTTCGCTGCCCAATACCAGCACTTTATTGTTGAAACTGTCATCCCATGTACGCGAAAACGGCAGGGCATGGTCGATTTCGACATAGCCTATTTCGTTCAGACGGCCTAAGTTGATTTCTTTGCCCGAATACAGGCATTTGCCGTGTTGTTGCTTGTACAGGCGCAGTTTCAGAATATCTTTGGATTTGGGTTCGCCAATAAAATTGGGGAAATACTCTCGGAATTCAGTAGCGGATTCTTCACGGTCTTTGCGGTTTTCTTCCTGACGTTTCTCAATTTCTTTACGGTCTTTGAACGATTTGCCCACTTCACGCGCTGTTTCAATATGAATACGCGCAGGAGAGCCATAACGTCGTACGACGGCATTAATGACTTTTCTAGCCTGAGATAAGGCGCGCAAGACGACGGGGTTGCGGATTTCGTCGGCGGGAATTGGTGGTAGAACAGATTCTTTTTTAGTTGACTGCGGAGGATAAACTTTTCTCCAAGCAGTATCGTAGTCATCACCTTGTTCCATAAAAGGAAGGATATTTTTCAATGCTTCTAAAGATAAATTCACAGTGCATGTAAAATCAACATGATTACACAAAATATCAAGAATATCTTGATCTTCTTTTATCTTACCGGACAAGAGGGCTTTTCTTCTCTCATCATTTTTACAGATGGTAAAAACTGTTCCGATTTCATCTAGTAAATTATGATTGCTTGAAAGGCTCTGCCATTCTGTTTTTCTTCCGTTCCCTTCTAAAGTTTCCTTAATTTTGTGCCAGAATTTCATTTCCATGAATTTCGTATCTTTTTCAATTTTATCTGATGATTTTATCTCCCCCTTTTTATCTTTTTGATGATATCTAATATTAAAAAGAGCATTGGGAGAAAGGGTGGTTAAGGCATTCCTTACTTGTTGATAGTTGACGGTCTTTAATTTATATGGAAGATCTATAAGTATTTGACGTTCTATTTCAGTTAATTTCCTAGTGCCAAATTCATCCGTTATCCTCAAATTAGCCAACTTGCTTAACCATATAAAACGTTCTGCGCTCCAACTATGTTTTGCTGCTCTGGATTTATTTTTTTCAAAAGTACATTTTCCTTGCATCCGCAGAATAGCACTTTCATCAGGAATAGAATCTCTTTGCGTCATCAGCAGGGTTTCAATACCTTCTTTAAGGCCGTCTGAAACATGCGGATTGCCGAATTCTTTTTGTTTTTTAAATAGTAAATTCAGCTCTGCCTGCAAATCTTTGCGGCTGAACGTATGCGAATAATCGCCGCGCTGGTTGCGGATATGGCCGCTTTCTTTTTCAAATTTATTTAAAGCCAATTCGGCCGGTGTGCGGAAATCGCCTGTCTGTAAGGCATGGGCATTGTCGGCTACGCCTTTAAGCAAAGCGCCAAGCTCCTTATCGGCAGTTTCTCCCTCGTTTTTCCGTTGCGACAAATAGCCGCGGTGTTTGATTAAATGCAACAAGACTGCCGACCACTCTAAAGGCGTCAGTTTGCGGTCTAATGCGGCTGCGCGAAGTTGCCATGGTGTATTCGGTAAGGATTTAATCAAGCCGTTTTCATCAAAATCGGCAGCCTGTAATACGCCCTCGCGTTTCAATAGGCGACGGGCCCGAAGCAGGCGGTGGGCGCGACGGCGGGTCAGGCGGCGGACGCTGCGTGCCAAGCGTCTTGCCGCTACGAGAGAGTCGCCTGTTTTCGGTACTTCTGCACGCTCAAATACGCGCACGCCCAAATCAATCAGGCGGATGGGGTTTTCTTCTTCGTCAATTTCTACCATCGCCCAGCCGACGGATGCGATGCCGATATCGAGGCCGAGGATGTAGTTGATTGGATTGGGTTTGAATGCAGCCATCAGTTTCTCCGTAATATGATGTTTAGTAAGTATAAATATATCCTAGGTAAGTATTACCATGCAAATGAAATGCTTGACTGGGTGCCGATTTGGAATTAGAATTTGGACATATTGTTGCACTGCGAAATGAGAAACGTTGCTACAATAAGGCCGTCTGAAAAGATGTGCCGCAACGCTCTGCCCCTTAAGGCTTCCGCTTTAAGGGGCATCGTTTTGTCTAAATGGCAGGGATTAAAAAGGCCGTCTGAAATTTCAGACGGCCTTTGGTGTTACCAGATATCGGATTTGATTTTGCGTTTCAAGCCAGGGTGTTCGGAGAGTTTGAACTCTGGGGCTTTGCCCATTTTCAGCTTGGCTGTGTAGTCTTTCAACAGCAGGAAGGCGAGTGGGGACAGGAGCAGGATGGCGACGAGGTTAATCCATGCCATGATGCCCATTGCCATGTCTGCCATATCCCATACCAAGGGTACGTTGGCAACTGCGCCGAAGTAGACCCATGCCAAAACCAGCATACGGAAAACGGCGGTAACCAGCCAATGGCTCTTGATGAATTGGACGTTGGACTCGGCATAGGCATAGTTGCCGATAACGGTTGAAAAGGCAAACATAAATAGGATGACGGCAAGGAAGCCTGCGCCCCATTCGCCTACCTGGCTGACGATTGCCGCTTGGGTCAGCGCCGCACCGCTCAGGTCTCCGTAAGGCTGTTGATAGGTCAAGACGATAAAGGCGGTGCATGAGCAGACGATGATGGTATCGACGAAAACGCCCAGCATTTGAATCATGCCTTGGGAGACGGGGTGCTTCACTTCGGCTGCGGCTGCGGCGTTCGGCGCGGAACCCATACCCGCTTCATTGGAATACAGGCCGCGTTTGATACCCTGCATCATGGTGGTCGAAATCAGACCGCCGAGGAAACCGCCTGCAGCCGAATCGAAGTTGAACGCGTTGGAAAAAATCTGACCGAACACTTCAGGAATCAGGGAAATATTGGTAACAATGATGAAGAGTGCTATGACGAGATATAAAACCGCCATCAGCGGGACGATGATTTCCGCGGCTTTAGATACGCGGCGGATACCGCCGAAGATAATCGGGGCAGTCAGAATGACCAGAGCGACGCCGACATAGTGTTGATCCCAGCCCCATGCCGCTTTGGTGGTATCGGCGATGGTGTTGGTCTGTACGGCTTCAAATACAAAGCCGAAACAGAAAATTAGACTCAGGGCGAATAAAACGCCCAGCCATTTTTGTCCTAGGCCTTGAGTGATGTAGTAGGCAGGGCCGCCGCGGAAGTGGTGGTTGTCGTAGTCCCGGATTTTAAAGAGTTGAGCCAGTGAAGATTCGACAAACGCCGAACTCATGCCGATTAAGGCGGTTACCCACATCCAGAACACCGCGCCCGGTCCGCCGAGTTTGATGGCAATCGCCACGCCGGCGATGTTGCCCACGCCTACGCGGCTGGCCAAGCCGGTAACGAATGCTTGGAACGGTGTGATTCCGTGCGGATCATCACCTTGTTTGCGGCCGCCCAACATTTCTTTGATACTGCGGCCGAAGAGGCGGAATTGTACAAAACCGGTGGTAACGGTGAAAAAGAGGCCTGCGCCTAAAAGCATATATACCAACCCCGACCACATTGGGTCGTTGATGGCGTTTACCCAGCCGTGAAGCTGTTCGAAAAATTGATCCATACAAACCTTTCAGAGTTTCTCCATTTTCAGACGGCCTGTGTGTGGAGGCTGTCTGTAACTGGATGTATTCTAGCAGACTGTCAACAAACTGAAAAACGTTTACATATTCTTTTTTATATTATCTTTTTGATTATCATGTAATTTTATTATTATGGTGTAAAGAATTTATCGATTTTAATTTTCCCGGTTTACATATTTGAACAAAAAGGCCGTCTGAAAACAGAGTCTTGTTTTCAGACGGCCTTGATTTTATTTCAATGCGTTATTCGGGACGCATTTGCGGGAACAGAATCACGTCGCGGATGGTTTGCGAATCGGTCAGCAACATTACCAAGCGGTCGATGCCGATGCCGCAGCCGCCGGTCGGCGGCAGACCGAATTCCATGGCGCGGATGTAGTCGGCATCGTAATGCATGGCTTCGTCGTCGCCGGCGTCTTTTTGTGCCACTTGCGCCTTGAAGCGTTCGGCTTGGTCTTCGGGGTCGTTCAACTCGGAATAGCCGTTTGCCAGCTCGCGACCAACAACGAACAATTCGAAACGCTCGGTCAGACCTTGTTTCGTATCCGAAGCGCGTGCCAACGGGGAAACTTCGACCGGGTAATCGACGATGAAGGTCGGGTTCCACAATTTACTCTCTGCGCAACCTTCAAACAGGGCGAGTTGCAGGCTGCCGATGCCTGGGGACGGCGGCAGACTTTCGCCGTGTTTGACGATTTCTTTTTTCAGCCACTCCGCATCGTTCAACTGCTCGTCGGTGTAGTGCGGATTATATTTTTTGATGGCTTCGAGAATGGTCAGGCGCTCAAACGGGCTTTCCAAATCAACTTCTTTACCGTTGTAGCTGATTTTCGCCGTGCCGTTTACCGTGCGCGATGCGTTGCGGATGATGTCTTCCGCCATCTGCATCATGCGCTCGTAGTCGGAGAAGGCTTCGTAGAATTCGATCATGGTGAATTCAGGGTTGTGGCGTACGGACATGCCCTCGTTACGGAAGCTGCGGTTGATTTCAAACACGCGTTCCAAACCGCCGACAACCAAGCGTTTCAGATACAGTTCGGGCGCAATACGCAGGTAGAGCGGAATGTCCAAGGCATTGTGGTGGGTAACGAATGGTTTTGCTGTCGCGCCGCCGGGAATTGGGTGCATCATCGGGGTTTCGACTTCGAGATAATGCTCGTTGACCATGAAATTGCGCACGGATTGGATGATTTGGCTGCGTTTGATAAAGGTATTGCGCGATTCTTCGTTGGCAATCAAATCGACGTAGCGTTGACGGTATTTGGTTTCCTGATCGCTCAAACCTTTGTGTTTGTCCGGCAGAGGGCGCAGGGATTTGGACAACAGGCGGATGTTGGACACGCGCACGGTCAATTCGCCGTGGTTGGTTTTGAACAAAGTACCTTCCGCGCCGACGATGTCGCCCAAGTCCCAGTGGTTGAAGTCGTCCAAAACTTCTTGGCTCACGCCTTTGTTGTTCAAATAAAGCTGGATTTGACCGGTAACGTCTTGAATGGTGGCAAAGCTGGCTTTGCCCATTTGACGTTTGAGCATCATGCGGCCGGCCACTTTAACGGGAATGCCTTGCGGGTCGAGTTCTTCTTTGCTGATTTCACCGTATTGGGTGTGCAGGTCGGCGGCAAAGTTGTCGCGTTTGAAATCGTTAGGGTAGGCGTTGCGTTCTTTGCGGATGTTGTGCAGTTTCTCGCGGCGCAGGGCGATGATTTGGTTTTCGTCCAGCTGCGGCTCGATTTGCGGATTGTTTTGTTCGCTCATGGTGTTTTCCGGAAAAATGAGTCAGGCTGCCGGAGTTTTCAGACGGCCTGAATAAAGTGAAAAATTGGCTCTATTTTACGCGATGTCGGTGTTTTTTTCTATAAAGGCAGAAAGGCCGTCTGAAACCTGAAAAATCGGTTTCAGACGGCCTTTTGTTTCATGAAGGGCCGTATCGGCGGTTAGATATTGGTTTCCAAATAAACGACTTGGGTTTGCAGATATTCTTCCAAACCGTGTTTACCGTCGGCGCCGCCGATACCTGATTTTTTCCAACCGGCATGGAAGCCCTGCATGGCTTCAAAGTTTTCGCGGTTGATGTAGGTCTCGCCGAAACGCAAGCGGCGGGTTACATAAAACGCTTCATTCAGATTGGTGGTATAGACGGAGCTGGTCAGGCCGAATTCGCTGTCGTTTGCCAAAGCGATGACTTGGTCGAGCGTGTCGAAAGTGGCAACCGGCAGGACGGGGCCGAAGGTTTCTTCCTTCATAATGTCCATGCTGTTGTCGGTGTCGGTCAGCAGGGTCGGCTCGAAGAAATAGCCGCGTCCTTCGGCGCGTTTGCCGCCGCAAACCAGCGTCGCACCTTGTTTGACGGCGCGTTCCACTTTTTCGGCAACGGCTTTGACGGCGCGCTCTTCAATCAGAGGGCCCATTTCCAGCGCGCCTGCTTCGGCTTCGGCAGGGTTGCCGTAGCGCACGCCTTTCATGGCGGCGGTCATTTTTTCAATGAACGCGTCTTTCAGGCTGCTGTGGACATAGACGCGCTCGGCGCAGTTGCAGATTTGACCGGTGTTGCCGACGCGCGAAGCCAAGATGGATTTCACTGCCAAGTCCAAATCCGCGTCTTTCAAAACGATGGCGGGGGCTTTGCCGCCGAGTTCCAGCGAAACTTTGGTGATGTTGGCGGAAGCGGCTTCCATCACTTGGCGGCCCGCTTCGACGGAGCCGGTCAGGCTGACCATATCGACTTGCGGATGGGCGGACAAGGCATTGCCGATTTCCGCGCCGGGACCGTTCACCACGTTGAACACGCCTGCGGGCAGTCCGACCGCATCGACGATTTCGGCGAAGATGTGGCAGTTGATCGGGGTCACGCTGCTGGGTTTGACGACGATGGTGTTGCCCGTTACCAAAGCGGGACCCATTTTGCGGGCAATCAGGAAGAAGGGGAAGTTCCACGGCAGGATGCCTGCCACGACGCCCAGCGGGCGTTTGAACAATAAAATGTTTTCGCGCGGGCGGTCGCTTTGGATGATTTCGCCTTCGTAACGGCGCGCCCATTCGGCTTGGTAATCGAGATAGTCGGCGGTGAACATGACTTCCACGCGCGCCAAGTCTTTGGTTTTACCGCCTTCAGCAACAATGGTGTCGGTCAGCTCGTCGGCGCGTTCGCGTATGCCTTGGGCGATTTTGCGCAAATACGCGCCGCGTTCGACCGCAGGCAGCCGCTCCCATGCCGGTTGCGCCGCACGCGCCGCCGCTACGGCGCGGTCAACGTCAGCTTTGCCGCCTTTGGGTTCGCGGGCGATGGTTTCTTCGGTGGAAGGGTTCAATACGTCGCGCCATTCACCGTTGAAATCGTTTTCAAAGCGTCCGTTGATGTACATGGCCAATTGTTTCATTTCAAGTTCTCCTGTCGTTGTAGTTGTGTGTAGTCAGTGTATGCTTAAATTGTCTGGCATACAAGTATATTTGTAGGAGAAGTAGATTATTACGGAGAACATGAAAAAAACCTGCTTTTTTCAAAGCAGGTTTTCATATTTGGTGGGTCGTGAGCGATTCGAACGCTCGACCAACGGATTAAAAGTCCGCTGCTCTACCGACTGAGCTAACGACCCGATAAGCTGTGCATTATAGGTAGCTTGTTTCTTTTCGTCAACTGTTTTTTTGAAATTTTTTTCAAAAAACGTAAACCGGCTGTTATTTGGCGTTAATTCTCCCTTTTTTGAGCATTTATTATGTTATGATTTTTTGGTCTGTCAGTTTTGACAGATATTTTTTAGACCAAAGGATATACAACATGAAAAAATTATTGATTGCTGCAATGATGGTAGCCGGCTTGGCGGCGTGTACACAAGAAGCGAAAAAAGAAACCCAAGAGGCGGCTTCTGCTGTTGCTTCCGATGTAAACGCTGCGGCTGAAAATGCAGCTTCTGCTGTTGATGCTGCTGCTTCTGAAGCCAAAGGTGCGGCTGAGCAAGCTGTTTCTGATGTTAAAGACGCTGCTGCAGATGCTAAAGCAACTGCAGATAAAGCAGTTTCTGACGCTAAAGATGCTGCCGGTAAAGCGGTTGAAGAAGCTAAAGAAGCGGTTTCTGATGCTAAAGATACTGCCAAAGACGCAGCTAAAGACGCTATGGGTAAAGCAGCCGATGCGACTCAAGAAGCTGCCGATAAATTGAAAGACGCTGCTAAATAAGCTGGTGTTTGATATTTGAAAAGGCCGTCTGAAATGTTCAGACGGCCTTTTTATATCGGCAGATTATTTTTTCTCTTGCTGACGCGTGTACACCAAGGAAGTCAGGATGGATGCGCCCAGTGCGCCAAAGACGACGGACAGGGAAATGGAAATTGGGATATGCACCCAGTGCATAATCAGCATCTTGATACCGATAAAGCTCAATACGAAAGCCAAGCCGTATTTGAGGAAAATAAAGCGTTCGGCAAAGTCTGCCAGTAAGAAGTACATGGCACGCAGTCCCAAGATGGCAAAAATGTTGGAAGTGAGGACGATGAAAGGGTCGGTGGTTACGGCAAAAATAGCGGGGATGCTGTCCACGGCGAAGATGACGTCGCTCAATTCGATCATAATTAATACCAGTAAAAGCGGCGTAGCGATGCGTTTGCCGTTTTCGATGGTAAAGAATTTTTCACCGTCAAACTGTTGGCTGGTCGGGATGACTTTTTTGAGTAGGGTCAGGATCTTGTTTTGGGAAAGGTCTTCTTCAGCTTCGGCTTCGGGCTTCATCATATGAATGCCGGTGTATAAGAGGAACGCGCCGAAGAGGTACAAAATCCATTCAAATTGTTGTACCAAGGCGGCGCCGATGAAGATCATGATGGCGCGCAGGACGATGGCACCGAATACGCCATAGAGCAAGACGCGGTGTTGGAATTTGGGTTCGACTTTGAAGTAGCCGAAAATCATCAGGAAAACGAATATGTTATCGACGGCAAGGGATTTTTCGAGTACATAGCCGGTGAAGAATTCGAGGACTTTTTCTTTGGCGACAACGGCCCCGTAAGTCGGGTTGCCCGCCAGTTCAAAATAGAGCCAGCCTGCAAATGCGCAGGATACGGCCACCCAAATGCCGCTCCAAGCTAGGGCTTCTTTGATGCTGACTTTGTGGGCGCCGTTTTTTTTCAGCGATACCATATCGATGGCGATCATGATTAAGACGGCGATAAAGAAGATGCCGTAAAACATCGGCGAGCCGACGGACGGGTATTGGGTCATAAAAAATCCTTGTGTGTGGGGTATGGGTAAGGTTTACCAAGACAGGTAGAACATCGCCTTGGCAAAAAAGACGATAAACAGCATATGGCTGAATACAACGGCGTGTATGTATTTCGACCAGCCGACGGTGAGGGTGTGTCGGGCCATTTTGACAACAGCGATGGCAAAATGCACCAAAACGCTTACTGCCAACAGGATTTTGATGCTCAACATAATGCTGAAGGCGCTGTCGAGAGGATGGTGCAGCGTTGGCAGATAACGGTTGTACACCATGACGATGCCGCTGATAAAAAGGGTGATGACGACAATCGGCATCACGCGGACGGCACGATGGGACATGGCACGCTCGACTTCGCGGCGCGATTCGCGCGAAACACGGCCGGTGTGTAAAACGGAGAGAACCAGCATTTCGAAAAATACGCCGCCGACAAAGGCAATCGCGCAATAAACGTGGATGATGTGTGCCAGTGCGTAGATACTCATGACGGGTGTTTCCGGTAATTCAGACAAGTCGTCATTGTATCACTACCGAATGCGGCTGATGTATGCGCAATTTTATGCCAAATATATTAAATTTTATAGATATTCTATTGGAATTACCGTTTGTTTTTGAAGTTAACCGTTCATTAAAAGCGTTATCTTAGTTTAATCTGTCTTTACTTATCAGAAAATATATTAATGAAAGGTTGTGCCATACTGTTCTATATACAGCTTAACCCCTGATGGAGAATCAAACCATGAAGAAAACTTTTGCAAAAACTGTGACCTTGATCATGCTGGCTGCCTCTTTGGGTGCATGTGCCAATATGACTCAAACCCAACGCAACACTGCTGCTGGTGCGGTATTGGGTGGTGTGGCAGGTAACTTGATTGGTGGCGATACCGGCTCTACCTTGGGTGGTGCGGCTTTGGGTGGCGTTATCGGCAGTCAAGTTCATACTCGCTACTAATCCTTTATTCGGTTAAAAATAAAAAGGCCGTCTGAATGTTCAGACGGCCTTTTGTTTTGCGGTTCATTCGTTGACGAATGTTACACCGGTCAGTTGCGATTGCAAAATGGCAGTGCGCAAAGCAGTCAGTGCTTTGGGACGGACAAAGTTGCGGCGATAAGCCAAAACGACACGGCGGTGTGGTGCAGTGCCTTCAAACGGGATAATGCTGAAAAGCATGTGGTCGTTTTCGGTCAATGCGGTAGCCGGCATGACGCTGATGGCCAGGCCGCTGGCAACCATGTGGCGGATGGTATTGATGGAGCTGCCTTGCAGGGTATTGGTCAAACCTTGGATTTTCTGTTTGGAAGCCAATTCGGAACAGCTCGCCAACACTTGGTCGCGCATACAGTTGCCTTCAGACAGCAGCAACACTTGTTCTTCGCCCAAAAGCTGAGGCGTAACGGCATCGAGTTCTTCAAAGTGATGTCCTTTGGGAACAATGACGAAGAAAGGTTCGTCATACAGAGGCTCAGTCACGATGCCCGGCTCTTGGAACGGTTCGGCAACGACGATTGCATCGACATCGCCACGTTTGAGCGACTCGGTCAGGATGTGGGTATAGTTCTCTTCCAGCATCAGCGGCATTTTCGGCGCGGTTTCACGCAGCGCGGTAATGAGCTTGGGCAGAAGGTAGGGGGCAACGGTAAAAATCAGGCCGAGTTTGAATGCGCCTTCCAATTCGTTTTGCTCTTCATTGGCAAGGTGCTTGATGAGTTCCGCTTCTTCCAGAACCCGGCGGGCTTGGGCGACAATGCGCTCGCCCGCTTCGGTCGTGATGATGTCGTTGCTGCTACGGTCGAACAGGGATACCGACAGCTCTTCCTCCAGCTTTTTGATGGCGATGGAGAGGGTGGGCTGGCTGACAAAGCAGCGTCGTGCGGCACGTCCGAAGTGACGTTCTTGTGCGACGGCTACGATGTAACGCAATTCGGTCAAGGTCATGTGTTAAGCCTTTTTTTGTTCCGGCAGGGTGATGTTCAGCTCAAGAACGTCCAAGCCGTCTTGTTTCTCTTGGGAGATGCGGATGTCGTCCAATGATACGTTGACGTATTTGGACAGGACTTCCAACAACTCTTTACGCAGGGTCGGTAGATAGTCCGGAGCTTGGCCTTCTTGTGCGCGTTCTTGTGCGATGATGATTTGCAGGCGGTCGCGCGCGACTGTGGCGGTTTTCGGCTTTCTGCCGAACAGCATATCGAGCAGTGACATGTATTAACCTCCGAACAGTCGTTTTAAGAAGCTTTTCTTCTCAGCTTCGAGGAAACGCATTTCGCGGTTTTCACCCAAGAGGCGGGCGATAACGTCTTTGTAGGCTTCTGCTGCTGCGGCATTGTCTTGGTGGATGACAGGTTCGCCGGCGTTGGAAGCTTGCAGAACGTTTTGTGATTCAGGAATCACACCGATCAACGGAATACGCAAGATGTCGCAGATGTCTTGTACCGACAGCATTTCGCCTTTAGCCACGCGCTCCGGGGAGTAGCGGGTAATCAGTAGGTGCTCTTTAACTGTGCTGCCTTGTTCGGCTTTGCGGGATTTGCTTTGCAAAATGCCCAAGATGCGGTCGGAGTCGCGGACGCTGGATACTTCCGGATTAGTGGTAATGATGGCTTCGTCGGCAAAGTAGAGCGCCATCAGTGCACCTTGTTCGATACCGGCAGGGGAGTCGCAGATGATGAATTCGAAGCCCATTTTTTTGCTGGCCAACTCTTTCATCACGTTGTCCACGCCTTCGCGGGTCAGTGCGTCTTTGTCGCGGGTTTGCGAGGCGGGCAGGATGTAGAGGTTTTCGCAGTTTTTGTCTTTAATCAGGGCTTGGTTGAGTGTGGCTTCGCCTTGGATGACGTTGATGAGGTCGTATACGACGCGGCGTTCGCAACCCATAATCAGGTCAAGGTTGCGCAAACCGACGTCGAAGTCGATTACGGCAGTTTTGTGGCCGCGCAGGGCCAGGCCGGTTGCGATGCTGGCGCTGGTAGTGGTCTTGCCTACGCCGCCTTTACCTGAAGTTACTACGATGATTTTTGACACGATATTTCCTTTTTAAGTACTGATGTTTATTCGGCGTCGATTGCGCTGATAACCAGTCGGTTGTCTTGCAATGATACTTGTACGGGTTTTTTGTGCAGATGCTCGGGCAGGTCTTGCTCGAAGTTGCGGTAGATACCGGCAACGGAGACTAATTCGGCCTGCATGGAATGAATAAAGATGCGCGCGTTGGTATTGCCTTTTGCACCGGCCAACGCTCTGCCGCGCATGGGGGCGTAAATATGGATGTTGCCGTCGGCGATAAGTTCCGCACCTTGGCTGACGATGCCGGTAACGATGAGGTCGCCGTTTTCAGCGTAAACCTGCTGGCCGGTACGCACGGGCGTGCTGACCAATACGGTCGGATTGTTGATAACAGTGGCTTGTACGTCTTGCGGCTGCGGTGCTTGGCGGGGGGCAGGCGCTGCCTGTGTGTCGGCTGCCTGGGTGGAGTTGCCTTGTTTGAATACCAAGTGATAACGCGCCGCCGCTGCCGCCCATGTGTCGCTGGTGTGGTGCAGCCCTAAAATTTGCATGCCGTAACGGGCAAACAGGGAAATCATGCCGCCCAAATCGATGGATTCGGGGTGGTCGAAATCTTGTACGTCTAAAATGAAGGGAACGAATTCGTCTTGGGATTGGCCTGCCAGTTGGCGCAGGAATTCTTCCAATTCGGTTAGATCTGCGGTGTGCAGATGGATGGATAAGACGTCCAAACGTGACGTTTTTATGTCGAATGCGGGTTTCATTGTAATGAAATAATAAAATTTTTTAATGACGTAAGTTTACCGTGTAAATCTTGGCTATTCAATCTGTTTGACCATCTGAAACCAAAATATTTTGTTTGAACGTTTTTCAGCTGTATTTAGTGTGGTTTTTTGGTGTGAATGCAGGTTTCAGACGGCCTTGGGAAAGGGGTAGCCGTGTGTGTCGATGTCATCGGCGGCGGCCCACGGCGTGTGGATGAGGGTGGACGGTAGGTGCGCCAATTCGGGGACGTAACTGCGGATGTAGCTGCCGTCGGGATCGATTTGATGCGAACGGTGGGCATAGCGGACGGTAGCCGTGTCTTGTGCGGCGAGGTGCCAGTTGGCTTGGTTGAGTGCGGGGTCGGTGCCGGTTTGGACGGAGGCTGCCCACGCAATGCCTTGGTTGGGGTCGAAGTTGAGGGCGTGGCAGAAATAGTGGGCGCACAGCTGCTGGAGAACGGGGTGTAAGTGACCAGTGGCTTCGAGGCCGCGGATGGAGGCGTCGATGATGGGTACGCCGGTTTGGCCGAGTCGCCAGTATTCGCGTACCGGAGCGGCATCGGTTGTTTCGGGCAGGCGGCGGTGGTAGGCGAGCTGGTAGCAGTAGTCGCGGAAAATAAGCTTGTCCAGCCATTCGAAATGTCGGTTTGCCAAGCCTTCGGCGGCCAGCAGGCGCGGTGAAATGCAGCCTGCGGACAGGTAGGCATTGAGGAGGCTGGTGTTTTTTCGTGCCGGAAAGTTTTGGGTAATCGGGTAGTGAACCAAATTCTGTTTGAATGCGTGCCATTGCGTTAAGGCTGCGGTTTCGCCGCCCTGCTGATAGGCAGGCAATACCGCGCCGGTATGGGCTGGAAACAGTGGAACGTTTTGTCCGGTTTGAACAGGCAATTCGGTTTCAGACGGCCTTTGTCCTGAATAAGCCTGCAACCATGCTTGTTTATAGGCGGCAAAATCGGTGTGGGGCAGGCCGTTGGCATCCATGAGGGGGGATTTGGCCAAAATGCCGCGGTCGTTGGCGTGTTGCAGGGTAATGCCTGCTCGGTCGAAATTGTGCCAGAGGTGGTTGTCTTGGCGGATTTCGGCTTCGGTGTAGGCTTCGTCTGTGATGACGGTGTGGGCATTGAGTGCAGCAGCCAAGGGGAGGAGGTCTTCGTCGGAAGCGACGACATATAAAGGGATATGGTGCGCCGCCAGACGGGTATGCAGCTCTTGTGCGGCTTGATAATGGAACAGACTTTGACGCGGATTGTGGTTTTCAGACGGCCTTTGGCTGACCCAGACGCAGGCGATGGGCAAACCGCTTGCAACGGCGGCATTAAGCGCAACATTGTCGTGCAGGCGGAGGTTGCGGCGGAACCAGACAAGGACGTGAGCAGATTTCATGAGCATGTTCCGACGAAAAAGGGAAAACCATTTTATCAGAATCGGCCTCATGTATCAGGCCGTCTGAAAAATCTTTTGGTTTGATTTTGCTATATAATTTTGGTTTTAGCAATGAGGTGGCAATCATGACCGAGAAAACCGTTTTGGCACTCATTACCTGCCAAACCTATCCCGAACCATCGGACAACCTGAAAACATTGGCGGCATGCTTGGAAACCATGGGCGTGAAAACCGTATTTGATGCGTGGCAAAACCATCCGTCCGCGCCGTTTTTGCTGCCTTTGTGCGCATGGGATTATGCCGCCGAACCCGAAGCCTTCCGCCAATGGCTGGAGAAAGCCGAGCAGGCGGGGCAGCGTTTTATCAATCCGCCCGAGCTGATGGCTTGGAATATGGAAAAGACTTATTTGTGTGATTTGGCGGTGCGCGGCGCGCAAGTAATTCCCAGCGTGTTCGTACCGCCGCAAAAAGCCGAATTGGCCGACATCCTGAACCAACAAGGATGGACGGAAGCGGTCATCAAGCCGGCATTCGGGCAGAGCGGCAAAGGCGTGGTCAAAGTTTGTGCAGAAACATTGGACGTAAACATGGCGGATTATCTGCAAGGCGTGATTGTTCAACCTTATATCCGCGAAATCGAAACAGCAGGCGAAACCTCGCTGGTGTTTTTCAACGGCGTATTCAGCCATGCCGTACGCCGTCAGCCACCCCAAGGCGAATGGCGCGCCAACTCGGCCTATGGCGTGTCGGTGTTCGGTATCGAGCCGCCCGAGTTTGCCGTCCGTGCCGCGCAAGACGTACTGGCCGCTTTGCCGCAAATGCCGGTTTACGCCCGAGTGGACGGTACATTGGTCGGTGACACCTTCCTGCTCAATGAATTGGAACTCATCGAACCTGCCCTGTATTTGCACACCAGCGAAGGCGCAACGGAACGCTTTGCCCGAGTGTTGGCGCAGTTGCTTGGGCAACATTCATCAACCTGACTTTATCAATATAAATAGCAAGCCTCAGGCCGTCTGAAAACCATCTTTCAGACGGCCTGAGGCTTTTTTAAACAAGATTTGCGTGTTTGTATTTTTCAATAATGTGCTATTTGTCGATTGTGTCATTTTAATTGTTGCAGTCTTAATTGATGGTTGATTAACTTTCATTTGGCATTTTATCTCGGTCGCAGCCTTTATTTTTAGCGGATTGTAAATAATCTGTTCGGTCTAAATAAATATCTTTTTAGGGTAAAACCTCAAAAATCTTTTTAAAAAGAAAGATATTGTCTTATTTAATATTCTGTGCTGAAATTACATGACACTACAAAAAGTAGTGCATAAAAAATAAAACAGACAAAGGAGAAAGCCATGCAATTGTTTTTAGACAATCTCAAAGCCTTTTTCGAAACCATCAGCGGCTGGGTCTGGGGACCTATTATGTTGATGCTGCTGGTCGGTACGGGCATTTTGCTGACCGTTTTGCTGAAAGGCTTGCAGTTCACCATGTTGGGTTATGCGCTGAAACAGGCGTTTGTGCCGTCAAAGAAGCATGAAGACGGCGAAGACCACGAAGGCGATATTTCCCATTTCGCGGCGTTGATGACCGCGCTATCCGCCACCATCGGCACGGGTAACATCGCCGGTGTGGCGACTGCGGTGGTAACCGGCGGCCCGGGCGCGGTATTTTGGATGTGGATGACCGCCATTTTCGGTATGGCCACCAAATACGGCGAGGGCGTGTTGGCGGTGAAATACCGCGTGACCAATTCCAAAGGCGAAATGTCCGGCGGCCCGATGTATTACATCGAAAAAGGCTTGGGTAAAAACTGGAAATGGATGGCCGTCGCATTTGCGCTGTTCGGCACATTCGCTTCATTCGGTATCGGCAGCTCGGTGCAGTCCAACTCGGTTGCGCAGGCAGTGCAGACCAGCTTTGGTGTTGAACCTGCCTACACCGGCGTGATATTGACCGTATTAACGGCCATTGTGCTTTTGGGCGGCATTAAGGGCATCGCCAAAGCCGCGTCCTTTATCGTGCCTGCCATGGCAGTGTTTTATGTAGTAGGCGGTATTGCCATTATCGTGATTAATTCCGATGTACTGATGCCTGCCGTCAAACTGATTTTCTCCGATGCGTTTAGCGCGCAGGCCGTTGCCGGCGGTGCCATCGGTACGGTTATCCGCTACGGCGTGGCGCGTGGCGTGTTCTCCAATGAGGCGGGTATGGGTTCTGCGCCGATTGCCGCTGCAGCCGCGAAAACCGACCACCCCGTCCGTCAGGCTTTGGTTTCCATGACCGGTACTTTTTTGGATACCATCGTTGTCTGCTCGATTACCGGTATCGTGTTGGTCATGGGTCTGCTCGGCGCAGGCGGCGAGTTTGTCAAACCTGAATTGAGCGGTGCGGCGCTGACAACCGTCACTTTCCAAAAAATGCTGCCCGGCATCGGCGGCTGGATTGTCACCATCGGCCTGATTTTCTTTGCCTACTCAACCATTCTCGGCTGGTGTTATTACGGCGAGAAATGCGCGGTTTACGTCTTCGGCGAGAAGTTTGCCGGTTTGTACCGCGTCGGTTATGTTTCTTCGGTTATGCTGGGAACCGTGTTGAGCCTTGATTTGGTGTGGCTGGCTTCAGACACATTCAACGGCTTGATGGCCTTGCCCAATCTGATTGCGCTTCTGTTGATGGCGAAAGTCATCGTCAATGAAACACGCGACTTCAAACAAAAAATCAAAAACGGCGAATTGCCGCATTAATATCCAAGGCCGTCTGAATCTGAACATTCAGACGGCCCGATGTATATTAAGTCTGTTTTGAAAAAAGTCAGAGGAGGAGAAAAATGAAAGTGCTTGTTTTAGGTGCTGGTGTGGCCGGCGTATCTTCCGCGTGGTATCTGGCGGAGGCAGGACATGAAGTAACGGTCATCGACCGCGCAGAGGATGTGGCGATGGAAACCAGTTTTGCCAATGCAGGCCAGCTCTCTTACGGCTATACCACGCCTTGGGCTGCACCCGGTATCACGACCAAAGCGCTGAAATGGCTGTTTAAAAGCCATCCGCCTTTACTGTTTCGCCCTGACGGCAGCCTGTATCAAATCGAATGGCTGTGGCAAATGCTGCAAAACTGCACGGCAGCACGCTATCAAACCAACAAAGAGCGCATGGTCAGGATTTCCGAATACAGCCGTGAGATGTTCCGCCGTTTTGAAGCGCAAACCAGCATGAATTTTGAAGGGCGCAAAAAAGGGACGTTGCAGATTTTCCGCCAAGCCAAAGAAGTCGAAGCGGCAGAACAAGACATTGCCGTTTTGGAACGCTACGGCGTGCCGTACCGCCGTCTGAAACCCGAAGAATGCGCAGAGTTTGAGCCTGCGCTGGCACGCGTTACCGCCAAAATTGCCGGCGGCCTGCACCTGCCTGCGGACGCGACCGGCGACTGCCACCTCTTCACCCAAAACCTGTACCAACTCTGTCTGGAAAAAGGCGTACAGTTCCATTTCAACCAAACCATCCGCCGCATCGAACACAATGGGCAGCGCATCAGCGCAGTCGAAACCGAAAAAGAACGCTTTGAAGCAGATGTCTTCGTCTGTGCGCTCGGCTGCTTCAGCAGGACGGTTTTGGCGCAGTTGGATCTCAATCTGCCGATTTATCCCGTCAAAGGCTATTCCTTGACCCTGCCGGTCACCAATTCAGACGGCGCTCCGGTTTCCACCGTTTTGGATGAAAGCTACAAAGTCGCCATCACGCGCTTTGATAACAGAATCCGCGTCGGCGGCATGGCGGAATTGTCGGGCTACGAAATCAAACTGCCCGAAAAACGCCGCGAAACCTTGGCTTTGGTCGTCAACGACTTGTTCCCAGAAGGCGGCGATTTGAGCCAAGCATTGTTCTGGAGCGGTCTCAGACCGATGACGCCCGACAGCACGCCGTTAATTGGACGCACCCGCTTTGATAATCTCTTCCTAAATACCGGCCACGGCACTTTGGGCTGGACCATGTCGCTGGGTTCGGCAAAATTAACTGCCGATATCGTGAGCGGCAAAGATACCGAAATCCGAAGCGACGATTTGAGCCTGTCGCGCTATCAGGCTTAAGCTGGAAAGCGATAAGGTTTAGCGACATTTCAAATTTAAAGGCCGTCTGAAAATTATTTTTCAGACGGCCTTTTGTTTCAAAATCCGTGTATCCAATCAATAAAATAAATAATAACTATTATCATGCGCATTAAAAAGTGTTAGTCTGAACCTGTCCCAGCTTTTAGCGCAGGTTTTCTCATGCCCGATTTTTCGATGTCCAATTTGGCTATTGCCTTTTCCATCACGTTGGCTGCCGGTTTGTTTACCGTTTTAGGCAGTGGCTTGGTAATGTTTTCCAAAACGCCCAATCCGCGCGTGTTGTCGTTTGGTTTGGCATTTGCCGGCGGTGCGATGGTGTATGTTTCCCTGACGGAGATTTTCAGTAAATCCAGTGAGGCGTTCGCTGAAATTTATGATAAAGACCACGCGTTTGCGGCGGCGACCATGGCATTTTTGGCCGGTATGGGCGGCATTGCGCTGATTGACCGCCTGGTGCCGAACCCGCATGAAACCTTAGACGCGCAAGACCCGTCGTTTCAAGAAAGCAAACGCCGCCATATCGCGCGAGTCGGCATGATGGCGGCGTTTGCGATTACGGCGCACAACTTTCCCGAAGGCTTGGCGACATTTTTTGCCACCTTGGAAAATCCGGCGGTCGGGATGCCTTTGGCCTTGGCGATTGCCATCCATAATATCCCGGAGGGCATTTCCATCGCCGCGCCGGTTTATTTTGCCACCCGCAGCCGTAAGAAAACGGTATGGGCGTGTCTGCTATCCGGCTTGGCCGAGCCGTTGGGTGCGGCTTTGGGCTATTTGGTTTTGCAGCCGTTTTTGTCGCCTGCCGTGTTTGGTTCGGTGTTTGGCGTGATAGCCGGCGTGATGGTGTTTTTGGCGTTGGATGAGCTGTTGCCGGCCGCCAAACGCTATTCAGACGGCCACGAAACCGTTTACGGTCTGACAACGGGTATGGCGGTGATTGCCGTCAGCCTGGTATTGTTCCATTTTTAAAACCCGTATGCCAAAGGCCGTCTGAAATGATTCAGACGGCCTTTTTGCGTTATAATCCGCACATCAAAAATAACCTTAATTTCACAAAGTTCCATCATGTTAGACAAATACAATCCCGCCGAAATCGAATCCAAACACTATCAAAACTGGGAAACCCAAGGTTATTTCCAGCCCGATATGGATTTGACGAAACCGTCTTTTTCCATCCAACTGCCGCCACCCAACGTAACCGGCACGCTGCATATGGGCCATGCCTTCAACCAAACCATCATGGACGGCCTGACCCGCTACTACCGCATGAAAGGCTGCAACACTGCCTGGATTCCCGGCACCGACCACGCGGGCATCGCCACGCAGATTGTGGTCGAACGCCAGCTTGCCGCGCAAAACGTGTCCCGTCATGATTTGGGTCGTGAAAAATTCTTGGAAAAAGTGTGGGAATGGAAAGAAGTTTCCGGCGGCACGATTACGCAGCAGATGCGCCGCGTGGGCTGTTCCGCAGACTGGACGCGCGAGTATTTCACAATGGACGACGTGCGTGCCGAAACCGTGACCGAAGTGTTTGTGCGCCTGTATGAACAGGGCTTGATTTACCGCGGCAAACGCTTGGTGAACTGGGATCCGGTGCTTGGCACGGCGGTATCGGATTTGGAAGTGGAAAGCGTGGAAGAACAAGGCTCTATGTGGCACATCCGCTATCCGCTGGCGGACAATCCTGCCGAAGCCGTTATCGTGGCGACCACCCGTCCCGAAACGCTGTTGGGCGACGTGGCCGTTGCCGTCAACCCTGAAGACGAACGTTATACCCATTTGATCGGCAAGGAATTAATCCTGCCGCTGACCGGCCGCACCATTCCCGTGATTGCCGACGAATACGTCGAAAAAGACTTCGGCACAGGCTGCGTAAAAATCACGCCTGCACACGATTTCAACGACTACGAAGTCGGCAAACGCCACGACACGCGCCTGATTAACGTGTTCGATTTGGAAGCCAAAGTGCTGGCAAACGCCGAAGTGTTCAACTTCAAAGGTGAAGCGCAGCAAGGCTTTGCCCTGCCTGAAAAATACGCAGGTTTAGACCGCTTTGCCGCGCGCAAACAAATGGTTGCCGATTTGCAAGAACAAGGCTTGTTGGTCGAAATCAAAGCGCACACGCTGATGACGCCGAAAGGCGACCGAACAGGCTCAGTGATTGAGCCGATGCTGACCAGCCAATGGTTTGTCGCCATGTCCGCCACGCCAAACGGCGGCGAACCTGACAGCGAATTCAAAGGTTTAAGCCTCGCCGACAAAGCCAAAAAAGCCGTCGACAGCGGCGCGGTGCGCTTTATCCCCGAAAACTGGGTCAACACCTACAACCAATGGATGAACAACATCCAAGACTGGTGTATCTCGCGCCAACTGTGGTGGGGGCATCAAATCCCCGCGTGGTACGATGAAGCAGGCAATGTTTACGTCGCCCGCAATCAGGCGGAAGCCGAAAAACAAGCCGGCAAAACAGGATTGACCCGCGAAGAAGACGTATTGGACACATGGTTCTCCTCCGCACTCGTACCGTTCTCCACGCTAGGCTGGCCGTCTGAGACCGACGAACTCAAAGCCTTCCTGCCGTCCAACGTCTTGGTCACCGGCTACGAAATCATCTTCTTCTGGGTGGCGCGCATGATTATGATGACCACCCACTTCACCGGCAAAGTACCCTTTAAAGATGTGTACATTCACGGCATCGTGCGCGACCACGAAGGCAAAAAAATGTCCAAATCCGAAGGCAACGTCATCGACCCCGTCGATTTGATTGACGGCATCGACTTGGACAAGCTGCTGGTGAAACGCACGACTGGTCTGCGCAAACCCGAAACCGCGCCGAAAGTGGAAGAAGCCACGAAAAAACTCTTCCCCGAAGGTATCCCCAGCATGGGCGCGGACGCCTTGCGCTTTACCATGGCGAGCTACGCCAGCCTCGGCCGCAGCGTCAACTTCGACTTCAAACGCGCCGAAGGCTACCGCAACTTCTGCAATAAATTGTGGAACGCCACCAACTTCGTGTTGATGAACACCGAAGACAAAGACTGCGGTCAAGATGAAATGCAGCCGTTGGCGTTTACCTTTGCCGACCAATGGATTATCGGCAAACTGCAACAAGCCGAAGCCGCCGTTGCCGAAGCCTTTGAAACCTACCGCTTCGACCTTGCCGCGCAAACGCTGTACGAATTTGTGTGGAACGAATATTGCGACTGGTACATCGAGCTGGCAAAAGTGCAAATCCAAACCGGCTGCCCGACAACCCAGCGCACCACACGCCGCACCCTCGTGCGCGTACTCGAAACCATCCTGCGCCTGCTGCACCCAATCATGCCTTTCATTACCGAAGAGCTGTGGCAGGTCGTTGCGCCTCTGGCGAATGCCAAAACCTCCGACAGCATCATGTTGGCCGCCTATCCGCAAGCCGATAAAGAAAAAATCGTTCAGACGGCCTTCGACAAAATGGCTGCATTGAAAGACTTGGTGGAAGAAGTGCGCAAACTGCGCGGCGAAATGGGTATCGCGCCAAACGTCAAAGCGCCGCTCTTCGTCGAAGGCAGTGCAGAACTCGAAGGCCTGCTCAAATACCTGCCGTCGCTGACCCGACTGACCGAAGCCAAGCTGGTGGACAGCCTGCCCGAAGCGGAAGACGCCCCCGTCGCCGTCTGCAACGGCGCGCGCCTGATGCTGAAAGTCGAAATCGACAAAGCTGCCGAAACCGCTCGTTTGAGCAAAGAAGCCGAGAAGCTGCAAAAAGCCTTGGACAAACTCAACGCCAAACTCTCCAAACCCGGCTACACCGAAAAAGCCCCTGCGCATTTGGTGGAAAAAGACAAAGCCGATTTGGCGGAGTTGACGGATAAGATGGGAAAAGTGGAAGGGCAGTTGGCGAAGTTGAAAGGGTAGTATTGTTTGGTTGTGAGAAAGGCAGCCTGGAAACGGTTTCAGGCTGCTTTTTTCACTGACTTTAGAAACAAACCCTAATTAGGTATTTTATGGAACAAATAGCAAAACAAATTATTGAATCCGAAGTAGGACAGTCTATTAGAAGACTTCTATATATATCACATGATTATTTTAGCAATGCTGGAACAGGAATAATTATAAAACTCAATAATAAATACTATCTCTCATGCCTTTACCACTCTTTTTCAGATAGAAATAACGAAATTGATGAAGAGGCAGTTCGAGGTTTACAAATAATGTATAAAACATATTTAGGAGATTTTGATAGGGAAAATATTGAATTAGAAAAATTATTGCTTATTCCTATGAACTGCTCTGCGACCACAATCCAAAATGATTTAATGCTTAGTGAGGAAATCTTAACGATGGAATTAGCAGGAATAAACAATTTAACTCCACACGGATATTTAGATTTTGATGACGATAAGATGCGACAATATTTATTGTCTGATAAAGATCCAATTCTAGGTGAAACTTTATTTGCTTATGGATTTCCGTTAGAGAAAAATGAAATTGATTTTGAAATAAGTGATGATGGTAGTATCAGCCAAATAAACAGAGTTAATCATGAGGCTAGGCTTTTTGGCGGTAGATGTATAAGAGATGAAATTGGATTTGCTATAAAAAAAGAAGATGCCAATAGCGAATTTGGTATGACTGTTAATGGCATGAGTGGCGGTGTAGTTTTAAGAGCATGTGGCAACTCCATTGAATGGGTCGGTATTGCTATGCGCGCAAATGATGATTTAATCAGGTTTATTCCATATTATTTAGTTGCTGAGTCAATTGTAAAAAATATTTCAGACAGAGAAATAAACGTAAATTGAGCAAGCAGCATAGCTTGAACCAAGACTCAACCAAACCATTAAATCATCTGTTTTGCGTTGGGTTTACAACCCAAGCGACCAAAAGGCCGTCTGAAACTGCTCTTTCAGACGGCCTCCCCATTTTCAGGTTGCCCTTCCCCAAGGCAGCCTGAAACCTTTCCCCCGCCCCAAACCCATCCGCCGTCATTCCCGCCTGCGCGGGAATGACGGTGTTTGTTGCTTTTCAGACGGCCTTTTTCTTTTTTTTAATCCATCACATTCAATCAAACCAAACAATCTGATTTTCATCCACGCTGATGCGGATTTCCTGTCCGGTTTGCGGTTTGTCCGTATCGTGGTCGGCGTGGGGATACCAAATCAAATCGCCGTATTGCGGATGGGCGAGGGTGAGGCGTGTGCCTTCGGCGAGGGGGACGGCTTCGCTGATGCGGACGGCCGTGCCGTTCGGGTCGAATCGGATGGCGTGTTGGGGGATGTAGCGTGTGTCGCCGGTGTTGGCCAAACCGAGCAGCAGGGCGGCTTGGGCGTTGACGGGGCGGCGGATAAGGGTTTCCGGCGTGCCGTGTTGGAGGATGCGGCCTTCGTGCATGATGGCGATGGTGTCGGCCATTGTGCAGGCTTCTTCGGCGGAGTGGGTCACGAGGATGGCGGGGATGTTTTGACTGCGGATGCGTTCGGCGGTCAGGGTGCGCAGGTGGTGGCGCAGGTGGGTGTCGAGGCTGGAGAAGGCTTCGTCCAAGAGCAACAGCGACGGGCGCGTGATGAGGGCGCGTGCGAGGGCGAGGCGTTGCTGTTCGCCGCCGGAGAGGCTTTCGGGTTTGCGTTGCGCTTCGTGTTCCAAACCGATGTCGCGCAAGGCCTGCATGGATTGTTCTTCGATTTCGGCTTTGGGCAGGCGGCGCATTTTGAGGCCGAAGCCGACGTTGTCGAGGGCGGTTAAATGCGGCAAAAGGGCGTAGTCTTGAAACATCAGCGAGATATTGCGTTTTTCAGACGGCATGTCGGTGATGTTGTCGCCGTTGAGCCAGACTTCGCCGCTGTCGGGATACACCAGGCCGACGATGGTTTTGAGCAGGGTGGATTTGCCGCAGCCGGATCGGCCGAGTACGGCGAGGATTTCTCCTGCTTCGACGTTTAGGTTGATGTCTTGGGCAACGGTTTTGCTGCCGAAGCGTTTGTTGATGTTTTTGAGTTGCAACATGGTTTCAGACGGCCTTTAAAAATGGGGTCGGCAACGGATGCTGTCGAGCCATGCGGACAGCGGATGTTTGGGGTCAATCAGGCCGTATCGACGGCAGGCTTCGATCGTGACCAGCTGGGCATCGTGCATCATGTGTCCGCACAACATGGCATCGAGCAGGGTGGGGATGTCCATCAGTTCAAAACCGGCAACTTCGCCGTCTTGGTTGGCGGGTTGGAAGTCTTCGGGCAGGACAATGTCGAAAATATACAGGATTTCGTTGTGGACACCGCGATTAACGGGGCGCAAACTATATATTTGGGCAGTCGGTCGGATATGGGGTGTCAGAGAAGCGGGAATGCCGGCTTCTTCTTCGCCTTCGCGGCAGACAGCTTCAGACGGCCTCTCGCCGCTACTGATGCCGCCGCCGGTCAGGTTGTCGAGTTTGTTCGGATCGACGGCTTTGTGCGGACTGCGGCGGCCTATCCAAAAGCGCAAACCGTCTTCTGTTTCGACCAATCCGTTCAAATGCACTGCCTGACTCATCAGGCCGAACGGACGGAAGGCGGCGCGTTCGAGTGCGCATAAAGGCTTGCCCGACTGGTCGCAGATGTCGAACTTTTCACCGCGCCAACCTTTGAGCCAACCGCACTCGCGCCATTGTTGCGCCAGTGTTTGCAAACTGTCGCCCATCTGAGCCCAGCTGTCTGTTTCCAAATTCAGGCCGTCTGAAAGGATTGACTGCCTGCCTGTCCAATCTTGTCCGAGGCGTTCGCACCATAACGGGTTCAGACGGCCTAAAGGCAGGCCGTTGAGATACAGAATGCACCAATCGTCGGATGCGCCATAGCTTGTTTGCGCCCAATCCCACAATGCGTCGTGGACATCGGGTGTGAAGACTTGTTCAAAACGGAAAGACTGAGACATGGCGCATCCTCCAAAAGAACTAAAGATACATCGATTTTAGCCGTTTACGGCGAATTTGCAAAACGACCATACCCCCTGAAAACCGCTATAATAGAGTAAACCATCCGAAACGAGCACATCATCATGAGTGAATTGACTGATATTCTTTCCTACAACCAACATTTCGTTGAATCGGGAGAGTACGAAAAATATTTCACCGACAAATACCCCGGCCGCGAGCTGGCCATTCTTTCCTGCATGGACGCACGCATTATCGAATTGCTGCCCAATGCCTTGGGCTTGAAAAACGGCGATGCCAAGCTCATCAAAAACGCCGGCGCGCTGGTGACCCACCCTTGGGGTTCGGTGATGCGCAGTTTGTTGGTGGCCGTATTTGAACTCAAAGTCAAAGAAATCATGGTCATTGCCCACCACGACTGCGGTATGCGCGGACTACACGCAGAAGAGTTCCTCCAGCGCGTACACGACAGCAATATCCCCGACGACCGCATCGAAACCCTGCGCAATGCCGGTATTGATTTGGACGGCTGGCTGACCGGTTTTGACAACGTCGAAGACAGCGTGCGCCATACCGTCGAGCTGATCCGCAAACATCCGCTGATGCCCGACAACATCGCCATCCACGGCCTGGTCATCCACCCGACCACAGGCAAGCTCAACCTGATTGTTGACGGCAGCCTGCCTGTTTCAGACGGCCCAACATCTAACGCAGACACCACCACGAAATGAAAAATATCGGATTATTCGGCGGCACGTTTGACCCCATCCACAACGGCCACCTTCACATCGCCCGCGCCTTCGCTGACGAAATCGGTTTGGACCTTGTCGTCTTCCTGCCGGCAGGCGACCCATACCACAAAGACAGCACGCGTACACCGGCACAAGAGCGCCTCAATATGGTCGAACTCGCCATCGCCGACGAGCCGAAATTCGCCGCCAGCGACTGCGACATCGTCCGCGACGGCGCGACTTATACGTTTGACACCGTCCAAATCTTCCGTCAGCAGTTTCCCGGCGCGCAACTGTGGTGGCTGATGGGCAGCGACAGCCTGATGCAGCTGCACACATGGAAAAAATGGCAAACCCTCGTGCGCCAGACCCATATCGCCATTGCTATGCGCCAAGGCGACAACCTCAACAAAACCCCGCGCGAATTGCACGCATGGCTCGGCGAAGCCCTGCAAAACGGCAGCGTCCGCATCCTCGACGCGCCGCTGCACAACACCAGCTCCATCCAAATCCGCGCCGATCTCGCTAAAACGCACCATTCAGACGGCCTGCCGCAATCCGTCGCCCAATACATCCGCCAACACAAACTCTATGAAAAATAGCGTTTATTCAGGCAGATAAGCTATAATGCCGTCTGAAAACATTTCAACTAGGAAAATAATGAACGAACAAGAATTGCAAGACCTGCAAAAAATGGTCGAAGTGGCCGTAAACGCCCTTGAAGACATTAAAGCCAAAGACATCTCTGTTTTGGAAACCCAAGACAAAACCTCCCTGTTCGCCCGCATGATTATTGCCAGCGGCGACAGCACACGCCAAGTCAAAGCACTGGCGAACAACGTTGCCGTCGATTTGAAAGAAGCCGGTTTCGAAATCCTCAGCACCGAAGGCGACAGCGGCGAATGGACGCTCGTCGACGCAGGCGACCTCATTGTCCACGTCATGCTCCCTGCTGTGCGCGACTTCTACGACATCGACACCTTGTGGGGCGGAGAAAAACCGAGTTTCCACGCCGGTATGCAAAAACCTTGGCACGCCGCCGACTAAAACGGTTTATCCATACAAAGGCCGTCTGAAACTTGAAAGCAAGCAAGTTTCAGACGGCCTTTTGCTATAATTCCATTCTTTTCACATTATTGAATTTATTGCACCATCATGCCGCAACCCGATTTCGCCCAAACCCTCTCCAAAGACCGCCATTTTCTGCGATCTGCCTTTAAAAACCCCAATAAATACGGCGGCTTGGCCAAGGTTGAGGAAAAGTACAAAAAATCGCACGACCTCTATCTGCAACGCCTGTCCAAACTGCCCAAGCCCGAATTCGACAACACACTGCCAGTTCACGAAAAACTCGACGAAATCAAAAAAGCCATTGCCGAGAATCAGGTAACGATTATCTGCGGCGAAACCGGTTCGGGCAAAACCACGCAGCTGCCCAAGATTTGTTTGGAACTCGGGCGCGGGGCGGCAGGATTAATCGGGCATACCCAGCCGCGCCGTTTGGCCGCGCGTTCCGTAGCAGAGCGGATTGCCGAAGAGCTGAAATCCGAAATCGGCAGCGCGGTCGGCTATAAGGTGCGTTTTACCGACCACACCTCGCGTGATGCCTGTGTCAAGCTGATGACCGACGGCATCCTGTTGGCAGAAACCCAGACCGACCGTTATCTCGCCGCCTACGACACGATTATCATCGACGAAGCACACGAACGCAGCCTGAATATCGACTTCCTCTTGGGCTATTTGAAACAGCTCCTGCCGCGCCGCCCCGATTTAAAAGTCATCATCACCTCGGCAACCATAGACGCAGAACGCTTCTCCCAACACTTCAACGGCGCGCCCGTGCTGGAAGTGAGCGGGCGCACTTATCCCGTCGAAATCCTCTACCGCCCGCTGACCAGCAAAGACGAAGACGACGCGGAAGTGGAGTTGACCGACGCGATTGTCGATGCGGCGGACGAATTGGCGCGACACGGCGAAGGCGATATTTTGGTGTTCCTGCCGGGCGAACGCGAAATCCGCGAAGCCGCCGAAGCCCTGCGCAAATCCACGCTGCGCCGCAACGACGAAATCCTGCCCCTGTTCGCACGCCTGTCGCATGCCGAGCAGCACAAAATCTTCCACCCTTCAGGCGCAAAACGCCGCATCGTGTTAGCAACCAACGTAGCCGAAACCTCGCTCACCGTGCCGGGCATCAAATACGTCATCGACACCGGCCTCGCACGCGTCAAACGCTATTCCGCACGGGCGAAAGTGGAGCAGCTTCATGTCGAAAAAATCTCCCAAGCCGCTGCTCGCCAACGCTCCGGCCGCTGTGGCCGCGTCTCCGCAGGCGTATGTATCCGACTGTTTTCAGAAGAAGATTTCAACAGCCGTCCCGAATTCACCGACCCCGAAATCGTCCGCAGCAACCTCGCCGCCGTCATCCTGCGCATGGCATCACTGAACCTGGGCGACGTAGCAGCATTCCCATTTTTAGAAATGCCCGATTCGCGGTATATCAATGACGGTTTTCAGGTGTTGTTGGAATTGGGGGCGGTTAATGAACACAACCGCCTGACCCGCCTCGGCGAACAAATGGCGCGCCTGCCCATCGACCCGAAAATTGCACGCATTTTGCTGGCGGCGAAGAAACACGACTGCATGGCAGAAATATTGGTGATTGCGTCCGCGCTGTCGATTCAAGACCCGCGCGAGCGGCCGTTGGAAGCGCGTAATGCCGCGGCCAAGGCACATGAGCGTTTTACCGACAAGCAGTCCGACTTTCTTGCCTATCTGAATATTTGGAACAGCTTTCAGCGCGAGCGCGACAAAGGTTTGTCCAACAAGCAGTTAGTGCAATGGTGCCGCCAATATTTCCTGTCACACTTGCGTATGCGCGAATGGCGCGAGCTGCACCACCAGCTTGCCCAAACCGCGATTGAAATGGGTTTGACCACCAAAGAAGCCGCGTTTAGACAACCTCCTACCCAAGAGCAATTAAGGCCGTCTGAAAGCCAAGGTGACCAAGATTTGGCGGCCAAACTCAAACAAAAACAACTGGATAAGAAACAACACCGCGCCCAAATCCGCGCCGCCAAAGAAGCCGGCTACGAACAAATCCACCGCGCCCTGCTCACCGGCCTTATCGCCAACGTCGGCATGAAATCGCCCGACGGCAACGACTATACCGGCGCGCGCGGCAGCCGCTTCCACCTTTTCCCTGCATCAGCCTTGTTTAAAGCCAAACCTAAATGGGTGATGGCGGCAGAATTGGTTGAAACCACGCGCCTTTACGCGCGCGACGTCGCCGTTATCCAGCCCGAATGGATAGAGCAGGAAGCGCCGCACCTCGTCCGCTACCATTATTTCGAGCCGCACTGGGAGCAAAAACGCGGCGAAGTCGTCGCCAGCGAACGCGTGACGCTTTACGGCCTGACCGTATTGCCGCGCCGCCCCGTTTCCTACGGCAGAATCGCGCCCGAAGAAGCCCGCGAAATCTTTATCCGCAGCGCATTGGTCGCCCAAGAAATGGGCAGTTTCACCGCGCCGTTTTTCGTGCACAACCAAAAACTGATCCGCGAAGTCGCCGAGCTGGAACACAAATCGCGCCGCCAAGATGTGTTGGTGGACGATGAGATTTTGTTTGAGTTTTACGATGCGCGCTTGCCCAAAACTGTGTTTAAAAGCGGCGGCGAGATAGTCGGGCAGCCTGAAAATGCGGTTTTGCCGTCTGAAAATAAGGCAGGCTGGGTCGCGACCCAACAAAATGCACAAAAGCAGCCTGAAAACCGTTCAGACGGCCTTTCAGGCAGCCTGAAACCAAATATCCGCCCCGCCACAACTAGCGATGCTACCGCCGTTGCCGAATTATTCCGCCGCGCCGTGCAGCACATTTCAAACCGCCATTACAGCGAGCAGGAAAAAAACGCATGGCTGCAAGGCGCAGACGATGCCGATTTCTGGCAAAAACACATCGACGGCGGCAATGTCCGCGTGGCAACGCATAACGGGCGCGTGCTCGGTTTCATTGAATACCAGCCCGAACAAAGCCACCTAAACTGCCTTTATACCGACCCGCACCACCAGCGGCAGGGCATCGCTACCGCGCTGTTGGCTGCTGTTTTGCCGCCGACAGGCAGCGGCAAGGCGATAACGGCAGACGTGTCCAAAGCCGCATTGGTATTTTTTCAAAAACAAGGCTTTGTGCGGCAACACGAAAACCAAATCCCGCGCAACGGCTTGGTTTTGACCAATTACCGCATGGTTCGTCAGGCAGGCAGCCTGAAAGCCCAAAGGCAGCCTGAAAACCGTTCAGACGACCCCAAAGGCAGCCTGAAACCCCAAACGCCGTCTGAAAAACCCCTTGCCGATATCCGCACCTTTGAAGCCTGGCTCAAAACCGCCGAGCGCGACAATCCGCGTCTGCTGTTCCTCAGCCGCGACGATTTGATGCAACACGCCGCCGCGCACATTACCGAAGAGCAGTTCCCCAAATTCTGGCAAACCGCAGACGGCAAGTTCAAACTTTCCTACCGCTTCGAGCCGCACCATCCGCTCGACGGCGTGACCATGACCGTGCCGCTGACCGTCCTCAACCGCCTGCACGCGCCGTCGCTCGAATGGCTGGTGCCCGGTATGTTGCGCGAAAAAATCCAGCTGCTGATTAAAGCACTGCCGAAGCAAATCCGCCGCATTTGCGTGCCCGTACCCGATTTCATCACCAAATTTCTCGAAAGCAATCCCGACCGCCAAGCGGCCATCATTCCCCAGTTGGCACACTTTATCGCCAAAAGCGCCGGCGATATGCGGATTCTCGAGCAAATCGACCAAGACGCATGGGCGGCGCAAGAATTGCCCGAACACTGCTATCTGAATCTGCGCATCATCGACGACGGCGGACAAGAGCTTGCCGGCGGCCGCAAACTGCACGAATTGCAACAACAACTCGGCCAAGCCGCCGCCGTTACCTTCCGCGACAACACCCAAGAATTTGAGCGCGACAACGTTACCGCATGGGACATCGGCACCCTGCCCGAATCCATCAAATTCGCACGCGGCAAACAACAGCTCACCGGCTACCTCGGCCTGCAAAAAGAAAAAGACGGCCGCATCGCCCTGCGCCTGTTCGACACATCTGCCGCCGCCGAACAAGCCCACAGGTTAGGCGTGATCGAACTCATGAAACTACAACTAAAAGAACAAGTTAAAGACCTGAACAAAGGCATCCAAGGCTTCACCCAAGCCGCCATGCTGCTCAAACACATCAACGCCGACACCCTGCGCGACGACCTCACCCAAGCCGTCTGCGACCGCGCCTTTATCGGCGAAGACGAGCTGCCGCGCAACGAAAAAGCCTTCAAAGAACAAATCAAACGCGCCCGCAGCCGCCTGCCCGCCGTCAAAGAAGCCCTCAGCCGCTACTTGCAGGAAACTGCCGCCGCCTACGCCGAACTGAACGGCAAACTCGGCAAACACCCGCTTACCCAGCTCCTGCGACAACGCCTGCAAACCCTGCTTGCCCCCGGTTTCGCCAGCCATACCCCGTGGGCACAATGGCCGCGCCTGCCTATTTACCTCAAGGCCATGACCCTGCGCCTCGAAAAATACAGCGGCAACCCCGCCCGCGACGCAGCCCGCGAAGCCGATATTCAAGAGCTTGAACAAATGTGGCAGGAAAAAACCGACGGCTTGGTGAAACAAGGACAACCCATTTCAGATGACCTCGCCGCGTTTAAATGGATGATTGAAGAATTGAGAGTGTCGCTGTTCGCGCAGGAATTGAAGACACCGTATCCGGTGTCGGTGAAGAGGTTGTTGAAGGTGTGGGAAGGTCTTAATTAAAGGAAGATGCCGTCTGATTTTTTCAGACGGCATCTTTTATTTCCCTGACCAAACGATTTAATCGCTCCCTACAAATAGCTTTATTTTTTAATTCGCATTCCCAAACGACAATCACTTTGAAACCAATCTTTTCCAGATCGGTTTCATTTTTAATATCACGTTCGCGATTTTTTGTGATTTTTTCCAACCAAAAATTCGTATTGCTTTTCGGGATATGTCCTTTATTACAAGAGTGCCCGTGCCAAAAACAGCCGTGTATAAACACGACTGTTTTATATTTCGGTAAAACGATATCCGGTTTGCCTGCATAGCGTTTATCATTTTTTCGATAACGAAAACCTTGGGAGAAAAGAAATTTCCTTACCAATATTTCCGGTTTGGTTTCTTTGCTGTGAATTTTTGACATCACGAAAGAACGTTGGGACGGGGTTAAAATATCAACCATTTAACCATTATTCCAATTCAGAATCCTCTAACCGCCTTTGTAAATGAGATAGTAATCCAAGAGCATCTAAACAATCTTTTTCAGTAAATAGACCAGAGTCTTTTAAATCTACAAATTCGGCATGTGCAACAGGGTTACGACATCCCGTGACAACTCCCATTGAAAGATATTTCTGCCCCTCCTCTATCGATGTCAAAGTATCATCAGAAAATTTTTGCCCGTTAGGTCTTTGATACTTAGTTGTTACCTTTAACTTTTGCTTTCCTTCTTTCTTTTCCGCACCAAATACTTCACCCATGAGCCCCTGATCTCTAGACTGATGACATCCCGATCTATCTCGAGTATTCGAAATATATCTTTTTGCGCTTTCTAAAAATGCTTGATAGTAATTTTGCTGCTCATAATACTGCTTAGACGCATTTTGTATTTCCGAATGTAAACCTCGCCAATGATAATAGGGATATTCAGGGACTAACTCGTGCAATACCCCGACTACTTTTGTGTGTTCAACTTTAGGCAGTTCAGCTTCATCAATATGATCCAATATTTCTTTGACCGCCCCCTTTATTTCTTCAGGCAATTTGCTTTGCCAATTATTAACATCTAACCCAGTGCTTTGTTTAACATTCTCATTTCTTTTCTCTTTTCTTTTTTGTCTCCAAGCTTGCTCAAGAGCACGAACGATTTCTCCAAGGAAAACGCGCAACTGTGAAGTTTTAGGATGTTTCCAATCCAATGATGTTCTGTCAGTAGCAATTAAATCTTCACTGTCATTATCTATAAAATCAACACTTAACCATCCTGTCAGATATGAATAAAAATGGCTGGATGCACTATCTATAAAGAATTCAGGGGTATTTACCATTCTGCCGTTAGCAAACAACGTTATACCTTTCATATTATTCTTTAAAGGTTTTTCCGTTGTAATGAACTTACCTTGTATTAATCCGCTGTATTCATACTGTTCGAATTTTGTAGATAAAACAGGTATGTCTGTTATCAAATCCTCGTATTCCCATTCAAATTCAGGAGTTAAAAGATTATATTTAAGGTTTCCGTCAATGATTCTTGGTTCCGAGCCGTTCAAGCTCATTCTAATTTGGAAATCCTGGGCTGGAAAATCAAACAAGCGGGCAAGATGCTCTACATAATTATCTAACGGATATCCTTGTTTTTTCGTCAGTTCGGTTAAAGTTATGGTTGTTCCGCTTTCGATATTGGGTTCAACAGATTCTTTCCGAAACTCCGGTTGATAAATACCCTTACTTCTTCGAATCTCTGCATAATCCAAAGTAAAAGTAACCCGTTCGTTTCCTTGAATAGTAGAGATTTCAATTTTGTTACCCAGCCCGAATAATGCTAATTTACCAAGACCTTTTTTACCCGTTGGAATTCTTCTGCACGGTGAGGCTTGTTTTTCTTCCCTTCTGTTCCGGCCGATTCTCAAATAAAAATCATTGATTTCATCGAAGCTCATTCCTATACCATTATCTTTAATAACGATTTTATGCTCCGGTTGATCGAATAACTTAACTTCCACTTCCGTGGCACATGCATCGTAGGCATTCGCTATCAACTCGGCAATCGCAGGAACAGTGTGCGAATACATCTTTACACCCAAATGTTCGATTACGGTTGGCTCGAAACTCATTTTCAATTTTTCTTCAGACATGTTTTCTCCTTTTCTAACATTCGATATTATCAACAATTGCCCTACCTATTTTTTCCGCATACATCGGAGGAACGGCATTACCAATCAAACGGGCTATTTTGTCCCTGCTGCCCGCTTTAAAGACATAGTTACGAGGGAACGATTGCAATGTTGCACCTTCGCGCAGGGATAACGCCCTATCTTCTTCAGGATGGGCAAACCTCCCGTTGGAAATACTAAAGAACTTGGTCGTTATGGTAGGTGCGGGCTTATCCCACCATAGCCTACCGAACGTGTCTTTAAAACTATTGTCTTTTCCGATAAAACATTCCAGCTGTAATTCGGGAATATGCGCAAAAGCCAAACGGTTTCCTCCGTTTTTAGGTATCAAAGCCAATCGTTTCAAATTGATATCGGATAATCCCGCACAACTATGCATAAAATCCGTCTCGTCTTGATGCCCTGCAATAATTTTGGGAAAGCCGTTCTCCATTCCCAAAACATCGCGTACCGTAAGCCGTTTGCCCGAATACTTGACTGGTTCCAGCTTTTCTTTGGTTATTCTGTTTGCAATCAAAGTAAACCTCTTACGGCTTTGGGGGATTCCGTAATCAGCCGTATTGTGAATACCGAAATGGACGGTAAATCCTTTTTCTTCCAATAATTTTATGAAATTATCAAGCCCGCTTTCTTTCATTCTGCTCAGAATTCCCGGTACGTTCTCTACAACAACATATCCGGGATTAAAATATTCTACAAACCGCTGAAACTCTAAAAGCAAACTCTTGGATTTTTCCGATTTTCGTTTGTCCGTTTGAATAACACTCCAATATTGACAAGGACTACAACCTATAAGAATCAAATCATCATCATTCTTTTTTAAGTCGAGTTCCTTTTCCAATGTTTCAGGCTGTAATTCAAAAACATCAGCCTGTATAAATTTGGCATTTATATTGGCTTCATATGTTTCTTTGCAACTAGGTTCGTAATCTATTCCAGCTAGAACTTTGATGCCAGCAGATTGCATTCCATAGCTCATTCCTCCGCCACCACAGAAAAAATCAATTGCTTTTAAAAAAGTACCATTCTTCATTTTTATTTAAATAACCACATTAGTAAAAATTTGTTTTGTATAACATATAATTTATTGTTTATCAAGAAAAATTAATTTTTTAGCTAGCATAGCCTGTTATAGTAAACCGTAGCTTGCATCAAACCGCGTGTGCACCCCTAGGCACGCACGCGGTCTTTTTAAAAAGTTCTTTCCAATCAAACCAAAGGCCGTCTGAAAGTATTTCCCAACTTTCAGACGGCCTTTTTATATTCATATTTCTGTTTATTTTTCCAACCGTGTAATCAGTTCATCGGCCAAGTCGAGATAAGCCTGTGTGCCTTTGGCGTGGGCATCGTAGGCGAGGGCGGGGAGGCCGTGGCTGGGGGCTTCGGCGAGGCGGATGTTGCGGGGGATGACAGTATCAAAGAGCAGGTTGCCGAAGTGTTGTTTGAGCTGTTCGCTGACTTCGACAACGAGGCGGCTGCGGCTGTCGTACATGGTGCGGACGATGCCGGTTACGTCGAGGTCGGGGTTGATGGCTTGGCGGATTTTACGGACGGTGGCCACTAGGTCGGAAATGCCTTCGAGGGCGTAGTATTCGCAAAGCATGGGGACGATGACGCCGTTGGCGGCGACAAGGCCGTTGAGGGTGAGCAGGGTTAGGGATGGGGGGCAGTCGATGAGGACGTAGTCGTAGTTGTCGGCAACGAGCTGCAGGGCGTTTTTGAGGCGGATTTCGCGTGCGATTTCTTGGACGAGTTCGACTTCTGCGCCGGCCAGTGTACGGTTGGCGCCCAATACGTCGTAGCCGCCTTCTTTGCTGCGGACGACGGCGTTGGGGATGTCGGTTTCGCCGAGGACGACTTGGTAAACGCCGTTTTCGATGGTGGCTTTGTTGATGCCGCTGCCTGTGGTGGCGTTGCCTTGGGGGTCGAGGTCGACGACGAGGACGCGGCGGCCTTTGGAGGCTAGGGAGGCAGCTAGGTTGACGGTGGTGGTGGTTTTGCCGACTCCGCCTTTTTGGTTGGCGACGGCGAGGATTTGTGCGCTCATGTGCTTTGCTGTCGTGTTAAGTGTGGATGGCTGGATTGTACCGTTATTCGGTATGCTTGGGTTGTTTTCAGACGGCCTTTTTGCGGATGATGACGATATGGCGTTCGGCATTGAGTTGGGGGACGTGCAATGCTTCGACTTTTTCGACGGCGACGCTTTCGGGCAGTTTGTCGATTTCTTCTTGCGGATATACGCCTTTCATGGCCGCCCAGTAGCCGCCGTCTTTGAGGAGGTGCTCGGTCCAGTTGACGAAGTCGGCGAGTTCGGCAAAGGCGCGGCTGGTGATGACGTCGGCGCGGCAGTCGGCGGCGGCTTCTACGCGGCCGCTGATGATGCGGACGTTTTTAAGGCCGAGTTCGATGACGGCTTGTTGTAAAAAGGCGGTTTTTTTGGTGTTGGCATCGAGGAGGGTGATGTCGAGGTCGGGGCGGCAGATGGCGGTGGGTATGCCGGGCTGTCCGCCGCCGGAACCGACGTCGAGCATGGTTTGTGCGTGTTCGATATAGGGCAGGAGGGTCAGGCTGTCGAGCAGGTGGTGGCTGACGGTTTGGGCGGGATCACGCAGGGCGGTCAGGTTGTAGGTTTTGTTCCACTTTTGCAGCAGGGCGGCATAGTCTAGCAGTTTGGCCTGTTTGGCTTCGTCGATGTCCAAACCCAGTGCCTGTATGCCGTCGCGGAGCTGTTGCGCCTGATTCATTTGTTATTCCTTATTGGTTAAAACGCGTTGGATGTAATGGTAACGGAAAGCATGCCGTCTGAAAATGTTTGTGCCTGTCGAATCAACGTTTCATTTTGTGAAAGACGATGGGCTGCTCCGGCGCGCGCGTGAGCTGTTTGGGCAGGGTCAGCATGGCGATGATCCATACCGAGAGGGTGTAGTAGAACACGCCTTGTCCGCGCATACCGGCCAATGCGGCATTGCCTAAGATGGCTTCAAAAATCAAACCTGCCGCCGCCGAGGCACACGCTGCGACACCGGCAAGGAAGATGGCGTAACGCGAATGCCGGCGCATCATTTTTTTATACGCCAGCTTGGTCAGTCCGCCTGCAATCGGCAGGTTGAGGAAGGCAAACATGCCGCAGACGAACCATGCGACGGAATCCTGCCAACCGCTTTGCCATACCCACGCGCCGTCTTTGACCGTGACCAACAGCCCTTGGCCGTCTGAAAAGGCAATTTGCACGATATTGTGCAATATCATCGCCAGTGGCAGGGTGAGGAACATCAGTGCGACCAATAGGGGGCGGTAGGGCTTTTCTTGAGTCAGGTACATGGCGGCTTGCCTTGGGGAAATAAGTTGAAATGATAGCAGATCGGCGGTTGATTCACGTTAGTCTGCTGCTGAAATTGCTGACAAAAACAGTCAATTAAAAAAGAAATGAAAAATTCTTTTTTCTTGGCAAACATTGGCAGATAAAGGGTAAGAAAACGTTTTCAGACGGCCTAATCTATTATTTTTATATGAACCGAACAGAAAATCTTTGCATTTCTCCGTAAAATCTACTAAATTCTTAATAACATATTATAAAGACCTGAAATCTGGAACCCAAACCGAAACTGCCTTCCGCCATTTACGCTCGGAAACTCAGCAGGCAAAAAGTTTCACACACAACAAAACCAAAAAATAATTCCTCTGAAATCAGTTGTTTATAATGATAGATAACCACAAGGCAAACCATGCCTGACTTTAGTAGGAGTAAAACCATGGCTGAAGCAACCGATGTCGTATTAGTAGGCGGCGGCATTATGAGCGCCACTTTGGGCGTATTGCTCAAAGAACTCGAACCATCTTGGGAAATCACCCTGATCGAACGCTTGGAAGATGTAGCGTTGGAATCATCAAATGCATGGAACAATGCCGGTACGGGACACTCTGCGCTGTGCGAATTGAACTATGCGCCCCTGACTGCCGACGGCACGATCGATCCGACCCGCGCCCTCAATATTGCCGAACAATTCCATATCAGCCGCCAATTTTGGGCGACTTTGGTCGAAGAAGGCAAACTGACCGACCGTTCTTTCATCAATTCCGTCCCCCATATGTCGCTGGTGATGAACGCCGACCATTGCAGTTATCTGCAAAAACGTTTCGACGTGTTCAAAACCCAAAAACTCTTTGAAAAAATGGAGTTTTCTACCGACCGCGCCAAAATCGCCGAATGGGCGCCGCTGGTTGTCAACGGTCGTGATGAAAGCCAACCCATTGCCGCCAACTACTCCGCCGAAGGTACGGACGTTGATTTCGGTAACTTGACCCGTCAAATGGTGCAATATCTGCGCGAAAAAGGCGTGAAAATGGAATTCAACCGCCATGTTGAAGACATCAAACGCGAATCTGACGGCGCGTGGGTACTCAAAACCTGCAACACTGAAAACCATGAAGACCATTTGACCCTCCGCAGCCGTTTCGTGTTCCTCGGCGCAGGCGGCGGCGCACTGACCCTGCTGCAAAAATCCGGTATTCCGGAAGGCAAAGGCTACGGCGGCTTCCCTGTTTCCGGCCTGTTCTTCCGCAACAGCAACCCTGAAACCGTTGCCCAACACAATGCCAAAGTGTACGGTCAAGCTTCCGTTGGCGCGCCTCCTATGTCCGTTCCACACTTGGATACCCGCAACGTGGACGGCCAACGCCATTTGATGTTCGGCCCGTATGCAGGCTTCCGTCCCAACTTCCTCAAACAAGGCTCGCTCATGGATTTGCCGATGTCCATCCACATGGACAACCTCTATCCTATGCTCCGCGCCGGTTGGGCTAATATGCCGCTGACCAAATACCTCTTGGGCGAATTGCGTAAAACCAAAGAAGAACGCTTCACTTCGCTCTTAGAGTATTATCCGGAAGCCAATCCTGACGATTGGGAACTGATTACCGCCGGTCAACGCGTACAAATCATCAAAAAAGACCCGAAAAAAGGCGGCGTACTCCAATTTGGTACCGAAATCGTCGCTCATGCCGACGGCTCGCTGGCCGCATTGCTGGGCGCGTCCCCAGGCGCATCAACCGCCGTACCTTTGATGATTAAGCTGATCAACCAATGCTTCCCAGATCATGCCGAATCATGGTCAGGCCGTCTGAAAGAATTGGTGCCCGGCTACGGTATCAAGCTGAACGACAATCCGACTTTGGCGGACGAAATCATCAGCCACAACGCGTCCGTTTTGGGCATTCATCACTAAATTGAAGCAGACACAAAGGCGGGCATTCTTGCCCGCCTTTTTTCAAACCATTAAAATAGCGGCATTCAGGCCGTCTGAAATCTAATCTGCGGCAGTATGTTGCACGATTCAAACCCGAAAATCAGCCCCAATAGAAAAACGCCATGACCGATATTCTCAACAAAATCCTTGCCACCAAAGCAGAAGAAGTAGCCGCCCAAAAAGCCGCCGTTTCCTTGGAAGACATCAAAGCCCAAGCGCAGGCAGCCACGCCGGTTCGCAGCTTTATCGGCTCGATCCGTGAAAAACACGCGCAGAATCTGCCAGCTATTATTGCCGAAGTCAAAAAAGCCAGCCCGAGCAAAGGCCTGATCCGTCCTGATTTTCATCCTGCCGAAATTGCCGTTGCCTATGAAAAAGCCGGCGCGGCCTGTTTGTCCGTGTTGACGGACGAACCTTATTTCCAAGGCTCGCCCGAGTATTTGAAACAGGCGCGTGCGGCCGTGGCGCTGCCGGTCTTGCGTAAAGATTTCATCATCGACGAATACCAAATCTATCAGGCGCGCGCGTGGGGTGCGGATGCGGTTCTTCTGATTGCCGCCGCATTGGAAGCCGGGCAGCTTGAGCGTTTTGAAGCAGTTGCCCACGAATTGGGCATGACTGTCTTGTTGGAGTTGCACGATGCGTCCGAGCTGGAAAAATGCCGCAACATGACCACGCCGTTGTGGGGCGTCAACAACCGCAACCTGCGTACGTTTGAAGTGACCCTGCAACAAACCCTCGACCTCTTGCCTGAGTTGAGCGGCAAAACCGTTGTAACCGAAAGTGGCATCCGCAACAAAGAAGACGTCGATTTCATGCGCAGCCACGGCGTGCATACTTTCCTGATCGGCGAAACCTTTATGCGAGCCGAAGATATCGAAGCCGAAGTCAAAAAACTGTTTTAAACCCTAAAAAACATCAGGCCGTCTGAATTTTCAGACGGCTTGAATCGATTTGAAGGCAGATATAATGTTTACCGTACAACGCATTTACGCGTATCAGCCCAATCCCGAACAAACCGCCGTCTTTATCGACCGCCTTTATCCGCGCGGCGTCCGTAAAGAGATTTTCGCTACTACACTTTGGCTGAAAGACATTACGCCCAGTGCAAACCTGCGTCGCTGGTATCACGAAAATCCGGCTGAGAATTTTGACGGTTTTGTCAGCCGTTATCATGAAGAGCTGCAAGGCGATGCCGAGCAGGCCGCCATCAAGCGGCTGCTGGATTTGGAAAAACAGCACGGCAATATCTTGTTGCTGACCGCCGTCAAAGCCCCCCGACATTCCCACGTTTCTGCGCTGGCTCAATTTTTGGGCGCAACGTTTGAATATCGCGATTAAAAAATCAGTGTTTGAGCTGAATACAAAAAGGCCGTCTGAAACTTGCATTTCAGACGGCCTGCTATTTTCAAATCAAGAAGGATAACGGTGTGCCACCAATTTTCCGTCTATGTATTCGCCGATATAGACTTGCGAGGCTTCAAGGTGGAGGCGGTCAAGCTCTTGTTGCAGCCACTCTTCATCACGCTTAATGATTTCGAGGATGTCGGGGTCAACTTGGCCGTCTGTAATCAGTGGATAGCGCAGGCTTTCGTCGCCGTACTTAATGACGGCGAGCTGGCCGTTTTGTTCCATCACGGCGCGTTTGACGGCAGAGATTTCGTAGATGCCGGCGGCGCGGAGTTTGAACATGAGGTCGTGTGCGCTGATGCCGTTTTTCATGCATTCATCGGTTTGGATTTTGCCGTTGACGATAACCCAGACGGATTTGCCGTCAATGATGGATTTGACCCAGCGGTTGTGGTTTTTGATGAATTTCAGGCTCAAGACCAACAGCGTCCACAAAATCAGCACGAGGAAAAATTGCAACAGGCCGACGCTGTCGCTGTAAATCACGCCGCCGATGATGCCGCCGAGTACATAGTTTTGCACTTGGTCCATGGCGGAGGTCGGCGCGAGGTTGCCTTTACCTAAGAGGTTGATTTGCAAAATCAAACCTAAAATACCCATCAGCAGTTTGAGGGCGAGCAGGGAGTATGCTTCCATGTGTGTGTATCCTGTTATTCTTTATCGATGAGTTCGATATTGTTGTTGACCAAATTGATGGGCGTCAGCGTGTAGGCGGAGAAGTCTTGATTGAAATGGACTTCGTAGTATTGGTTTTTGATGCCGATAATCATGCCGTTGAACAGGCGCGTGCTGTTGACGATGATGTCTTGTTTTTCAACTTTTTGGTTTCCAATCAAGGCATTGAGAAAACCCACCATGCGCGAAGTATCGGCGGCAAAGTTTTGACGCTCGCTGTATGAAAGATATTGCGTGCCGCAGATGAGGATGAGCAACAACAGCGCAATAATGCTCAGGTCGCGGTATTTGGTGTCCATGCGGTGGCGCAGGTATTGCGATACGGCGAGCAGGAGGATGACGAGGGCGGCGAAAATCAGGACGTATTTCAAGTAGTCGTTGAAATACATATGGTTTTCAAGATAAAAGTGAGAAAAGAATTTCATGGTATTTGATAAATTTGGGAAGGGTAATAAGGCCGTCTGAAACTTACATTTCAGACGGCCTTGTCTATTAAACAAGGATGTTGCGTCAAGGTTTCGGATAAAGCATACATGGCGCTTCCCGAAGTAGTATCAGTTGATAAATCCGTCGTCTTTCATTTTCTTTTCGGAAAAATACTGGCCGATGACCAGTAAGCTGGCCAGAATGATAATGAAAAGACCTGCCATGGTCAGGGTGATTTTGAGAAACAAATCGGCATCGACGAAGGAAAACCAAAGTTGAAAAATCAAGAGCAACACCCAGCTGACGAACAATCCGAGACAGGCATAGACGCCGAGTTTAAACACGTTCTTTTTCCAAAATGACGACGTAGGCTTCACGCACGAAAAACAGCAGCATGCGGCGCTGGTCTTTTTCCATGGTAACGACCTTCCAGCCTTGCGAAGCGTGGCTATTGAGGAAATCGCTGAATTTGACCGGATTGATTTTGGCGCTGCCGAAAACCAAACTGGAAAGCAGGTTCTCTTGATAAATGACGGCCTTATATTCTTTCATTTTATTCCTTTAAAAATAAGGGGGCTTTAAAGCCCCCTTATTCTACTCCTTATTATTCAACTGCGGTAATACGGAGCCTTCGCCCAATGCCAACAAACCGCTTTGTGAGTAAATACCCAGTTTGGCGCGGGTGTCGGTAATGTCGAGGTTGCGCATGGTCAGTTGGCCGATGCGGTCGAGCGGTGTGAACGCTGCGTCTTCAACTTTTTCCATACTCAGGCGTTCCGGTTGGTAGGTCAGGTTGGGCGATTCGGTGTTCAGAATCGAGTAGTCGTTGCCGCGGCGCAGTTCGAGGGTGACTTCGCCGGTAATGGCTTTGGCAACCCAGCGTTGGGCGGTTTCGCGCAACATAAGCGCTTGGCTGTCAAACCAGCGGCCTTGGTAGAGCAGGCGGCCGAGGCGCAGGCCGTTAATGCGGTATTGTTCGATGGTGTCTTCGTTGTGGATGCCGGTAACCAAACGCTCGTAGGCGATGTGGAACAATGCCATTCCCGGGGCTTCGTAAATGCCGCGTGATTTGGCTTCGATGATGCGGTTTTCGATTTGGTCGCTCATGCCCAAGCCGTGACGGCCGCCGATGCGGTTGGCTTCGAGGAAGAGTTCGACAGGATCGGCGTATTCTTTGCCGTTCAGTGCAACCGGCACGCCTTCTTCAAAGCGCACGCTGACTTCTTCGGGTTTGACTTCGACGCTTTCGTCCCAGAAGGCAACGCCCATGATGGGCTTAACGATTTTGATGCCGCTGTTGAGGAATTCCAAGTCTTTGGCTTCGTGGGTGGCACCCAGCATATTGGAGTCGGTAGAGTAGGCTTTTTCAACCGACATTTTGTAGTTGAAGCCGTTGGCAATCAGAAATTCGCTCATTTCGTGACGGCCGCCGAGTTCGTCGATAAATTGTTGGTCGAGCCAAGGTTTGTAGATTTTCAACGCCGGGTTGGTCAACAGGCCGTAGCGGTAGAAACGCTCGATGTCGTTGCCTTTGTAGGTGCTGCCGTCGCCCCAGATATTCACATCATCTTCTTTCATGGCAGAAACGAGCATGGTGCCGGTAACGGCACGACCCAGAGGCGTGGTGTTGAAGTAGGCGATGCCGCCGGTGGAAACGTGGAACGCGCCGCATTGGATGGCGGCGATGCCTTCGTGTGCCAACTGCGCGCGGCAGTCGATTAAGCGGGCGTTTTCTGCGCCGTATTCCATCGCTTTTTTAGGAATGGCATTGTAATCGTCTTCGTCGGGCTGACCGAGGTTAGCGGTGTAGGCATAAGGCAGCGCGCCTTTGAGTTTCATCCACAACAGCGCGGCGGAGGTATCAAGACCGCCGGAGAAGGCGATGCCGACTTTTTGACCGATGGGGAGATTTTGTAAAATGGTATGGTTTTGGCTCATTGGGATTCCTCCAGACTTGAAAAGTTGAAACCATTATCTTATAAATGGAATACATTGTCAGCAATTAGGCCGTCTGAATGTTCGGAGGGCCGTATTAAAGAAACCTCATCATGAACACTTTTAACCTCATTATCATCGGCGATGAAATCCTGCATGGCAGCCGTCAAGACAAGCATTTCGCCTTTTTTAAATCCTTATTGGAATCGCACGGGCTGAAGCTCAATCAGGTGCAATATCTGCCTGACGAGCCCGATTTGCTGGTCAAACAACTGCGCCGCAGTTTTTCAGACGGCCTGCCGACTTTCGTTACCGGCGGTATCGGTTCTACGCCTGACGACCACACACGCCAAGCCGCAGCGGCCGCTTTGGATTTGCCTGTCGTCCGCCATCCTGAAGCCGCCAAGTTTATCGAAGGCGTGACCCAGAAACGCGGCGAGCCGCTCGATTCGCCGGAACACGCCCAACGCCTGAAGATGGCGGATTTTCCCGAAGGCGCGGAATTGGTGCCCAATCCGTTTAACAATATCGCCGGATTTTCCATCCGCGAGCATTATTTCTTCCCCGGCTTCCCCGTGATGGCGCACCCGATGGCCGAATGGGTATTGGAAACTTATTACGCCGACCGCTTCAACCAAACCGAACGCGGCAGCCGCAGCGTGTATGTGTTCGAGCAACCCGAATCGCGCATTACGCCGATTATGGAACATCTTGAACATACCTACGCCGGTTTCCGTTCGTACAGCCTGCCCACCGTGGGCCGTACCGATTCAGACGGCCGTTATACTCCGCCGCATATCGAGTTCGGCATCAAAGCGGAAGGCGAGGCCTGCCGCTTGTTGGATGCTGCGTGGGAAGATGCGTTGCAGGGTTTGCAGGCGATTGGCGCGACTTTGAAAGAAACGGTGGAATAATGCACTTATCCCCAGCCCAATCCAGACGCGCACTGACTTTTGCCTCTTTGCTGTTTTTACCGCCGACCCTCATCATCGGTATTTGGCTGGCGCAATATGGCGGCTTTGCTTTTGAGCCGCCGCTGATGCACGCCGTCCATGCCCATGCGGGCACATGGTTTGATCCGATTGCCACCGTGTTGCATTATCTGGGCAAAACCGCGATTGCCGTGCCGCTGATCGGCGCAGTCGCCGCAGCCCTGTATTTTGCCGATAAGAAGCGCGAAGCACTGTTTTGCGTGTTGGCGGCATTGGTGCCGACTTTGAACATGCTGATTGTGAAGGTATGGTTTGCCCGCGAACGTCCGCTGCTTTGGCCGCGCCTGATTGAAGAGAGCAATTTTTCCTTCCCCAGCGGCCACAGTACGTTTTCCGCCGCCATTGCCGTCATGCTGATATTGCTTTGCCGCCGCACGCGCTACCGCCGCGCCGCTTGGATAGGCGGTATTTCCTTTGCCCTGTTGACCGGGTTTTCGCGCATTTATTTGGGCGTGCATTATCCCACCGACGTTTGGGCAGGCTGGACAAACGGCACGCTGACTGCCTTGCTGGTGTATATGCTCATCTTCAGGCCGTCTGAAAAATAGAAGAAACGAATCATGAATACACGTTCACCCAACACGCCTTATTGGCTCAGAAACGGCCATGCCGACACCCTGTTTGCCAAGTTGCTGCAAGGCAAAGCGCCCGACTACCGCCGCGAGCTTCTGCCCGACAGTACCGGCAAAACCCAAGTTGCCTACGATTTTGTCGACAGCGCCGACCCTGATGCGCCGCTGGTGGTTTTGTTCCACGGACTGGAAGGCAGCAGCGAGAGCCATTACGCGGTCGAGTTGATGAAAGCCGTACAGCAGCGCGGTTGGAACGGCGTGGTTGCCCATTTCCGCAGTTGCGGCGGCATAGAAAACACCGCGCCCGTGTTTTACCACCTCGGCGATACGCCCGAAATCGCCTTTATGCTCAACACGCTGGCTCAACGCTATTCAACCATCTACGCCGTCGGCGTTTCTTTGGGGGGCAATGCTCTGGCCAAATATTTGGGTGAGCAGGGCAGCAATGCCGTTCCGCGCGCTTCTGCCGTCGTTTCCGCGCCGGTTGATGCCGTGGCGGCCGGTACGCGTTTTGATCAGGGCATGACGCGACTGATTTACACGCGCTATTTTTTAAATTCGCTGTTGCCGAAAGCCCAGGCGATTCCTCAGTTTCAGACGGCCTTAAGCCAGCAAAACTGCAAAACGCTTGGCGATTTTGACGACCGCTTTACCGCGCCGTTACACGGTTTTGCCGACCGCCACGATTACTATCGCCGCAATTCCTGCAAACCGTTTTTGAAAGGCGTGGATACGCCGTTGCTGCTGCTCAATGCCGTCAACGACCCCTTCCTGCCGCCGGAAGCCCTGCCGACCGGGCGGGACGTGTCCTCGGCCGTTACGCTGCTGCAACCGGCATACGGCGGTCATGTCGGCTTTGTCAGCCGCGATCGGGGCCGTCTGAATCTGCAATGGCTGCCGCAAACGGTGTTGGACTATTTCAAGCAGTATCAGCCGTAAATGAAAAAGGACATGTATGCGACATGCCCTTAGAGTGTAGAAAGTAAAAAGGCCGTCTGAAAACGAATTTCAGACGGCCTTTTGAATGGCTTGATTATTTGCCTTTGTTGTCGGCTTTGGCTTCTTTTTTCAGAGAAGCGTACAACTCAGGGTCGCGGTTTTTCAGCAAGGACGCAACGGCCAAGTCGTCACGGTTTACTTTAGCCAAATCGACGCGCTCGATGTGTACCAAACGCAGCAATTCGCGTACAGGTTTAGGCATATTGCGGCCGGATTCGTAACGGGAACCACCGGATTGAGTCACACCAATGCGACTCCAGAAGTCCATTTGGTTCAGGCCGAGTTTTTTACGGATATCGCGGATATTTTCAATTTTTTCGAACGATTTCATGAATCTTCCTTATTGTGGTATTTAGTGTATGCCATTAGGCATAAAAAAGGTCTGCAAGAATGCCGGCATCCTTTTCCCTATTGTTTTTTGGGGTGATATGTGGGCGTATTGCAAATGGCTGATCTAGATAATTAGACAGTATATTCGAAAGAAGTTTTCTGCTGTCTGCCATAATTTGTGTAAATATTTCTTAATTCATTATTTCAGTAAAATTTTGTTATATAAATCATTAAATTATGCGTTTATCTTAGATATGGCATAAGCAAATTTTTACATAATTAAACAATTCAATATGGGTAAAAACTTAATTTCGAGTTTTTATTCGGTTTTCTGGATTGAGAATGCGAATAAATTTTAGGCCGTCTGAATCTATGTTTTCAGACGGCCTGAAGGTTTTTTCAAGGTTAAGGCTTACCGCTGGCAGGGCTGACGGTGAGGATTTCGTAGCCGGTTTCGGTAACCAAAACTTCGTGTTCCCATTGGGCGGAGAGGGAACGGTCTTTGGTGACCACTGTCCAACCGTCGTTCAGGATGCGCAGGTGGCGTTTGCCTTGGTTGATCATCGGCTCGATGGTGAAAATCATGCCCGGTTTCAGAACGAGGCCCTCGCCTTTGCGGCCGTAATGGACTACTTGCGGCGCTTCGTGGAAGCCGCGGCCGATGCCGTGGCCGCAGAATTCCTGTACGACGGAGTAGCCGGCATTTTCGGCAACCTGTTGGCAGGCATAGCCGACGTCGCCGAGGGTGGCGCCGGGTTTGACCGCTTCGATACCTGCCATCATGGAGGCGTGGGTCACGTCGATCAGGCGCTGGGCAATCGGTGAGACTTTGCCGACGGTAAACATACGGCTGGAGTCGCCGTGGAAGCCGTCTTTTTTGATGGTCAGGTCGATGTTGACGATGTCGCCTTCTTTCAGCGGCTTGTCATCGGGAATGCCGTGGCAGATGACATGGTTGACGGAGGTGCAGCAGGATTTCGGGTAGGGCGGGTTGCCGTAGTTGAGGGGGGCCGGATAACCGCCTTGGACGTTGACGTGGTAGTCGTAAACGAGTTTGTCGATTTCGTTGGTGGTGACGCCGGGTTTGACGAATTGGCCGATGTAATCGAGGGCTTCGGCGACCAAGCGGCCGAGTTCGCGCATTTTTTCGATTTCTTCGGGGGTTTTGATGATGACTTCGTTCATGAGGTTTCCTTCTTGTTTCAGACGGCATGGAGGCCGTCTGAACGGGACGGGTGTGCCGTCTGTTTAAAACAGGTTGTCGAGATTGTCTTTATTGCGCGGTTTGGCTTGTGGTTTTGCCCCAGGCTCGGCTTTCGGAGTCGGTTTGGACTCGGGGGCTTTGGCTTTTTCCGGTTTGTTTTCTACCGCTTGTGCGGCAGGTTTGTTGCTTGCGGCTTTGTTTTCTACCGGCTGGCTGTCTGCTTTAGGTTTGTTTTGAGCGGCAGGGCTGCTGTTGTCGGATGGTGTGTTTTCTGATTTGTCGGCTTCAGTGCGTTTGTTTTCTGTGCGTTTGCCGCGGTGTGCAGCGGCGCGGTCGTTTTTTACACCTTCTTCCGCTTTTTCACCTTTTTCATTTTGTGGGACGACAGGATTGCCGGAGGCAGTTTTTGCGTCGCCGTCCTTGGCAGGCTGAACGGTTTCAGGTTCGACTGTGCCGTTGGGGCGCCAAACTTCAATGCGTGTGTCGGTTTGTTCGGCAGGGCTTTTTTCGGGTACGTCGGTTTTACCGGAGTGTAGGGTGCTGAATACGCCGGCAACAAGGGCTGCGACGGCGATAAAGCTGACAAGGAATAAAGCGCGGATTAGGTGTTTGGGCTTAAGTTGGAAAGGGGGTTTATTATTCTTGGACATGATGGGTCGGGTAATTGTTGGAGGAATGGCCGTCTGAATATTCAGACGGCCCCGGGTTGCCTGTGAATCAGTTGGCAACGTAGTTTTGATAGAGGGTCACGACTTTTTGTACGCCGACGGTCGTGCTGACTTTTTGGGTCACGCGGGCTTGTTCGTCAGGCGTGAGGATGCCCATCACATAGGTCACGTTGCCGTAAGTCACGATTTTGACGCGTGCTTGGGTAGCCGGGCTGATGCCCAGCAGGGAGGCGCGGACTTTGGATGTACCCCAAGTATCGTTGGTCACGTCGCCGAGCGAACGCGCTTGTGAGGCAACGGTGATGTAGTTGTACACGCCTTCTGCGGCTTGTTCGGAACGGGCGATGCGTTCAACAAATTGTTTTTCGCCTTCTGTAGCCACTTGGCCGAGCAGGAGCAGGTGGCGGTTGTAGCCGACAACATTCAGTTTGGGCGTGTAGCCTTGGACTTGGTTGTTTTGGCGCAGGTAGGAGCGTGCGGTGGTCTCGACGCGCAAGGCCATAACGTTGTCGTCGGTTTGCGCGCCGATGGTGCGGCGGTCGACGGCGGATTTGGTGCCGACGGCTGCACCGCCGATCAGTGCGCCGACGCAGCCGCTCAGACTCAGGCTCAAGAGGGTCGCAGTCAGAACGGGGAGGGCGTAGCGTTTGATATTCTTCATATCCTTTTTCCTTGGGTATGGACGGTTGGGTGTTCAGACGGTCTTTAAGGGATGGGCCGTCTGAAAAGAAAGGGTTACATGCCTTCAAGCAGGACGGAGTCGATGCAGTCGCACATGGCGTGAATCAGCAAAATATGGTTTTCCTGAATGCGGGCAGTGCGCGGATAAGGGACGTTGAGCAAAACGTCGGTATCTTTGAGCATGGCGGCGATTTTTCCGCCGTCGCGGCCGGTCATGGCGATGACGTGCATGTCGCGCTCGTGTGCGGCTTTGATGGCTTCGATGACGTTGACGGAATTGCCGGAGGTGGAGATACCGACCAATACGTCGCCGGCACGCCCGAGTGCACGCACTTGTTTGCTGAATACATGGTCGAAACCGTAGTCGTTGCCGATGGCGGTCAGGGCGGAAGTGTCTGTCGTCAGCGCGACAGCGGCCAATTCCATGCGTTCTTTTTCAAAACGGCCGGTCATTTCTGCGGCGAAGTGCTGCGCGTCGGCAGCCGAACCGCCGTTGCCGCAGGCCAGAATTTTGCCGTCGTTCATTAGGCATTGCAGCATCAGCTCGGCAGCCTGTACGGTCGGCTCGACCAGTACTTTTTCGGCTTCCTGCTTGGCGCGGATGCTCTCGGCAAAATGCGCGGAAACGCGTTCTTGTAATGTTGTCATGAGGTTAACCTGTAATATTTTGAATCCATTCGGGTTGGCCGTCGCCCTCAATCAGTACCGCATCCAGGCGGCAGGGCGCATGGTTTAACCCGTGCTTTTGCAGATAATACTCTACACTTCGTTGCAATTTCAATAATTTGGACGGCGAGATGCTGTATGCGGCACCACCGAAACCTTGGTTTTTGCGGTATTTTACTTCAACAAACACAATCGTACCGCCGTTTTTGACGATTAAATCGATTTCGCCGTAGGCGCAATGCCAGTTCCGCGCCAGCAGCGAGCAGCCTTTGCCCAGCAGGAATGTCAGTGCCGCATCTTCGGCCGCCGCCCCCTGTTTGTGGTTTAAGCGCATGAAAAGTTTACCCGTTATATAATCATTGTTTTTAAAGAGACGCCGTTTCAGACGGCCTTAAATCTATGTACACAAAACACCTGCAAAAAGCCGTCGACAGCATCGAAAAACAGACATTATACGTTGTCGCCACACCCATCGGCAATTTAGCCGACATAACGCTGCGCGCGCTGGCCGTTCTGCAAAAGGCCGATATTATCTGCGCCGAGGACACCCGTGTTACCGCCCAGCTTTTGAGTGCGTACGGCATTCAGGGCAAACTCGTGAGCGTGCGCGAACACAACGAGCAGCAAATGGCCGACAAAATCATCGCCCATCTTTCAGACGGCCTGAGCGTCGCCCAAGTTTCGGATGCGGGTACGCCTGCGGTTTGCGATCCCGGTGCGAAACTTGCCGCCCGCGTGCGTGAAGCCGGATTTAAAGTGGTGCCTGTAGTCGGCGCAAGCGCGGTCATGGGGGCGTTGAGCGTGGCCGGTGTGACAGAATCCGATTTTTACTTCAACGGTTTCCTGCCGCCTAAGGCCGGCGAACGCCAAAAGCTGCTGGCCAAATGGGCGGAAGCTGATTTTCCGATTGTGATGTTTGAAACGCCGCATCGCATTGAGGCAAGCCTTGCGGATATGGCCGCGCAGTTCCCCGATCGCCGTTTGACTTTGGCGCGCGAAATCACCAAAACGTTTGAAACCTTCCTCAGCGGCACGGTTGCCGAAATCCAAGCCGCCCTTAAAAACGACAGCAACCAAACGCGTGGCGAGATGGTGCTGGTGTTGTACCCCGCGGTGAAAGAGAAACACAGCGATTTGCCCGAGGCGGCGCAAAACACCATGAAAATCCTTGCGGCTGAGTTGCCGACCAAACAAGCCGCCGAACTTGCCGCCAAGATTACCGGCGAGAATAAAAAGGCGCTGTATGATTTGGCTTTGGAATGGAAAAAGCAGGGATAATGGCTGATTGGCAAACCGTATATCAAAGGCCGTCTGAACAATAGATTTCAGACGGTCTTTTTATAATTGGATTTTAGAGGGTTTTAAATTGATCCAATAGGTTCAATACGCTTCTAAGTTTGCGTTTCAGACGGCCTCAATGTTTGGTAAACCTGCTTCAACGTTGCCATGCGCTGCGCAAATATTCGATGCAGTCGGTCAGGGCGTAAAACGGGGCGTTGCCGTGATTGGCGTTGGGGTAGAGGGTGAAGCGGACATCTGCGCCGAGGTGGTGCAAAGTGCCGGCAAGGATTTTGGCTTGTGCGACCATGCCGCGGCTGGTTTGGTCGGGGCGGTTGTTTTTGCCTTCATGTTCGCCTGCGCCGAGGCGGATGCCGATTCCTTGCGGCAAAGTGTCGGGCAGCCAATCGAGTACGCGGCACTCTTGCCACCAGATAGACGGCGAAACCAGCAAATAATGGCGGAAGCGTTCGGGGCGGGTGAACAGTGAATAGAGGCCGTACAAGGCGCCGAACGAATGGCCGAAGACGGCTTGGTTTTGGGTATCGATGCGGTATTTGCTGTTGAGCAGGGCGGAGAGTTCGTCATCGATAAAGCGGCTGAAGCGCTCAGCTTGGCCGTATTGTTTGCGTTCGGATTCGGGCGCGTTGCCGGGCAGCGGCGGCGTGTAGTCGAGGGCGCGTTGGCTTAAGTCGCGGATGTTGCCGCCGGTGTAGCCGATACCGACAATCAGACAGGCGGCATGGCTTTTGGTGATGGGGTTGATGAGCAGGGATTGCGCCATATTGAGGATGGCGGGGAAAAAGGCATCCCCGTCAAGGATATACAGCACGGGATAGCCGCCAGCCGGACGCTCGCCGAGTGTCGCGGCTTGAATGCGGTAGGTGCGGCCGGTGTGGGCGGAGGTAACGGAGGTTTCTTCGGCTTGCAGCAGGGTGGCGGTTTGCCAGTTGGGACGGATGGGCATGATGGGGTGCTTTAATCAATGGGTTGCTTAAGTAAAAGGAGAGAAGGCCGTCTGAACAATGGATTTCAGACGGCCTTATTGTACGGATTTCTGCCTTTTTAACAATACGCGCGATTAGCGTACGTCAACGTATGAGCTGCTGTGCAGTTCGCGCAGGAGGTTGGTGGTCGCCTGTTGCGCTTTTTGTTGGGACAGGTATTGGCGGACGGCGTTTTGTTGGCGCTCTTCAGGCGTACCTGCTTCGCGGACGTCGTTCAGCTTGATGATGTGCCAGCCGAATTGGGTGCGGACAGGGGCGCTGATTTGGCCGGGTTTGAGTTTGTGGACAGCTTCTTCAAATGGGGCAACCATCATGCCGTCGGCAAACCAGCCCAAATCGCCGCCATTGCCGGCACTGCTGTCTTGCGAGTATTGGCGTGCCAAACCACCGAAATCTGCGCCGCTGCGGGCTTGTGAGTAGATTTTGCGGATGGTGCTTTCTGCGCCGACGGCGGCATTGTCGTTGTCGGCTTTAATGAGGATGTGTTGGGCATGGTATTGGCGCACAGGGTCTGCTTCAGGCAGGGTTACGCCTTGTTGTTTGGCCTGTTCGATGTAGCGTGCCACTTCGGAGTCGCTGACGCGGCTGTTTTGCATGATGGCCTGTTGACGCACTTTTTCCACAATAATGCTGTCGGCGATGTCTTGACGGACGGCGGCAGACGGATTTTTGATGTTGGGGTTGTGCGCGATAACGGCTTCGATTTCGCTATCGGTCGCTTGGATGTTGCGGCGTTTGCCTGCTTGGAGGATCAGGGATTGGTTGATCATTTGTGCCAAAACCTGTTGGCGCAGCTCGTTGGCGTCCATTTGTGTGCCTTTAGGCATGGTTTGACGCGCTTGCGCTACGGCTTGTGCTACTTGGCGGTGGGTAATGACTTCGTTGTCGACAACCGCGGCAATGCCGTCTGAAAGATGTACGCCGCCTTGTACGGCTGGCATGGTGGTGGCGCTGACGACTGGAGTTTTGTTGGCACGCGCTTTGGTTGCTTTGGCTTTAGGAGCGGCATGTGCGCCTACTGCGAGAGTGAGTGCGGCGACGAGAATCAGGGGTTTGAAGTTCATTGTTTGACTACCTCGTTGGTTTTGCTGTAACCGGGGATGGCTAAGCGGAGTTTTTCGAATGGGTTGTTGCCGATATTGCTCAAGTCTTTGAGTTGTAGGTTGAAGAATACGGCGTTTTTGTGGCTGTTTTCGCCGGTAACATAGCGTTGGCCGACCAAGCTTGCGCTCCAGCAGCCGCAGTTGCTTTTGTATTCTGCACCGATGAGCATTTCCAGCGGTTTTTTGGCTTCGATTTCGTAGTTGTAACGGGCGACGGCGTACAGGTTTTTACTCAACGGCCATTGGGCGGCAAGGTCAACTTGGCTGAGCCTGTCGTAGAAATAGTTGCCGTTGGCTTGCAGATAGATGCGTTCGTTGCGTCCGTATTTGTAGCGCGCGCTTAAGACTTTGCCGGGTTTGGGGTTGTAGGTAATCCCTGCGGCGTAGCTTTCGGCACGGCTTAGGTTTTGGTTGTAGTGGATGTCCAAATCAATGCGGGTACTCGGAGTAAGGTTGCCGTGTGCAAAGGCTACCCAGTCGGATTGGCTGCGCGGATAATTGCTGACGTTGCCGTCAGGCAGGACGTTGTCTTTTTTGAAATAAAACTTCTGGCCGATACCTGCACGGAAGAGTTCTGCACCGGTATTGGGGTTGAGGATACGGCTTTGTGTGGCCAGCGTCAGGCTGTTGGCCGAATTGATGCGGTCGTTGCCCGAATACAGGTTTTCTCGGAACAGCTGCGAATAGGTAAAGCTGTTTTCGGAGCTATCGAAATTGGGCAGGTCGTTTTGGGACTTGGTCGGAATGTAGTTGTAAAACAGGCGCGGTTCAAGCGTTTGCAGGTATTCCCCGCCGAAGAGTCGGGCCCTGCGCTCGAAAGTCAGGCCGCTGTCGACGTTGATAATCGGTAGGACGCGGCTGACATTGCGGCCGCTTTGACCGTTAAAGCTGTTGAGGCTGTAATAAGTGGCATGTACGCCGACTTTAGGCCGGATGTAGCCCCATTGGTTGTGGAAATCCCATTTGACGCTCGGATAGAGTACTACGCGGCTGCCGTCTTGCTTGGTGTCGTGGTTAAAGTGGGTGAATTGGCCTAATACGTTAAGCTGAGCCTTGCCGATATGGCTTTGCCAACGGCCGGTCAGACGGGGCATGATGGCATAAGGCTCGTCTTTATAACCGTCTTGGTTGGCCAGCGTTTGATATTTTTGTACGCGCAACGAGCCGTCAAAGCTGCCGCCCAACAGTTTGTCGCTGTAATTGAGCCATGCCTGACGGTCGAGGTTGACGTTGCGCGCGATGTCTTCGCGGCCGTAGAAGTCGCGGTAGTAATCATCGTCGGAAACTTGGTTGTAATTGATGCCGCCGCTGATTTTGCTGTTCAGCTGCTGCTGGTGTTTCCATTTAAACTGGTAGCGATTGTTGTGGACGCTTTTTTGGTCGTTGGGCATCCAGTCGCCATCGACTTCGCCGCTGTAATTTGGTTGCAGATAACGGACTTGGCCGCCCAGTTGCACACCGCGTTTGCTGATAATGCCCGGGCGGATGGTGGCATCCAAATTCGGCGCAAGGTTGAAGTAGTAGGGCAGGCTCAGCTCAAGGCCGTCTGAACCTGTGGCAATGGTCGGAACGAGCAGGCCGCTTTTGCGGTTGCCATTGATGGGGAAGTCCGCCCAAGGCGTGTAGAGGACGGATACGCCGCCGAATACGAGCGAAGCGTGTTTGGCCACGCCGATACCAGTCGATTCATCGGCCTCAATGCTTTGCGCTTGGATATACCAGCTGGCATCGCCGGGCGAACAGGTGTTGAATTTGGTGTTGATGAGTTTGTAGAGGCCTTTGCCTTTGAGTTCGGCTTTTTCGCTGACACTTTGAAGGCGGCGTCCGCCTTGTTCGGTATTGAGGCGCACGGCGGTGCCGGAACCGGTTTGGTCTTTGAGGTTGTAAACCAATTGGTCGCCGGATACGGTCGAACCGTTTTGATACAGGGTAAAGCGGTCACCGGCGGTAACGGTATCGGTGGCTTGGTCGTATTGCGCCCAATCGGAATTGAGAACATCGGCATTGCGCTCAACGATGACGTCGCCTTCAGCACGGACGCCGACTTGGGTCTGACCTTCTATTTTATCGGCGTTGACGCGGGTGTAATCGGCAGGCAGGGCAGGCTCGCCGCTGCGTTTGATTTCGGCGGTTTCGACCGGCTTGGCATCTTCATGGTCGCAAAACAGGCACGTGCTGCCCAAAGAAAGCGGATCGGCTTCGCTTTGGCTGGTTTGTGCCGGTTTGGATGCAGTGGTGGGGGCAGGGGTATAGTCTTCCGCCTGCGGAACAGAAGCATCTTCCGCGCGCACGGCTGTTGCGCCAAAGCCCATAATTAAGGCGAGTACCAAGGGTTTGAGTGAAAATAAACGAGCCAAAATCGCCCCTTAAATCGGTTTGCCAGTTAGAATAGCGGTTATTGTAACCTGAAATTCTGCGATACCGCTATGCAACGACAAACCGAATTACAAAACTGGCTGGAGTCTGTTTACCCGAACCAGCCGTTCGAATTGAGCTTTGCGGCAGCCGATGCCGACTTCCGCCGCTATTTCCGCGCGACGTTTTCAGACGGCCAGACCGTTATCTGTATGGATGCGCCTCCTGAGAAGATGAGTGTTGCGCCGTATTTGAAAGTGCAAAAACTGTTTAACATGGTCAATGTGCCGCAAGTGCTTCATGTGGATGAAGCGTTGGGCTTTATGGTGTTGAACGATTTGGGCAATACCACATTCCTGGCCGCCATGAATCAGGAAAACAGTGAAACCGCCCACAAAGCCCTACTGCTTGAAGCCATCGACGAATTGATCGAACTGCAAAAAGCCAGCCAACCCGGCAAACTGCCGGAATACGACCGCGAAGTCATGCTGCGCGAGATTAACTTGTTCCCCGAATGGTTTGTGGCCAAAGAATTGGGCCGCGAGCTGACCTTCAAGCAACGCCAGTTGTGGCAGCAAACCGTCGATACGCTGTTGCCGCCCCTGTTGGCGCAGCCTAAAGTGTATGTCCACCGCGACTTTATCGTCCGCAATCTGATGCTGGCAAAAGGCCGCCCGGGCGTGTTGGACTTCCAAGACGCGCTTTACGGCCCGATTTCCTATGATTTGGTGTCGCTGTTGCGTGATGCATTTATCGAATGGGAAGAAGAATTTGTATTGGACTTGGTCATCCGTTACTGGGAAAAAGCACGTGCTGCCCAGCTGCCTGTGCCTGCCGAGTTTGACGAGTTCTACCGCTGGTTTGAATGGATGGGCGTACAACGCCATTTGAAAGTGGCCGGCATTTTTGCCCGCCTGTGCTACCGCGACGGCAAAGACAAATACCGCCCTGAAATCCCGCGCTTCCTGAACTACTTGCGCCGCGTATCGCGCCGTTACAATGATTTGGCACCGCTGTATGCGTTGCTGGTCGAATTGGTCGGCGATGACGAATTGGAAACAGGCTATACCTTCTAAGCTTGGTTTTAAGATTTGATTCCACTTTTCAGACGGCCTGATCAACAAAAGGCCGTCTGAAACCTTTACAGAACACACAAACATGACTTATATGATTTACCCCAAAACCTACGACGTGATTGTCGTCGGCGGCGGCCATGCCGGTACCGAAGCCGCGCTTGCCGCCGCACGCATGGGTGCGCAAACCCTGCTGCTCTCGCACAACATCGAAACCCTCGGACAAATGTCGTGCAATCCCTCCATCGGCGGTATCGGCAAAGGCCATCTTGTGCGCGAACTCGACGCGCTCGGCGGCGCAATGGCATTGGCCACCGACAAATCCGGTATCCAGTTCCGCCGCTTGAACGCCAGCAAAGGCGCAGCAGTGCGAGCCACGCGCGCGCAGGCAGACCGCATCCTATATAAAGCCGCCATCCGCGAAATGTTGGAAAACCAAGAAAACCTCGACCTTTTTCAACAAGCCGTCGAAGACGTAACGCTCGACGGCGACCGCATTTCAGGCGTGATCACCGCGATGGGCGTGGAGTTTAAAGCACGCGCAGTCGTATTGACCGCCGGCACATTTTTGTCCGGCAAAATCCACATCGGTTTGGAAAACTACGAAGGCGGCCGCGCCGGCGATCCAGCCGCCAAATCGCTCGGTGGTCGCTTGCGCGAATTGAACCTACCGCAAGGCCGTCTGAAAACCGGCACGCCGCCGCGCATTGATGGGCGCACGATTGATTTCTCCCAACTGACCGAACAGCCCGGCGACACGCCCGTGCCCGTCTTTTCCGTGCGCGGCAACGCCGAAATGCACCCGCGCCAAGTGTCCTGCTGGATTACGCATACCAATTTGAAAACACACGACATTATCCGCAGCGGCTTCGACCGCAGCCCCATGTTCACCGGCAAAATCGAAGGCGTCGGCCCGCGCTACTGCCCGTCGATCGAAGACAAAATCAACCGCTTCGCTGACAAAGACAGCCACCAGATTTTCCTCGAACCCGAAGGCCTAACCACCAACGAATACTACCCCAACGGCATCTCCACCAGTCTGCCGTTCGACATCCAAATCGCGCTCGTTCGCAGCATGAAAGGCCTCGAAAACGCCCATATCCTGCGCCCGGGCTACGCCATCGAATACGACTACTTCGACCCGCGCAACCTCAAAGCCAGCCTCGAAACCAAAACCATCCAAGGCCTCTTCTTCGCCGGACAAATCAACGGCACGACCGGCTACGAAGAAGCCGCCGCGCAAGGTCTGCTCGCAGGCGCGAACGCCGTGCAATACGTCCGCGAACAAGACCCGCTGCTGCTGCGCCGCGAACAAGCCTATCTCGGCGTATTGGTGGACGACCTCATCACCAAAGGCGTGAACGAACCCTACCGTATGTTCACCAGCCGTGCCGAATACCGCCTGCAACTGCGCGAAGACAACGCCGACATGCGCCTGACCGAAGACGGCTACAAAATCGGCTTGGTGGGTGAAGAGCAATGGCGCATGTTCAACGAAAAACGCGAAGCCATCGAACGCGAAATCCAACGTTTGAAAACAACGTGGTACACACCGCAAAAACTCGCCGAAGAAGAACAGCTGCGCGTATTCGGCCAAAAACTCAGCCGCGAAGCCAACCTGCACGACCTCCTGCGCCGCCCGAACCTCGACTACGCCGCACTGATGACCCTGCCCGACGCACAACCTGAAACCGCACTTGCCGACAGCGTGGTCGAACAAGTCGAAATCCAAGTCAAATACCAAGGCTATATCGACCGCCAAAACGAAGAAATTGACAGCCGCCGCGACATCGAAACCTTAAAGCTGCCCGAGGATATCGATTACAGCAAAGTCAAAGGTTTGTCGGCAGAAGTGCAGCAAAAACTGAATCAGCATAAACCCGAAACCGTCGGCCAAGCCAGCCGCATTTCCGGCGTCACGCCTGCCGCCGTCGCATTGTTGATGGTGCATTTGAAACGCGGATTTAAAGATGCTAAGTAAGGGTTAATTTGAATAAAGGCCGTCTGAAAGTTTCAGACGGCCTTTATTTATCAGGGGATTGACGGTGTTGCACCTTATTTCATTAATTTTTTAAAGAGTTCGGATTGTCAGCAAGATGGGCGTGTTTTGATGAAAAAATGAAGAAGAAAACGTTTTTTCAGGATGCGTCATAAGCTGCCGCTTTTTTGAGCAGTTTTGCCCTTGCCTGTAGCCATTCCTCACGCAGCAGGCTGTATTCGACCGTATCGCGCACGCTACCGTCTTTCCGCAGCTTGTGGCAGCGCAAGATGCCGTCTTGGTGTGCGCCCAAGCGTTCGATGGCGCGTTGGGAGGCGGTGTTGAGGTTGTCGGTCTGCCAGCAGGCGCAGCGGCAGTTTAAAGTGTTGAAGACGTAGTCGAGCAACATGATTTTGCAGGCGGTATTGATGTGCGTGCGCTGTGCCGACAGGGCATACCATGTGAAACCGATGTAGAGGCGTGGGATGGCAGGGTTGATGTGGTAAAGCGAAGTCGAGCCGACAATTTTTCCCGTGTCTTCGTCGATGACGGCAAAGGCGAGGCGGGTTTGTATGGCGGTGCGGATATAGTCAGCTACTTGGTGGGGTTCGGGCGCGGTGGTTACGTTCAGCTTCCAAACTTCGCCGTCGCAAACTGCTTCGCGCAAACCGGCTTCGTGTGCCGTTGTTAAAGGTTCGAGACGGACGCGGTCGAAGGATAAAACGGGAGTGGATGAGAAATCAGTCATGGGGGTTTCCTTTGTATTTGATGGTTTGAGTTTTCAGACGACCTTTTATAGTGTCTTAACGGACGGCATCTCTGAGGTCGTCTGAAAGCTATTGATTAATGATGTTTGAACATCAGCACGCCCGACTCCGATACAAACCCGTCCAGCGGCAGGTCGTGGGGTTCGGTCGGCAGTGTGTCGGTCAGTTGGCAGCCGAAGCCTACGCCCAGGGTTTGGGTTTGCAGGCGGTATTTCATGGCGGAGAGGGTGGCGTCGTAATAGCCGCCAGCTTGTCCGAGGCGGTAGCCGCGTTTGTCGATGCCGACGATGGGAACCAGCAGCAGGCTGAGTTGGTGGACGCGGATTTTTTTGCCGGTGAATTGGGGGACGCTCAATTTAGCGCGGCCGCGTTTGCGTTCTTGTTTGGCACCGTCGGCAGGGTAGGGGGTGAACCACATCCGCCGCGTGTGCGGTTCTATATAGGGCAGGTAGAGTTTTGCGCCGCGCTTTTGTGCGGCACGGACAAAGCCGTCCAATCGCAATTCCTTGCCCATCGGCCAATACACGCCGATTTTCCGTCCTTTTTTGATGTAGAGTTTGAGCAGGCGGTTGATGGTTTCTGTGGCGGCGTTTCGCTCGTCTGCGCTCATTTGTGCGCGTGCACGGCGGAACTGTTTGCGTAATGCCGATTTTTCGGGGTTCCTCATTTTCAGACGGCCTTTCGGGATTGCGGTAGAATGTTGCGATTATAACGATTTTGTTAACATTCAAACAGGACGCATACAATGTGGCACATTGTCGCCATCGGCTATCTTTTTGTTGCCGTGATGTTTTCCGCCGCGCAGCCGAGTATTGCGCGCGCGTTGATTTATTTGGTTTTTTGGGCAGTGTTGCCCACCGTGTTCACGGTCTTCGTCGTGACCATCCGCCGCCGCAACCGCCGGATGAAACGGCAGGAGCAGGCGGAGTTTGAAGCGGCTCGCCAAAAGGCGGTACAGACGGATGAAAAACAGGACGGAAAGGTATAAAATCCCTTTTCAGACGGCCTCTTATCCGCTATAATCCGTCAGTTTTCCATTTCGGAAACACTCTTTTATTTTTTAAAACTTATGCCCACTTTCGCCGAAGGGTGCTTGACAATAGGCGCCGCCTATCAAGTTCTATGCGATTGAATGTGTGCTCTTTAACCCTTTCAAGGAAATAACATGTCTCAAATTACTATGCGTCAGATGATTGAAGCCGGTGTTCACTTCGGTCACCAAACCCGTTTCTGGAACCCGAAAATGGCTCAATACATTTTCGGTGCGCGCAACAAAATCCATATCGTAAACTTGGAAAAAACCCTGCCGATGTTCCAAGAGGCGCAAGAAGCCGTACGTCGTCTGGTTGCCAACAAAGGTACAGTATTGTTCGTAGGTACCAAACGCCAAGCCCGCGACATCATCCGCGAAGAAGCTACCCGTGCCGGTATGCCTTTCGTTGATTACCGCTGGTTGGGTGGTATGCTGACTAACTACAAAACCGTTAAGCAATCCATCAAACGCCTGGAAGAAAAAACTGCTGCCCTGGAAAACGCTGCTGAAGGCGGTTTCAACAAAAAAGAAATTCTGGAAATGCAACGCGACGTTGAAAAACTGGAACGTTCTTTGGGCGGTATCAAAAACATGAAAGGCCTGCCTGACGCGATTTTCGTTATCGATACCGGCTACCAAAAAGGTACTCTGGTTGAAGCTGAAAAATTGGGCATCCCTGTTATCGCCGTAGTCGATACCAACAACAGCCCTGACGGCGTGAAATACGTTATCCCTGGTAACGATGACTCCGCTAAAGCTATCCGCCTGTACTGTCGCGGCATCGCCGACGCAGTTTTGGAAGGCAAAAACCAAGCGCTGCAAGAAACTGTAGCCGCTGCCCAAGAAGCTGCTGCCGAGTAATTCGGTACACAGAAGAGGGGCGTTATGCCCCTTTTCTCAAATCCCGTTCTGAAATCCGTTTCAGACGGCCACTATTTCCAAACACGGCAATCGCCGTGTTCCCAAAAATCTAGGAGATTCAAAATGGCAGAAATTACTGCAAAAATGGTTGCCGACCTGCGCGCCGCTACCGGCCTGGGCATGATGGAATGCAAAAAAGCCTTGGTTGAAGCTGAAGGCAACTTCGACAAAGCCGAAGAAATCCTGCGTATTAAATCTGGTGCGAAAGCCGGTAAACTGGCTGGCCGTACTGCTGCCGAAGGCGTATTGGCTTACGCGATCAACGGCAATGTCGGCGCATTGGTTGAAGTAAACTGCGAAACCGACTTCGTTGCTAAAGACGCCGGCTTCGTAGAATTTGCCAACTTCGTTGCTAAAACTGCTGCCGAGAAAAAACCGGCTTCTGTTGAAGAACTGAGCGAACTGGTTGAAGCAGAACGTAAAGCCATCATTGCTAAATTGGGCGAGAACATGTCTGTTCGCCGCTTCCAAGTGATCGACACTGCCAACCAACTGGTTGCCTACATCCACGGTGCTTTGGCTACCGAAGGCGTATTGGTTGAGTTCAAAGGCTCTGAAGACGTAGCACGCAAAATCGGTATGCACATCGTTGCCGCTAAACCACAATGCGTAAGCGAAGCCGAAGTAGATGCTGAAACCGTTGAAAAAGAACGCCACATCTACACCGAACAAGCTATCGCTTCCGGCAAACCTGCCGACATCGCCGCTAAAATGGTTGAAGGCCGTATCCGCAAATTCTTGGCTGAAATCACTCTGAACGGCCAAGCATTCGTGATGAACCCTGACCAAACTGTTGCCCAATTCGCTAAAGAAAACGGCACTGAAGTGGTTAGCTTCGTACGCTACAAAGTAGGCGACGGTATCGAGAAAGCCGTTGTTGACTACGCAGCCGAAGTCGCTGCCGCTGCTAAAGTGTAAGGCACTTATGAAAAAGAAAGCACCTAGATTCCAAACGAATCAGGGTGCTTTTTTTTGAGAAAACCGTTTACGGTACCTATTTTAAGACGACCGAATATTCAGGCCGTCTGAAAACCAAAACAATAATAGAACAACACGCCATATCATTGTAATCCGACCGTTTGAAATTCAGACGGCCCAACTCCGACCGACGACATTCAAGAAAGCAAGGTATCCCATGACACAGCAAATCAAATACAAACGCGTATTACTGAAACTCTCCGGCGAATCCCTGATGGGTTCCGATCCGTTCGGCATCAATCACGATACCATCGTTCAAACTGTCGGCGAAATTGCCGAAGTCGTTAAAATGGGCGTGCAAGTCGGTATCGTTGTCGGCGGCGGTAACATTTTCCGCGGCGTATCTGCACAAGCAGGCAGCATGGACCGCGCCACTGCTGACTACATGGGCATGATGGCAACTGTAATGAACGCGTTGGCACTTAAAGACGCATTTGAAACTTTGGGCATCAAAGCGCGCGTACAATCCGCACTGTCTATGCAGCAAATCGCTGAAACTTACGCCCGTCCTAAAGCCATTCAATATTTGGAAGAAGGCAAAGTCGTGATTTTTGCCGCCGGTACCGGTAACCCGTTCTTCACGACCGATACTGCCGCCGCATTGCGCGGTGCGGAAATGAACTGCGACGTGATGCTCAAAGCCACCAACGTTGACGGCGTGTACACCGCAGATCCGAAAAAAGATCCATCTGCAACACGCTACGAAACCATTACTTTTGACGAAGCCTTGTTGAAAAACCTCAAAGTGATGGATGCCACCGCTTTCGCCCTCTGCCGAGAACGCAAGCTCAATATCGTGGTATTCGGCATTGCTAAAGAAGGCTCGCTCAAACGCGTGGTAACCGGCGAAAACGAAGGTACGCTGGTTCACTGCTAATCATTGAAAGGCCGTCTGAAACAGCCGAACGGGATACATTCGGCTTTCAGACGGCCTTTTATTTTCAGTCGGTTGAGGTGGGTATTGGCTCATGGTTTGAAAAGGTTAAGAACTTGCTTGACCATAATCCCCAACCGACAATTCGATAACAAAAGGATACTCCATGAATATCACCGTCTTGGCTGTCGGCACGAAAATGCCGCGTTGGGTGGATGAAGCCGTCGGCGAGTACGCCAAGCGCTTCGGGCGCGATGTCAATTATGCGCTGAAAGAAATCAAGCCAGAGAAACGCGGCGCGGGTGTGAATGCGGCTCAGGGCATGGCGGCTGAAGAAAAACGCCTGTTGGAAGCCATACCGCAGGGCGCGTTTTTGGTGGTATTGGACGAGCGCGGCAAAGCGCCGACTTCGGTCGAATTGGCGCAACATTTGAAAGGCTGGCAGCAAAACGGCGAACACGTCTGCTTTATTATCGGCGGCGCAGACGGCATGACCGATCGATTGAAACAGCAGGCAAACATGATGATGCGCCTTTCCAGCCTGACCTTGCCGCACGGCATGGTGCGCGTTTTATTGACCGAGCAGCTTTATCGCGCCGTTTCGATTTTGCACAACCATCCGTATCATCGGGAATAATCCGTTTTGATTGCAGGGATAAGACGGCAATGCCGCCTTGTCGGTTTAAAGTGGGGGTAAACCTGTTTTCAGACGGCCTGATTTTTCCGCATGAATCCTTTATAATCGTTTCTTTGATAAATCAACATCTTTCGGGAGAACCCAAATGTCCGATTTCCGTCAAGACTTCCTCAAATTCGCTTTGGCACAAAACGTATTGAAATTCGGCGAATTTACGACTAAGGCCGGCCGTCAGTCGCCTTATTTTTTCAATGCCGGTTTGTTTAATGACGGCGCATCGACTTTGCAACTGGCGAAGTTTTACGCCGAGGCCATTATTGCCAGCGGCGTGAAGTTCGATATGCTGTTCGGCCCAGCCTATAAAGGTATTATTTTGGCGGCGGCAACAGCGATGATGTTGGCGGAAAAAGGCGTAAACGTACCGTTTGCCTACAATCGCAAAGAAGCCAAAGACCACGGCGAAGGCGGTGTGTTGGTGGGCGCGCCTTTGAAAGGCCGCGTGCTGATTATCGATGATGTGATTTCCGCCGGTACATCCGTGCGCGAGTCGGTCAAACTGATTGAGGCCGAAGGCGCAACGCCTGCCGCAGTGGCTATTGCGCTCGACCGTATGGAAAAAGGCACGGGCGAATTGTCGGCGGTGCAGGAAGTCGAAAAACAATACGGCCTGCCGGTGGTTTCGATTGCCAACTTGAACGATTTGTTCACGCTCTTGCAAAACAATGCCGAATTTGGCGGCTTCTTCGAGCCGGTCAAAGCTTATCGCGAACGTTACGGCGCGGTTTAAACCATAACATCATGCTCAGGTCGTCTGAAACATTTTTCAGACGGCCTGAAACATTAGCTAAAATATATTTTTGATTTAATACACTTACGGAAAATACTCATGCCTGCTTGTTCTTGTCCTCATTGTAAAACACCGCATTGGGTGAAAGATGCCCAGTTTAACGTGGCGCAGGGTTTCGTGGTCTGCACGCGTTGTTCGGGGATGTTTAAGGCCAAGGATTATCTGTCGGGCAACCTGCCGGCCGATCCGGCCCATCTGCCTGTGGCGGTAACGGATGTGCGCCTCGTGCATAACATCGGCGCGCAAATCCTCAAACATTCCAAACTCTCGCGCAAAGAAATTTCCGATTTGCTCAACAGCGCGCTCAAGGAAGAGCCCAAGGCGGAAGAGCAGGCGGCGGTCAAAACGCGCAAGGACGGTTTCAACTGGACTTTGGCATCGCTGATTGCGCTGACGGTTTTGATTATGCAACTCTTTTATCTTGCCTTGCTATGAGTGCCATCGCCCATTTTGTCGCCAGCTTTCGTGAGGCCGCGCCCTATATCCAATATTTGCGCGACAAAACCATGGTGGTCGGCGTGACCGACAGCCTGTTGGAAGGCGAAACCTTGATTCGTTTGGCCGCAGATTTAAATCTGTTGGCCAGCTTGGGTTTGCGTTTGGTCTTGGTACACGGTTCGCGGCATTTGCTCGACAAATTGGCTTCGGGTCGGGATTTTGTTCCGAAATACAGCGGCAGCCGACGGATTACCGATGAAGCGACTTTGATGGAAGTGAAGCAGGTGGCGGGGATTATCCGCAGCGATGTGGAAGCAGCCTTGTTCAGCAGCGTATCCGCACCGCAACGGAGCAAGCCGCCGGTTATCGCGTGTGGCAACTTTATTACCGCCCGGCCGTTGGGCGTTATCGACGGCGTGGACATGGGCTATACCGGTACCGTCCGCAAAATCGACGCGGAAGAAATCCGTTTGCGTTTGGATGGCGGCGCGGTGGTGCTGATCAGTCCTTTGGGACATTCGTACAGCGGCAAAACCTTCAACCTGAGTATGTGCGAAACCGCTCAGGAAGTGGCCATGGCTTTGCAGGCGGAGAAACTGGTTTTCTTGACCGAAGAAACCGGTATTCGTCGTGCCGACGGCTCGTTGGCCAATACTTTGTCTGTCGGTGAAGTGCAGGAACTGATACACGACAATCCCGATGCGCCGGCCGATTTGCTGCATGCGGCGGTAGGCGCGTTGGAAAACGGCGTATCGCGGGTACAGATTCTCAACGGCCGTGAAGATGGTAGCCTGTTGCGCGAGCTGTTTACCCGCGAGGGCAGCGGTACATCTATTGCGCGTGAGCCGTTTGTTTCCATCCGTCAGGCACGCAGCGACGACATTCCGCACATCATCGCCTTAATCCGTCCGTTGGCGGAACAAGGCATCTTGTTACACCGCAGCCGCGAGTATTTGGAAAACCATATTTCCAGTTTTTCCGTATTGGAACACGATCAAAACATTTACGGCTGCGTGGCGCTGAAAACCTTTTCCGAGTCGGACTGCGGCGAATTGGCCTGTCTGGTGGTGTCGCCCGAAGCGCGCGATGGCGGCTACGGCGAATTACTGTTGGAACATCTGTTTCAAAAAGCATGCGCCTTAAATATCAAAACGCTTTTCGCCTTATCTACGCACACGGGCGAATGGTTTGTCGAACGGGGCTTTCAGACGGCCTCAGCCGATGACCTGCCTGCCGAACGCCGGCAGGAATACAATGCCAACGGCCGCAATTCCAAAGTATTTGTTTATGACTTGCAGGCCGTCTGAAAACCTCAATCCTATTATCCGTTTTTAAAAATCACTCAAATCTTATGTTGAAAATCATCTCTGCCAACGTCAACGGCATCCGCTCCGCCTATAAAAAAGGTTTTTATGAATACATCGCTGCTTCCGGTGCCGACATCGTCTGCGTGCAGGAACTGAAAGCTCAAGAGGCCGACCTGTCAGACGATATGAAAAATCCGCACGGTATGCACGGCTACTGGCATTGCGCGGAAAAGCGCGGTTACAGCGGTGTGGCGGTGTACAGCAAACGCAAACCTGACAATGTGCAAATCGGCATGGGCATTGAAGAATTTGACAGGGAAGGCCGTTTTGTCCGTTGCGATTTCGGCAAGTTGTCGGTGATTTCGCTGTATCTGCCCAGCGGCAGCAGCGCGGAAGAGCGCCAACAAGTGAAATACCGCTTTTTGGACGCGTTCTATCCCATGCTCGAAGCCATGAAAAACGAAGGACGCGACATCATTGTCTGCGGCGACTGGAACATTGCCCACCAAAACATCGACTTGAAAAACTGGAAGGGCAATCAGAAAAATTCGGGCTTCTTGCCTGAAGAGCGCGAATGGATAGGCAAAGTCATCCACAAGCTTGGTTGGACGGATATGTGGCGCACACTTTATCCCGATGTGCCGGGCTATACCTGGTGGAGCAACCGCGGACAAGCGTATGCGAAAGATGTCGGGTGGCGTATCGATTATCAGATGGTTACGCCGGAGTTGGCCGCCAAAGCCGTTTCCGCACATGTTTATAAAGACGAAAAATTCTCGGATCACGCCCCTTTAGTTGTGGAGTATGACTATGTTGCCGAATAAGGTTTTGGGTAAATATGATTGGAATATAAACGGCAAAACCGGCGTAGGCGCGGCGTGGGTCGTGGCAGCATTTGTATTGCCTATGCTGGTGTGGGCGGTGTTTATGCTGGCGCGGATGTCCGGCTGGGTTGCGCCGACCAAGGCCAATCCGACTTGGGCGTTGGTATGGCTGCTGTTTTCCCTGCCTTGCCTGCTGATTGCGGCCAAATGCTTTGCTTGGAAGGGCTGGCGGCTGATTGCCAACATCGTACTTTGTCTGGTGACTTGTGCCATCCTCAGCGTGCCTGCCGCATTGTTGATTGCATTTACACTCAACGACTTGCTCAAATAGGCCGTCTGAAATGCAGAGCTTCGAACTCGAAGAAATGGCACTGTTTCTGATACGCGATGCGGATGAAGCGGAAATGTGGATAGACCGCTGGGCGGTCAGCTATCCGATTGTTCAAACTGCTGAAGCCGATAGTCGGCAGACCATTTCCGAATGGCAACACGCCATTCAGACGGCCTTCGACCATATTGTCAGCAAAAATATTGCCGTCGTGGCTCATGGTGCCGGCGTATCCGCATTTTTGGCATGGCTGTATCAAGCCGACATCATGACGCAAAAACGCCTGACCAATATTATTTTGGTCTCGCCGCGTCCAGAAGCTTTTCCTGAGGATGAAATCCATACGTTCCAGCGTGTCCGCTGCCCTTGCCGTACAGCGCTGGTTATCGCCGAAACAAACGGCACGCCACGCGATTGGGCGCAAGAACAGGCAGACTGTTGGCATGCACGCCTGCTTCAATCGCCGCATTCCGGCCAGTTAAACAGCGCACTCGGCGGCTGGCAATGGGGTATGAAGCTGATGCAGGAAATGCTGTTAAGTAAATAGTTTAGAAGTGTCTATCAAGAAGAGAGGCCGTCTGAAACTGATATGTGTTTCAGACGGCCTTTGTTTACAAATATCATGTTAAATATAATTAAAAGAAACTATTCTCATTTCTTTTTTGAAGCAATATAATTCGGTTGTTTCGTTAAATTGAGTATAAAAATGCAAATACCATTTCATTTGGCTTTATTACCCACGCTGATTATCGCTTCCTTCCCTGTTGCTGCCGCCGATACGCAGGACAATGGTGAACATTACACCGCTACTTTGCCCACTGTTTCTGTGGTCGGACAGTCCGATACCAGCGTACTCAAAGGCTACATCAACTACGACGAAGCCGCCGTTACCCGCAACGGACAGCTCATTAAAGAAACGCCGCAAACCGTTGATACGCTCAATATCCAGAAAAACAAAAATTACGGCACGAACGATTTGAGTTCCATCCTTGAAGGCAACGCCGGCATCGATGCTGCCTACGATATGCGCGGCGAAAGCATTTTCCTGCGCGGCTTTCAAGCCGACGCATCCGATATTTACCGTGACGGCGTGCGCGAAAGCGGACAGGTGCGCCGCAGCACTGCCAACATCGAGCGCGTGGAAATCCTGAAAGGCCCGTCTTCCGTCCTTTACGGCCGCACCAACGGCGGCGGCGTCATCAACATGGTCAGCAAATACGCCAACTTCAAACAAAGCCGCAACATCGGAGCGGTTTATGGCTCGTGGGCAAACCGCAGCCTGAATATGGACATCAACGAAGTGCTGAACAAAAACGTCGCCATCCGCCTCACCGGCGAAGTCGGGCGCGCCAATTCGTTCCGCAGCGGCATAGACAGCAAAAACGTCATGGTTTCGCCCAGCATTACCGTCAAACTCGACAACGGCTTGAAATGGACGGGGCAATACACCTACGACAATGTGGAGCGCACACCCGACCGCAGCCCGACCAAGTCCGTGTACGACCGCTTCGGACTGCCTTACCGCATGGGTTTCGCCCACCCGAACGATTTTGTCAAAGACAAGCTGCAAGTTTGGCGTTCCGACCTTGAATACGCCTTCAACGACAAATGGCGCGCCCAATGGCAGCTCGCCCACCGCACGGCGGCGCAGGATTTCGACCATTTTTATGCAGGCAGCGAAAACGGCAGCCGAATCAAACGCAACTACGCCTGGCAGCAGACCGACAACAAAACCCTGTCGTCCAATTTCACACTCAACGGCGACTACACCATCGGACGTTTTGAAAACCACCTGACCGTAGGCCTGGATTACAGCCGCGAACACCGCAACCCGACATTGGGTTACAGTCGCGCCTTTACCGCCTCCATCGATCCATACGACCGAGCAAGCTGGCCGGCTTCGGGCAGATTGCAGCCTATTCTGACCCAAAACCGCCACAAAGCCGACTCCTACGGCATTTTCGTGCAAAACATCTTCTCCGCCACGCCCGATTTGAAATTCGTCCTCGGCGGTCGTTACGACAAATACACCTTTAATTCCGAAAACAAACTCACCGGTAGCAGCCGCCAATACAGCGGCCATTCTTTCAGCCCTAACATCGGCGCAGTGTGGAATATTAATCCCGTCCACACACTTTACGCCTCATATAACAAAGGTTTCGCGCCTTATGGCGGCCGCGGCGGCTATTTGAGTATCGATACTTCGTCTGCCGCCGTGTTCAATGCCGACCCCGAGTACACCCGTCAATACGAAACCGGTGTTAAAAGTAGTTGGCTGGACGACCGCCTCAGCACCACATTGTCCGCCTACCAAATCGAACGCTTCAATATCCGTTACCGCCCCGACGCGCAAAATGATCCCTACACTTGGGCAGTCAGCGGCAAACACCGTTCGCGCGGCGTGGAGTTGTCCGCCATCGGACAAATCATCCCCAAAAAACTCTACCTGCGCGGATCGTTGGGCGTAATGCAGGCGAAAGTGGTTGAAGACAAGGAAAATCCAAACCGCGTGGGCATCCATTTGGACAACACCAGTAACGTTACCGGCAACCTGTTTTTCCGTTATACCCCGACTGAAAACCTCTACGGCGAAATCGGCGTAACCGGTACAGGCAAACGCTACGGCTACGACTCAAGAAATAAAGAAGTGACCACGCTTCCAGGCTTTGCCCGAGTTGATGCCATGCTCGGCTGGAACCATAAAAATGTTAACGTTACCTTTGCCGCAGCCAATCTGCTCAATCAAAAATACTGGCGTTCGGACTCTATGCCGGGTAATCCGCGCGGCTATACTGCTCGGGTAAATTACCGTTTCTGATGAAATCAGGCAAAGGCCGTCTGAAAATAAGGCTAATTATCTAAGCCATATTTCAGACGGCCTTTATAAAGGCTGAAATAAAACTAAACACATTTTTTCACTCAAATTGAACACGCCTTCAACAAAATGCCATAAAATCCGCACATTGATTTGAATGTAAAGAGATACCTATGAGACTGAAAACCTTAGCTTTGACTTCATTGACCCTGTTGGCATTGGCCGCTTGCGGCAAACAGGCTGAAACCAGCGTTCCGGCAGACAGCGCCCAAAGCAGCGCATCCGCTCCGGCAGCCCCTGCCGCATTGACCGAAGGTGTCAATTACACCGTATTGTCCAATCCGATTCCGCAACAGCAGGCCGGCAAAATCGAAGTATTGGAATTCTTCGGCTACTTCTGCCCGCATTGCGCCCATCTTGAACCGGTCTTGAGCGAGCACATCAAAACGTTTAAAGACGATACCTATATGCGCCGGGAGCATGTCGTGTGGGGTGATGAAATGAAACCTTTGGCACGTTTGGCGGCCGCAGTGGAAATGGCCGGTGAATCAGATAAAGCCAACAGCCATATTTTCGATGCGATGGTTAACCAAAAAATCAACTTGGCCGATACCGATACCCTGAAAAAATGGTTGTCCGAGCAAACTGCATTTGACGGCAAAAAAGTATTGGCTGCATTTGAAGCGCCCGAAAGCCAAGCACGTGCGGCTCAAATGGAAGAATTGACCAATAAATTCCAAATCAGCGGCACACCGACCGTTATCGTCGGCGGCAAATACCAAGTCGAATTTAAAGACTGGCAGTCCGGCATGACCACGATTGACCAGTTGGTGGACAAAGTACGCGAAGAGCAGAAAAAGTCGCAATAAGTTGAAGGTTGAATAAGCAAAGGCCGTCTGAAAATAGGATTTCAGGCGGCCTTTTATATTAGACGTTATAGAAAGAAATGGTTGTTTAAAGCCTCATGGTTTTAATCAGAATACAAAACAAAAACGCCGTCTGAAACTTTTCAGACGGCGTTTTCTGTCAAATCAGCTTACAAACCTGGGAACATGCCTTTCATTCCCTTCATGCCTTTGGCCAAGCGCATCAGTTTGCCCAAGCCGTTGCCGCTAAACATCTTCATCATTTGTTGCATTTGTTCAAACTGTTTGAGCAATTTGTTTACTTCCTGTACGGTCGTACCCGCACCCATTGCAATACGGCGTTTGCGGCTGGCTTTGAGCAGGGCAGGGTTGGCGCGTTCTTTAGGGGTCATCGAGTTGATGATGGCTTCTACTTTGCCCATCGCTTTTTCAGCCGTGCCTTCGGGGATTTGTTTTGATATTTGCCCCAGTTCGCCCGGCATTTTCGACATCAGGTTTTCCAAGCCGCCCATATTGCGCATCTGTTGGATTTGTTCTTTAAAGTCGTTGAGGTCGAAGCCTTTGCCTTTTTGCAGCTTTTTCGCCATTTTGGCGGCGGCTTCTTCATCAATACCTTTTTGAACGTCTTCAATCAGGGTCAATACGTCGCCCATGCCGAGGATACGGCTGGCAAGACGGTCGGGGTGGAAAGGTTCAAGGCCATTGATTTTTTCGCCGACGCCGATAAATTTAATCGGTTTGCCGGTTACATGGCGTACGGACAATGCCGCACCGCCGCGTGAGTCGCCGTCCATCTTGGTCAATACGACACCTGTCAGCGGCAGGGCTTCATTAAATGCCTGAGCGGTATTTACCGCATCCTGACCCAGCATGGCATCAATAACGAACAAAGTTTCAACCGGGTTGACCGCCGCATGAAGCGCTTTGATTTCGTTCATCATCTCTTCATCGATTGCCAAACGGCCGGCGGTATCGACCATCAATACATCGTAAAAATGTTTTTTGGCGTAATCGACGGCGGCAGTCGCAATCTCAACCGGTTTTTGGTTGGTATCGGATGGGAAAAAGTCCACGCCGACCTGTTCGGCTAACAGGCGCAGCTGTTCAATCGCGGCAGGGCGGTAAACGTCGGCAGATACCACCAAGACTTTTTTCTTCTGATCGTTTTTCAGCAGGCGGGCGAGTTTACCGACGGTTGTTGTCTTACCGGCACCCTGCAAACCGGCCATCAAAACGATGGCAGGCGGTGAAACCGATAAATCCAGCGTTTTGTTTTCCTTGCCCATCAATTCGACTAAGGCTTGGTTGACCACGCCGATAAAGGCTTGGTCAGGCGTCAGGCTGCCAACGACTTCTTGGCCAAGGGCCTGTTCTTTGACTGTGTTGACGAATTCTTTAACGACGGGTAATGCAACGTCGGCTTCCAGCAGGGCAAGACGAACCTCGCGCAAGGCTTCTTTAATATTGTCTTCGGTCAGCGTTGATTGGCCGCGAATATTTTTAAGTACCTTGCTGAAGCGGTTGGTCAGGTTGTCTAACATACTTATCCTTGATAATGAGAATAGCTGCCCAATATAGGGCATTCTTTGTTAAAATAAAATTCGGATTATTTTACACGATAGTCCGAAGTTATGCCTCAAGAACACAAATACGCACACTAAGGCCGTCTGAAACCCGGCTGGGTGTCCGCCAAGTGTTCACATGTCTATTGAGAAAGATATTTATGCCGATTGTCTTAATCTGCCTTATGCTGGTGTATGCCGGATTGGGCGCATTTTCCTGGTTGCAACATAAAAAGCACAATAATAAGTCTTACCCGCTGAAAACCGAGCTGCTGATTTTGAGTGGCGCATTATTGGTACATGGCGCAGCATTGATGTTCCCGGTATTGCAGGATAGGGTATTGATTACCGGTTTTGGCTATTCGCTCAGTCTGATAGTTTGGCTGATGCTGATGATGTACTGCCTGGGCAGCTTCTTTTATTGTCTGCGCGGAGTGCAACTCTTGTTGTATCCCTGTGCCGCATTGACCTTATTGTTGGGTTTCCTTTTCCCGGGTGATTTTTCAGGCCGCCAAATCGTAGACTTATTGCCGCTGTCGCACATCGCATCATCATTGCTCGCATACGGATTATTTGGCATTGTTACCTTATTTGCCATCCTGATCCTTTTGCTCGACCGCAATCTGCACAAACGCCGCTTTTCCGTATTGGTCAGCTTCTTGCCGCCATTATTGAGTTTGGAAAAACTTATGTTCCAAGGTATGTGGGCAGGGTTCGTTTTATTGACCTATTCCGTAATCAGCGGTACATTTTTTGCAGAAACCGTTTTCGGCAAGCCGATGACCTTCACGCATAAAACCATCTTCAGTATTATGTCGTGGCTGATTTATGGTGCATTATTGCTGAAACACAGTATGACCGCATGGCGCGGCAAAAAAGCTGCCGTTTGGACTATTGTCGGATTTGTCAGTCTGATTTTTGCCTATGTAGGCAGTAAATTTGTCCTAGAAATTGTCCTTCAACGTATTGGATAAATAGAAATCATGTAAACAGGCCGTCTGAAAGAGCAATTCAGACGGCCTTTGTTTTGTATTTTTTTTGTATGTATGGATAGTGTAGAAAGGTTGTTGGAGTTTTTTATAAAATAAAAACCCTTTTAAAACATGTCTGTGATTAATTTTCTGAAAATAATTTCGAGAAAAGTGTTGACTGGTTTTGTTGTGAGGTGTATAGTTCGGTTCTTCGCTGCTGACGCGGTGAAGAAAACGAAGCAGACAGT